>SFCB01000183.1 GCA_004367505.1 Chloroflexi bacterium OHK40 | reverse complement strand
GCGCGGTGGTCCCACCCCGTCCCATCCCGAACCGGGTCGTGAAACGCCGCAGCGCCGATGCTACTGGGGCTTGAGCCCTGGGAACGTAGGTCCTCGCACCCTACAATGCGAAACAGCCGCCTCCTTTGTGAGGCGGCTGTTTTGGTGTGCTCACTCCTGCTCGTTCCTTGCGGCGAATGTTCGCCAGAGGTTGGCGTATACCGGCCATCAGGCGCAATCTGTTGCGGATCCGGTGGGTGCGCGCGCCTTATTTCAAGCCCTGTTTGAACGGGCGCACAACCCTGGGTTGCGCAGGGGCCTGAGGCCGGGGGGCCGGATGTTGCTGAACCCCCGCGTGCCGTGGCGCTGAAGCGCGCGGCGATGGGCAGGCGAAGCCCGTCGCCACGGGCTCCCGAGCGTCGCCGATGGTGGCTGGTGCCCAGCGCACACCGCAGGGCTGACACCCACCCCCGCGCAAGCGGGGGCGGTCTGGCGCGCAGAATGGTACGCCCCCCCCTGTGGCCCCGCCGCGCCGTGGGCGGGACATTACTCCGCCGGTGGCCCTCCGGCCATGGGCCGCGGCTCCCAGCTACTCCGCAGCAGCGGCCAGGCATGGACGAGATACTCAAGCCCCGAGGCAAGTGTCCAGACCACGGCCAGCGCGAGCGCCAGGGGCCAGAGCCCGAGGAGCCACCCCAGCGCGCCCTGGCCCAGACCGCTCTGCAGTGCACTTGCAGCCAGGAGCCGCCAGACGATCGCCACGACCTGGATGACCAGCTTCTGCTTGCCGAGCCGCCCCGCCGCGATCACCATCCCCTCAGCTGCGGCGAACGAGCGCAGCCCCGAGACGATGAACTCGCGCACGATGATCACGAAGGCCACCCACCCCGAGATGAGTCCGGTCTGAATCATAGGCAGCAATGCGCCGGTGACGAAGATTTTGTCGCTGATGGTGTCGAGAAAGATGCCAAGCGGCGAGACGACCCCAAGACGCCGCGCAATACGCCCATCGGCCATGTCGGTCAGTGCCATCACGACGAGCAGAGCAACGGCCCAGAGGTAGCCCGTAGGCCGCGCGAGCAGAATAAGCCACACCAGGAGCGGCGTCGCGACGATGCGGAACAGCCCCAGGAGATTCGGCAGGCTACGGGCGCTGAAGAGCATGGTGAAGACCTCGGTTGGGGACGACAACGCCGTATGCCAGGCGATTATAGCATAGGCCCCCGAGCCGTCCGTATGGCGAAAGAGGCCTATGGTATAATTGGGGGGATCGGCTCCCCATGCCCCGCCGTACCCATTGCGTATGATAGCCATCCTCGAGCAACTTAACCAGCTGCTCTCCGCAGCCGTCCTGATCATCACGTTCTCGCTGCTAGCCTATATCGTTCTTCAGAACTGGCGCAACGATATCGCGCGCGCACTGCTGGTACTCCTCGCCAGTGTTGTTGTGGTCTACAGTGGAGACCTGCTGCTGCCTCTGGCACGCCGTCCGAGCACGACTGAGTTTCTCGGCCGGGCTCAGTGGCTCGGCATTGCGCTTGTCCCGGCGGCCTACGTCCACCTGGCGAACGGGTTGCTGGCGCTCACCGAGCGCCAGGAACAAGCCCGTCGCGCCCGCACCCTCGTCTACCTGGCCTACCTGGGGAGCGCCTGCTTCTTTCTGCTCGTCGCGCTGGGAACTGAGTTGATCGTCCGGGGTGAATTGCCCAACGGCCCGATCGCGCAGTTTCAGCCGGGGCCGCTGTTCTGGTCCTATCTTCTCTTCTTTGTGATCGGTGGCGCTGTCGCCTTGCTGGCAATTGTCCAGTCGCAGCGCAGCGCGCTCACCTTCACCCAGCGCCGGCGGCTCACCTACCTCGGGGCTACGTTTGCGGCCCCTGGTATCGGGGTCTTCCCCTTTCTGGTGATCGGGGCGCCCGCCAGTGTTCCCCTCAGCGTGATCCTCGTGCTGCAGGCGATCGCCAGCATCACCGTAGCGGTGATGGTCACGGTGATGACCTACTCGGTGGCGTTTCAGGGGGTCTTGCTGCCCGATCGGCTGATCAAGCAGGACTTTGTGCGCTGGTGGCTCTACGGCCCTTTTATTGGCATTACGCTCATCCTGTTCATCCAGGCGATGCCGGTGCTTGAGCGGCAACTGGGCCTGCCAAGCGACACCTTGCTCACCTTCGGGGTGATGCTGATGACGGTGTTGATGCCGATCTTTGTGAGCCGGGCCAAGCCCTTTCTGGACGCGCTGGTCTACATGCAGGATCACGAGGAGATTGACTATCTGCGTAACCTGCCACGCAGCACCTTCACCCGGGCCGACCTGCGCGCTCTGCTTGAGAACTCGCTGGTGGCGGTGTGTGGGGCCCTGAAGGTGCATACGGGGTTTGTCCTGGCACCGGGCGACGGGGGCTACACCATCCGCGCGGTTTGTGGGCCACGCCACGAGGTGAAGCGCTTTGTGGCCGAGTATCCGCTGCACGAGATCGTGCCCCAGCTGGAGCAACTGCCGCCACGGGCACGCGATAGCCTGCCCCCGACCGATGCCTTCCTCTCCTGTGGCGGGTTCTGCCTGCTGCCACTGCGCAGCCCTGATAGCCTGTTTCTGGGTGCGCTGGCGGTGGCCTACCCGCCAGAACAGTTGCGCCGCGGTGGTGGGCTCTCCGCCGAGACGCGCCACCTGATCAGTGTGCTGGCCCACCAGATGGAGCTTGCTCTTTCCACTGCGCAGATGCAGCAGCGGATCTTCGATACCTTGCGCGGTCTCGGCCCGGAGATGCAGTCGCTCCAGGAGCTCGCCAGCCGCCTTGAACAGGCCACGCCTGCAACGCTGGTGGCGATGGACGGCGACGTGGTGATGCAGCCGGAGTTTCCGCAACTGGTGAAGGACGCGCTCACCCAGTTCTGGGGCGGGCCGAAGCTCGCCGAGAGCCCACTGCTCGGGATGCGCTCGGTGCGGCGCATACTGCAGAGCCAGGGGGGCAGCCCCACCCGCGCCCTGCAGGCGGTGCTGCGTCAGGCGATCGGGAACCTGCGGCCCGATGACCAGCTTGATCCTTCGGCCCAGGAGTGGCTGCTTTACAATCTGCTCGATGGGCGCTTCTTGCAACGCAAGACGGTACGCGATGTGGCGAGCCGCCTGGCGATGAGCGAGTCCGACTTCTATCGTAAACAGCGCATTGCGATCGAGGAGGTGGCCCGACAACTCGCGCTGATGGAGGATAGCGAAGGATGAGGGTGTTGCTGGCCGAAGATGAGCCCGATATCCAGCTGATTACGCGCCTGGCACTCGAGGAGGCTGGCTGTACCGTTGTAGCTGTTGGCGATGGTCGGGCTGCGATCGAGGCGGCCCAGCACGGCCAGTTCGATGTGGCACTCCTCGATGTGATGATGCCCCGCATGGATGGCTTCACGGCTTGCGCCAGGCTGCGCGAAGACCCCCGCACCCAGCGGCTGCCAGTTATCTTTCTGACGGCCAGGTCGCAGGAGTTGGAGGTGCAGCACGGTCTCGCCCTCGGTGCCCAGGGCTATATCGTGAAGCCGTTTGATGTCTTTCGCCTCGCCGTGCGGATCGGTGAGCTCCTGGGCGAGCCATCAGCGTCGAGCTGAGGCCACCGGTCGTGCCTGGCGTTGCTCTCGCTGGTCCAGGCCTGCCAACCGCCCACTATGCCAACGCTGCCACACACAACGGCTGACGCCGACCAGACCTCGGCTCACCGCCCGGTGACTGTGCCATTCGAGGGCGTAGCCCTGAGTGCCCTCTACGATGCGGCCCGCCAACTGGCGCGCGCCTCGACGGTGGCGGAGGTCGAGCGGGTATTGCTTGCGGGTGCAGGGGCACTCACCGGCGCACCGGTCACCTTCGTTAGGCTCGCCAGTGATCGCCCCGGGCTCGACACCTCTGCCGAGCGCCTGACACCGCCAGCACCTGGCGAGGGCCGCACCGACATGTCCGACGGTATGGCTGGCGCGGCGGCTCTGAACGCACCAGAGACCGCAACGCTTGCCGAGCGGTTGGGCGTGCCAGTGGAGCAGTTGAGCCTGACCACGGTGGCAGGTGCCACCCCGCACGGCATCCTGGTGGCGGTCAGGCCCACAGCGCCCGCAGCGTGGGATGCCGCCCTGGCGGCGCTCGCCGGAGACGCCGGTGCCGCCCTGGACCGCATCCTCCAGAGCGAGGCACAGCGCAGCGCGGCGCTGGCCACCATGCTTGGCGCTATCGAGACCGTAAGCGATCTCGGGCTACTGCACAGTGGCCTGCTGGAGCGGCTCCTGAGCGTCGTCCTGGGCCAGATCCTCGATGTGGGCCACCTCGCGAGCGGCGCGATCTATTTGACGGCTGGCCCCAACGAAGCCCCGACGCTCGCGCTGTGGGCTCGCGGGCCGGCCGGCGCCTTCGGGCCAGATCCTGCCTCCTTCTGGGAGGGACCCGCCGCAACACTGGCCCTCGCCGAAGCGACCGCAGCGGCACGCCTGGGGCCGCGGATGGTAGCCGCGACAGGGCAAGACACGAACGCGGACCGCCGGCTGATCGAGGCGCTCCAGGAACTTGAGGCGGACGCACTGGTGACGCTCCCGATGCAGGCAGGCGGCTGGCTCACTGGCGTTCTGCAGCTTCTTGCAGTGCCCGAGCGGCCACTGCACCAGGAGACGACCCTCGTGCTACGCACCCTGGCGCGCCAGGCGGCCATTGCGATTGAGAACGCCCGGCTCGCCGGGCACGCGCGGGCCGACCAGCAACGTACACGGGCGGTGGTGGACGCAACAAACGACGCGATCCTGGTGCTGGATGAGCAACGGCGCCCGATGGTGGTGAACCGCCGGGCACGCTTCTTCTTTGGCCTGACGGAGCACGACCTGATCGGCAAAGGCCTGGAGCAACTCAATGGGCTGTTCGGGCGGATCTTTGCCGATGGGCAACGCTTCAGCGGCTGGCTTCGTGAGTTACTTAACTCCCAGAGCGAACGGGCGGTTGAGGAGTTTCAGATCATCAGCCCGGAGCCGCGCTTGCTGCAATGCTACTCGGCCCCGGTGATGGACCAGCAGGACCACTACCTGGGGCGCATTCTGGTGTTCCGCGACATCACCCGTGAGCGGGAGGTGGAGCGGATGAAGAACGACTTCGTCTCGACGGTCTCCCATGAACTGCGTACGCCGCTAACGAGCATCCGGGGGGCGCTGCAGCTGGTGCTCGGACAACCCGATGCGGGGCGCCCGGGAATGGCTGCGGGCCTCCCCGCGCAGGGGCGCGATCTGCTGAGCATCTCACTGACGAATACCGAGCGATTGATCCGGCTGATTAACGACATTCTGGACATTGCCAAAATCGAGCAGGGCCGCATCCAGTTGCGACGAGAAACGTTGTCCGCCGAGGAACTTTGCCGCAGCGCGGCGGCCGAAGTGAGCGCGATCGCGGAGGGGCGCGACATCACCGTGGAACTGCGGTTGCCAGCCGGGCTCCCACCCGTGCTGGCCGACCGCGACCGCTCGGTGCAGATTCTGGTGAACCTGCTCTCGAATGCGATCAAGTTCTCACCGCCAGGCCAGCGCGTGGTGATCAGCGCCCACAGCGAGGGGAGCACAGTGAGCTTCTCGATCCAGGATTGGGGGCGGGGGATCGCGCCCGAGGACCAGGCGCGGATCTTCCAGAAGTTCCAGCAGATCGATAGCTCGGCGACCCGCGACGTTGGCGGAACGGGGCTCGGCCTCGCGATCAGCAAGGCCCTGGTTGAGGAGCAGGGGGGCCGCATGTGGCTGGAGACCCGGCCAGGCCACGGAAGCACCTTCAGCTTCAGTCTGCCTGCAATGATCCGGGAGGATCACGGCGCCGAGGCAACGGCCCACGTCCTGGTGGTAGACGATGACCCCTATGTACGACCGGTGCTGGTGCGGCTGCTACAGCGCCACGGGCTGCATGTGAGTGCCGCTGACGATGGATATGTTGCACTTGCCGCCGCAGCCGAACAGCAGCCCGACCTCATCCTGCTCGACCTGAAGATGCCGGGGCTCGGCGGCCTGGAGGTGCTGCGCCGGCTCAAGGCACGCCCCGAGACGGCCAGCATCCCGGTGATCATCCTCACCGCCAACGACCTGGATGAACCCGCGCGCCAGCAGGGGCGCGAGCTCGGCGCGCAGGACTACCTGGAGAAGCCGATCGCCTACGAGCGGCTCATCGGCGCAATCGACGCCGTCTTGAACGACGGCCGGGATTTGTGATGAGCAGCCCACCGCCAGAGCTCGAACGCTTCATTCACGCTCTGCTCTCGCCACTCACCGCGTTGCATGGCGCGGTGGGACTGCTGCAGCGGCGACTCCAGGGTCACCCCGACCCGCATCTGCCAGCGCTGATCGCCGCGCTTGAGCGCAGCTCCGAGCGGCTGCGGGTAGCCTGTGACCTGATCCTGCGGGGGGCCACCCTGCGCCAGGACCGGATAACGATCGAGCTGGCGCTCAGCGACCTTGCGGCAAACGATGCGCCGGCTGGCCAGCCGGACGCGCCGATGGGGCTCGGATCGGTGCTGCGCTACACCGAAGCTGGCCCGCACGACGGGGATCGGCGTGGTGGCGGCCTGACCCTCGTGATCGCCGGGGCTGGTAGCCCGGCCGAAGCGATTGGCGAGACGCTCCTCGCCCGCGGCCACCATGTCGTCCGAGCAAGGAGCTCGGCTGAAGGGCTCGACCGGGCGCGCGAACTGCAGCCGGCTCTGGTGCTGATCGACCTGGCGACCGACGCGCAGAGTGACAGCGCGCTGCACATTCTGGCGGAAGACCCTGACACGAAGGGAATCCTGCGGGCGATTCTTGGTGTGGCGGGCGATCCGGGCAGCTCGACGGGGAGAGTGCTGACGATCGATCCGCGAGCCCCGGCGACCGAGGCGGCGATGATGATCGAGCAGGCGCTCGCTCCTGGTGCGGCGGGCAGCGGGAAACGCCCACATATCCTGATCGTCGATGATGAACACGACATCGCGAGCCTCCTGGCACTTCAGTTCTTGAGCGAGGGATACCAGACGAGCACGGTCTACAGTGGGAGCGAAGCGCTGCGGATTGTACGCGAGCACCCCTTCGACCTGATCCTGCTCGACGTACTGCTGCCCGACATCGACGGATTCGCCGTGCTGGGAGGACTGCGAGCCCAGCGCGAGGCCCAGCTAACGCCGATCATTCTCGTCTCGGCGATCGACTCGGCGGCAGAGAAGGTGCGGGGTCTGCAACTCGGGGCTGATGATTACATTACCAAACCCTTCAGCGCGGCGGAACTGAGCGCCAGTGTGCTGGCAGCGATGCGGCGGAGCGAGCGTGAAGGCGGAGCGAACCCTTCGACCAGGCTCCCGGGCAATAACGCGATCGAGCGTGCAATCAGCCAGCGGATCACGCGCGGCGAGCCTTTCGCCGTTTGCTACGCCGACATCGACAACTTCAAGGCCTACAACGACAGCTACGGCTTCCTGAAGGGCGACGCGGTGATCCAGCGCACTGCCCAGATCTTGCTCGACAGCGTGCGGATCCACGGGAATGCCGATGACTTTGTTGGGCATATTGGCGGGGACGACTTCGTGGTGATCACGACTCCCGATCGGGTTGCACCGATCTGCGAGGCAGCCACAGCCCGCTTCGACGCTACCGCACCGCTGTTCTACGGCGCTGAGGCCCGCGCCCAGGGCTTTATCAGCGCCGAGGATCGGCAGGGCCGACCAGCGATCTTCCCACTTGTGAGCATCTCGATCTCGGTGGTGAGCAGCGCCCACCGGACTTTCCAGCATCCTGGCGAGGTGGCCCAGCGGGCTGCCGAGGCCAAGAAGCGCGCCAAGCTGATCGCCGGCAGTACCTATCTGGTTGAGGGCGGGCCGTAACGCGCTGCACATCAGGACGGCGCCGGCTATGTGGATGCGGGGAACGCCGCCCGTCAGGATGCGGAAAACCGCCATCCGCCTGCCCGATCTGTCCGCCCCTGCACCTGATCGCGCGGGGCGGCTCAGCGGAATCTTCTGCACGCCCATGGCGTTCCCGTGGAAGCGGGAACCCGGCCGGCCTCCGACGCTTGCACGGGGAGCGTGTGCCCCCGGGCCCCGATCGGGGCCACCGGCAGTTGCGCGCTGAACGCCCGCTTCCTCAGGCGTGACAGCAGCGCGCGGTATCGGCCTGCGCCCACGGCGTGTCGCGGCGGTGAGACCCACTGGGAGCTGGCGGGCTGGATGGGACGCCGCACCGTCCCGGCTGAACGCATTTGACAGCATGCGAACCCTGGGGTATACTCCCGCCTACCGGGTTAACGAGAGCTTAATATCGAGCAAGCGGCGCAGCTGTCCGGGGGCATGGGCCCCGTACAAGGTTGTTGTGCCTGCCTCTGCTTGTTCCGTGCGTGAATGGCGGCAGGGATGGCTCGCCACTCACGCTATTTTTATGTCAATAGGAACAGATACCTAGTGTGAGGAAGACCATGCGCCAGACCCCTATCCAGATCGCTGCGCTGCTGCTCCTGCTCGCCGGGCTCCTCGCGGCCTGTGGCCAACAGCCGGCCGCGCAACCCACGGCGGCGCCGGCCGCGCCCAGCGCCGACCCGGCGGCGGCCGCCAGCCCTGCCCCCGTCGTGGGCGAGGAGTACATCGCCGGGATGGTGCTCGTAGGGCCACCGAACGATGGTGGCTGGAACCAGGCTCACTACGACGCCTCGAAATATGTGGAGGCGAAGGTTCCCGGAGTGCGGTTCGTCTACATCGACAAGGTCAATGCGGGTGACCGGCCCAACGTGACGGTTGAGCAGGCGATCGAGGAGTTGATCGCTCAGGGCGCCCGCTTCATTATCACCAACTCAGCCGAGTTTGCCGATGGCACGAACACCGCCGCCGCAGCCCACCCGGAGGTCTACTTCCTGCACGCCTCCGGCGATAAAGTGCTCAGCGGGGAGGCGCCCGGCAACGTCACCAATCTGATGGGCCGCATGGAGTATGGCAAGATGATTGCCGGCTGTGCTGCCGCATTGCAGAGCGAGACCGGCAAACTCTCGTACCTGGGCCCGCTGATCGATCCTGAAACGCGCCGGCTGGTGAACTCCACCTATCTTGGCGCAAAGTACTGCTGGGAGAACTACCGGGGTCAGCCAGCCGATAGCCTGGCCTTCAAGGTGACGTGGATCGGCTTCTGGTTCAACATCCCCGGTGTGACCCTGGACCCAACAAAGGTGGCGACCGATTTCATCAACGAGGGCAGCGATGTGATCATCTCGGGGATCGACACGACCGAGGGGATCGTCGAGGCGAACAAAGCTACCCAGGCCGGGAAGACGGTCTGGGCGGTGCCCTACGACTTCCAGGGGGCCTGCGCTCAGGGCGAAGCGGTGTGCCTGGGGGTGCCCTACTTCAACTGGGGCCCCCGCTACGCCGAGATTATCGCCGCCGCGCGCGATGGCAATTTCGAGTCGCGGTGGGAGTGGATCGGGCCTGACTGGAGCGACATCAACAACCCCGACACGAGCATGATCGGCTTTGTGAAGGGCCCGGCACTCACGGCGGAGAATGCCGCCATCCTCGACGACTTTATCGCTAAGCTCGCCGACGGTAGCCTGAACCTCTTCACCGGTCCGCTCTACTATCAGGACGGGACGGTTTTTGTGGCCGAGGGCGAAGTGGCCGACGATCAGACGATCTGGTACACCGAGCAACTGCTCCAGGGGATTGAGGGCCAGAGCGCGCCCTAGCCCCATTGCGGGATGCTCCCGGGCACCGTGCCGCGCCGGTGCCCGGGGCTGACACGGATCGATCATGGTCGAGCGACCGCATGTGCGCGCCATCACGCCACGACACCACGGGTTGTCCTCTCCGAGTGCGTGGCGCACGGTGGATTGCCGATGGAAGTTGCCGTCCACACCCTGACGAAGCATTTCGGCCCGGTGCGGGCCAATGATGGGCTGACCGTGCGCTTTGCGGAGGGCCAGATTCACGGCGTGCTCGGCGAGAATGGCGCCGGCAAGAGCACGCTGATGAAGCTGATCTCCGGCTACCTGCGCCCTGATGGGGGCACGCTCACCCTTGGCGGTCGGGCTGTGACGCTCCAGAACCCCGGCGACGCCCTGAAGGCCGGCGTGGGCATGGTTCACCAGGAGCCGCTGGATCTGCCGGCCTTCAGCGCCCTGGAGAATCTGCTCTGCGCGGCGCCGCGCTGGGCACTCCCCACCATGGCCGAGGCGCGCAATACGCTGCGGCTCCTGGCTGGGCGCCTCGGCTTTACCGTGGAGCCCGACGCGCTGGTAGCAGAGATGACGGTGGGACAGCGGCAGCAACTGGAGATCATCCGGCTGCTGGCCTGCGGTGCCCGGGTGCTGATCCTCGACGAGCCGACAACCGGGATCACGGCCGCGCAGGCGCGGGCGCTCTTCACCGCCCTGCGCAAGCTGGCTGCGGAGGGCAACACCGTGCTCTTCGTCTCCCATAAGCTGGATGAGGTTGCCGACCTGTGCGATACGGTGAGTGTGCTGCGGGCCGGACGCCTTGTAGGTGAACAGATGGCGCTGCCCCAGCCCCAGGCCCGGCTGCTGGAGTTGATGTTTGGCGCGGGCATGGGGGGTTGGGGGAGCGAGGCGGAGGGACTCGCGCGAGAGAATGGTGCCCTGCGCGAGAGCGCAGGGGGGCAGCCCGGCGCACAGGCAGCCTGGCGCCTGGAGCGCGTGACGGCCCGCGAGCGCAACCTGACGCTGCGCGACCTGAGCCTCACGATCCCGGCTGGACGGATCGTCGGCCTCGCCGGGCTCGATGGGAGCGGCCAGCAGATCCTGCTGCGGCTCCTGGCTGGCCGGGCGCGCCCTGAGGCCGGGCGGGTGATCGTTCGCGGCACCGACCTGACCGGCGCGCCCTCCCGCGCCTTCCGCAGCGCGGGGGTGGAGTATCTCCCCGCCGACAGGCTGGCCGAGGGGATGGTCGGCCCGCTCTCACTGGCCGACCACTTCGCGCTGCTCCAGGCGGGGGCGCTGGTGGACCGGGGAGCCGCCGAGCGGGCGGCACGCGCGGCGATCGAGGGCTACGGGATCAAGGCCACCCCGGTGACGCCGATGAGCGCGCTCTCGGGCGGAAACCAACAGCGCGCGATGCTCGCGCTGGTGCCGGAGCGCTGCGGCGGCCTGGTGTGTGAGCACCCGACCAGGGGCCTGGATGTGGCTTCCGCCCGGGCCATCTGGCGGCGCCTGCTGCAGCGGCGCGCGGAGGGCTGCGCGGTAGTGTTCGCCTCGGCCGACCTCGACGAACTGCTCGAGTACAGCGATGAGGTGCTGGTCTTCTTTGCCGGCCAGGTCTCACCGCCGCTCGCGCGCGCAAGCCTGAGCACAGGCAGGCTGGCCGAGCTGATCGGCGGGGTGGGATTTGATGGCGCAGCGCAGCGTGGGTGATCGCGGAGCGCCAGCGCAGGGACGCCGCGAGCTGCCGCCTGCCCGCGCCCATCCCTGATTCTCGGGATGGCTAGAGCGACGTGGAAGCACGGAGCGCGGACAATGCACGCGCGCAGCGACCTTGCGGTATCATCGTAGGGGTTTGTGAGCACCGGGCCGGTAGTTCAGCAGGGCGCGAGACAGACGACAGGGCACCCAGCGATGGAAGCCTCGGAGATGAGCACACAGCCAGGCCCGGCGGCGGAGCGGCCTGCAACGCGGGCACGAGGACGGCGCGCCGGCGCGATCCTGCTGCCGCTCGCCGGAGCACTCGGACTCACAACCCTGGCGCTGCTCAGTGCCGGGGTATCACCGCTGGCGGCCTACCGCATCCTCGTGTTCGGCGCCTTCAGCAGCCCCACGCGCTTCAGCGACATGGTAATGCTGGCGGCGCCGCTCCTCCTCTGTGCCACCGGGCTGACGCTCACCTTCGGGGCGGGGCTCTACAACCTCGGCGTGGAGGGGCAGCTTGCCCTTGGCGCGATCGCGGCCATGCTACCGCTGCGCCTGTGGCCGGAGCTGCCGCCGCCCTTCCTCTGGGCGCTCTGCTTCGTCTGCGCCGCCGGCGGCGGGGCGCTCTGGGCACTCCTCGCGGCCGGGCTGCGCCTGGGCGCCGGCGTGAACGAGATTTTCGCCGGCCTCGGCCTGAACTTCCTGGCCAGTGGACTGGCGCTCTTTCTGGTACTCGGCCCCTGGCGGCGCACCGGCAGCGCCTCGATGTCGGGGACGGAGCTGCTGGCCCGCGAGCTCTGGCTACCCACGCTGGGCACGTTGCGCCTGGCGCCGATCGCACCCGCGCTGGCACTGCTCGCGCTCGCCGTAGCCTGGTGGGTTCTGGCGCGCACCCACTGGGGGTTGGAGCTGCGGGCGGTTGGCCTCAATCGCGCCGCGGCCGACCGGCTGGGCACCCCGGCGAACCGGCGCACGGCCGAGGCCATGGCGGCGTGCGGCGCCCTGGCGGGGATGGCCGGCGCGATCCAGGTGCTGGGCGTCTTCCACCAGCTGATCCCGAACATCTCCAGCGGCGTCGGACTGCTCGGCCTCCTGGTGGCTCTACTGGTGCGGGCCAACCCGGCCTGGGTGTTGCCGGTGGCGGTCGCCTTCGCGAGTTTCACCGTCGGGAGCGTGCAACTGCCATTGACCCTGGGGGTGGACAGCAGCATCGCCGGCGTGCTCCAGGGCGCGCTGGTGCTCTTCGCGCTGCTAGCGCGCGGGCTGAGCCGGCGGGGGAGCTAAGCGATGAACCAGGTGATCACACTGCTGGCGGCGGTGCTGGCGGGGGCGGCGCCGCTCGTGATCGCGAGCATGGGGGCCACGCTGAGCGAGCGAGCCGGCGTCGTGAACCTATCGCTCGACGGCACGATCCTGCTCGGCGCGATGGCTGGTTTCGGGGTAGCGCTCAGCACGGGCAACCTGGCCCTCGGATTCGGCATGGCCGCGCTGGTCGGGGCGCTGGTTGCGCTCGTACTGGCCTACCTCAGCCTGACGCTCGGCCAATCGCAGACGGCCGTGGGCTTTGTGCTGGCCCTGCTCTGCACCGAGCTGTCGTCGTTTCTGGGGGCGCCGTTCGTGCGCGTGTCGGGGCCAGCCGTTCCCTTCGCGCCGATCCCACTGCTTGCTGAGATCCCGCTGCTCGGGCCGCTGCTCTTCCGCCACGACGCGGTGATCTACGCGAGCATGCTGCTGGTACCGCTCAGCTGGTGGTTTCTCTTTCGCACCCGGGCCGGGCTGACGATCCGAGCCCTCGGCGAGCGCCCTCAGGCGGCCTACGCCCGTGGCGTACCTGTTGTGCCGCTACGCTACCTCGCCACGATCGCGGGCGGCGCCCTGGTGGGCCTCGCCGGCGCGGCCTACTCACTCGATCTGAAGCAGGGCTGGAGCTACCGCCACACCTTCGGGGCCGGGTGGATCGCTTTGGCAATCGTGATCTTTGGGGGATGGCGGCCCTGGCGAGTGGCGCTCGGCTGCTACCTCTTCGCCGCCCTTGAGATCCTCGCCCTACGCTCCCAGAGCGCGCTACCCGGCGCGCCCACGCAGGTGTTCCAGGTCGCGCCCTTTGCCCTGATGATCGTCGTGCTGGCCCTGGTGAACCTGGCGGGGAGCCCCGCCCTGGCCCGGCGCATTGCCGCACTGCCGCCCCCGCTGCGGGAGCCGCTGCGGCGGCTCGTGGCCCGGATCGCCGCGCCTCCGCCCGCCGCCCTCGGCCAACCCTTCGAGCGTCCGTGATGCCCCCTGAAGCACACCAGGGGAGCGCCAGCAGCAACTGGGAGCACGCACCGGGCACCAGGAGGCGGAGAGCCGCAAGCTGAGCCGCCCCGCACGAACCGTGTGGCCGGCCACTAGCCTGCCGCCCGGCTCGCCACGAGCCCCCGGTAGAGCTCAAGCGTCTTCTGGGCGATCGCGTCCCAGCTGAAGTGTTCCTCCACACGCCGGCGGCCAGCCTGGCCAAAGCGCGCCCGTAGGGCGGGATCGCGCGCGAGGCGATTGATCCCTGTGGCCAGGTCGAGGGAGAACTGCGCCGGATCCTGCGGCTCAAAAGTGCCGGGCTTGAGCTCCAGAGGCACGAGGATGCCGGTCTCCTCGGGGACAACCACCTCCTTGATCCCACCGACCGCCGAGGCGACCACTGCCGTCTCGCAGGCCATGGCCTCGAGGTTGATGATCCCGAAGGGCTCGTAGACCGAAGGGCAGCAGAAGACCGCAGCGTGAGAGTACATCTGGATCACGTCCGGGCGGGCGAGCATCTCGCGGATCCAGATCACCCCCTCGCGGCCCTGGCTTACGGCGGCCACCCGCTCCTGCATCTCCTGGCCGATCTCCGGCGTATCGGGCGCGCCGGCGCAGAGTACCACCTGCAGCTCAGGATCCAGGTGGGGGATGGCATTGACCAGGTGGATGATCCCCTTCTGGCGAGTGATCCGGCCGACGAAGAGCACGTACGGGCGCGCCGGATCGACCCCGTAACGCACGAGGGCATCGGTGGCGGTGGCCCGGCGGTACTCGGCGAGATCGATCCCGTTGTAAATCACGTGGACACGGGCCGGGTCGATCGTAAAGAGACGCAGAACATCGTCGCGGGTCTCCTTCGAGACGGCGATCACCGCGTCGGCCTGCTCGATGGCCGTGCGCTCCATCCAGGCGCTGAGGTGATAGGCGTTGCCGAGCTGCTCGACCTTCCAGGGACGCAGGGGCTCCAGGGAGTGGATGGTGAGCACGTAGGGCACACCCCAGAGCTTGCTAGCGAGCAGGCCACCCATATCGGTGTACCAGGTGTGGCAATGGACCACATCGGCGTCGAGGGTGTCCTTGGCCATGAGCAGCGAGCGGGCGAAGGCGTCCACCGCGCCACCGAAGCGCGGATCGGTGCCGCGCTTCGTCTCCTCCCAGAGCGGGTAGCCACGCACGCTGAGGTTTGGCCCATCGACCCGCTGATCGCCGAAGCAGCGAACCTCCACTGGCACGAGGCGGGCGAGGGCCTTGCTGAGATACTCGACGTGGACGCCGGCCCCTCCATAGACGTTGGGCGGGTACTCGTTGGTAAACAGCGCGACTTTTCGCAGATCGGCCATGGAGCTGCCTTTCATTACTCAGCGGCGGGGCATGAAGGGCTGGCCTCGACCTCCGGCCAGGCTGGAGCCAGGCCAGCCCACCGATGGAAAGAGACAGGTGCGTCGGGGGCGCGCCACGGCTCGGAGCTGCCCGGTGGATGGGCCTGCCAGCGCAGGGCGGGAGCGACACACGGATACGATCGGCCATGTGGTTTCGGGTGGATAGTATAGCCGATCGGCAAGGAGTTGATGCGGAGGGCGAGCGAGCGGAGCGGCTGCGCCGCAGAACCACCGGCCCCGCCCCCTGGCCACCCGCCGCCCCGGGCGTGACAGCCTACGACAACTTGCAGGCTAGCTGAGGCCAGGTGGGTCCGCCTGGAGGCTGATGCGCGCCGCGCCAGGAGCGGCTAGCCTGAGCGCGTTGGGGGCGTAGAGACGCCCCAGGGCGTAGAGACGCCCCAGGGCGTAGAGACGCCCCAGGGCGTAGAGACGCCCCAGGGCGTAGAG
>SFCB01000056.1 GCA_004367505.1 Chloroflexi bacterium OHK40 | reverse complement strand
TGGTGGGGCTGCTGTCGGCGGAGCTGATTGCAAGGCTCAGGCCCGGCACCGAGGTGCAGGCGCTGTGGTATGCCGCGCTCGACATGACGCGCGAGGGCCGCACCCCGGTGGTTTCTCTCAGCGGGTTGAAGGTCGTGCAGCAGTGGGTGCGCGCGCTCGACCGCTTCGACGCCAACAATGACTACGGCGTGTTTGCGCCTTTGCTGCTGAGCGACGGTTTGCCTGCCGACAAGGCCAAGTGCTTGTCGATGGCGGCGAGCTTCGAGGGTATAAGCAATGTGAGTGATGCCGCTCGGCAGCTGCGGACGGTGCTTCCCTCACTCGACCAGCCTTTACGCGGCGCAAGCGAGTTGTTCCGGACCGCCTTGCGCCGCCGCTTGGAGTGGGCACGGCTGGGAGATCTGTCGCAGCAGCAGCTGGTGCTCGCGCGGCGGGCCATGGAGCGCGAAGACTTGTTGCGCGCGGTTATTTTCGGGCTGGAGTCCTGGCTGACGCGGCTGTGCGTACAGCAAGGCAAAGACCCGCTCGACTACATTGTGCGCGAGCAGGTGGATGTCTGGTTTCAGTCGGAAATCAAAGCCGGAAATATCAGCGACCAGGAACGGCTGGATTACTGGAACCTCAAAAACCTGCGCAATGCGATGGCTCATGGCACGGTACCGAGCATTCGCTTTTTGCAGCAGCTGATGCAAAACCCCGTGCGGCTACAGGCAGAGATTGGGGCGATCCTCAAGCGCATCGGGGCGTGATGGGCTCCTCCGTACCCGTTGGGGCGTTGGGCTGGTGTGCCTGATTCGTCTCGCTTCTCATGCTTGTTACAGCCGTAAAGTCCTTGGCGGCAACAATCGGCAGGTGAGGCGGCCTTATTCCGCAGCGTCTCGGTGCTTGTGCCGACCCATGCGCTGAGCGCGCAGCCGGTTTTCGTGCCGCTGTGTGCCGCGCCGTTGCCCGTAGAGATGCGGGGGCAGTTGCATTTGCTGCGCCCACGCCTGGCGCTTGACCTGGGCTGGCGGCGGGCTTTGACCTTGTCGGCGCATGGTTCGTTGGCAGGAGAGCTTGTGAGCGAGCTGGTGATTGTGCCGCGCCCGCTTCATCGGCGAGGCGGCCGCAAACTTGCGCCCCTGCAAGCTTGCGACTCGGGCGGCGTGCGCAGTGGCCATGTAGAGTGCGCAGCCTGATTGAGCACGACGCATAGCATATGGTTTACCTACTGAATTCCCCTGTGTTGACGGCCTATGGCGATTGGCGTCTGACGGGGCCGCTGAGCCTGGAGGAGGCGCAGCAGCGGCTGCGCGGGCGGGAGGTGGTTTCGGCGGTGGGCCACGCGGCCAGCGCCGCGCTGCTGACGCGACTGCTTCAGCGACCGGTGGAGGTGCGCCGCGTTGCCGTGCAGTTGCAGCCCGGTGATGATGCGCTGGTGCTGCGCTTGGTCGACCGCCTGCCGGAGGGCATGATTCTCGACGAACAGCAGATCATGCGCATGAAATACGAGCTCGCATGGCTGCATTTCACCGCACCAACGCCACCGAACGGCCTGCCTTCGGCAGCGGCTCGAACCCGAAACTGCGCAGCCCGACGGCTGGCCCAAGCTTGAGCGGGTTGAGCCGTTACCGCGCTCACGCCTGCGTGTGCTCTCCGAGCCTTGCTACCTTTCATTCATTCAAGACGATGCAAAACCCAGAACCCCGACGCCGCATTCTGATTTGTGCGACTGGCATGTCCCCGCAAGTGGTCACCGAGACGCTGTATGCCCTTGCGGTGAAGCCCCGCGACGGGCAAATGCCCTGGATTCCTGACGAGGTGCATTTGATTTCGACTCGCCGGGGTGCGGAGCACGCGCGCCTGAACCTGCTGTCCGCCAAACCCGGCTGGTTTCACCAGCTCTGCAAGGATTACGCACTGGAGGGCATCCAATTCGAGCCGCAACACATCCACTGCATCACGGACGCCGATGGCCAACCGCTCGACGACATTCGCAGGCCTGCGGACAACGAGGCCGCTGCCAATGCGATTGCGGAATTGGTGCGGCGATTTTCCGCGCAGGACCATACCCAGCTCCATGTCTCGATGGCGGGCGGTCGCAAGACGATGGGCTACTACCTCGGCTACGCGCTTTCGCTGTATGGCAGGCCGCAGGATCGGCTGTCACACGTGCTGGTCAGTGAGCCATTCGAGTCGCACCCGGACTTTTACTACCCCACGCCCTACGAGCGCGTCATCCACACCCGCGACCCGCGAATGCCCCAAGCCGTGGACTGCCGCAGCGCCTCGGTCGACCTCGCCGAGATTCCCTTCGTTCGGCTGCGTGACGGCCTGCCGCAGCGGCTGCTGACCGGGCAGGCCAGCTTTACCGACACCGTGCAGGTGGCTAACCTCGCCCTGGAGACGCCTCTCGTGCAAATCGACGTGCGACGCCGCAGCGTGCAGGTGAACGGCATGCCGGTCCGCCTGGGCGACCCGGGATTCGTCCTGTACCTGTGGCTTGCAAGACGCGCACTGAGCGATGAGCCCGAGGTCGATTGGCTGCTGCCGGAAAACTGGCGCGATGAATTCCTGGTGCTGCTCGGCGACGTCCTGGGCCGCATGAGCACAACTTACGAGAAAGTCCAGGCCAGGCTCGAGGAGCATTTCAAGAAAAAGCACAACGAGACGGCCCATTACTTTTCGCCGCTGACCTCGCGCGTCAACGACGAGTTGACCAAACAGCTGGGTGAGCCACTGGCACGACGTGTGCGCATCGAGCGCGTGGGCACGCGAGCCACGGGTTCGCGTTACCACCTGCCGGAGGGGGTGAAAATTCAAATTTCACACTGAGCCCGCTGGCAAATTCACACAGCCATCGCCCGCCGCCGTGGATACGCAAGAGCGAGGATGGCTTGCTCCGAGCACCGCCTGTGGACGTGAGCGGCATGACCTGGCCGGAGCTACGCTGCGAGCATGGCGATATCAAAGCTGCCCGCGGCACCTAGTCGTCCCCCTTGCAACTGGGCGCGTACGCCGTCGACCCCAATGAACAACTCCGTGTTCGCGTCGTGGTCAGCGGTGCAGCGGCGCGCCATGGCCCGATGCCCACTGGCTCGGTGTTGCCACAGTCCGGGGGCCATAGCTTGGTAGCCCAGTGAACGCCAGGGGATGTCGCAGATCCGCGGACTTCCGGGCGCCGCATCCAGTAATTCGATGAATTTGCACTCCACACCCAAGCTGCGAGCGGTGACGAGCACCTCGCTGGCTTCGGCCAGCGACTGCAACGGATGGTTGACAACAGTGCGCAGGCCGGGATGCTGGCGACTTCTTTCGATGCTCTCCAGCACCTTGTCGATGCTCAACCCCATGCTGTGCTTTTGGCGTCGCGGGTTGAAGGAGTCGATGTGCAACTTGAGTTCATCGATCCAAGGCAGGGCGCGAGCGAGCAGGCCCGGGTGCGCCCCGTGGGTGTTGATCGAGACAAGCGCGCCGCTGGCTTGGCCGCGCCGAGCGATTTCGGCCAGCTGTGGGTGCAAGGTGGGTTCCCCGCCGGAGAGGATGATCTCGTTGATCTGGCGGTTACCAGCGGCTAGCGTGTCCAGCACGTGGCAAATGTCTTGCAGCGACACGTGCGCGTTGCGCTTGGCTTGGCCCTCATTGTGACAGTAACCGCACCGCGCCGTACAGGCGCTGGTCAGCAGAAAGCGGAGTTTGAGCGGGGCGCGGACCTCGTGCTTCATGACATGTGTTCTCTCGGCGAGTCGATGCCATGCAGTGTGTCGGAGTTGCGGGGTGCCGCGTCGCTTTGCAAGCTTGCGGACGTGACGCTCGTTCCTGCCGTCCGCAAGGTCAACACCTCCCTCCCGTCCGGGTGGCGCCATTTCCGGTAGATCCCGGCAATGCCCAGCGGGGTTGCTCCGGGACCGTGTACCTGCCAGCGCACGGCCTTGCGTTTGGTCTTGCGCTCGAATCCAGTGGCGTCCATCCAGGCTCACTTGTTTCATGGCCTCAGTCATGCACGACACGTGCCACGGATTGGGTTTTGCAGAGCATCCCTAAGCCATTGATATTTATCGATCTACAACGTTTGCTGCTACCCTACACATACATCTAGTCAAACCCTCCGAATCGTGGGCGCGATGTCGTCGATCTGGTGGGGCTGTCCGACCAGCGTGATGCGTTCGATGCGAAAGCGGCTGTCGAGCGCGGCGCTGACGGCGTCTGGTGCC
>SFCB01000031.1 GCA_004367505.1 Chloroflexi bacterium OHK40 | reverse complement strand
GATTTGCAATATCTCGAACAAGTCAATGCTGCTGCTGGGCCCCCGGTTGCGCGGGGCAGGCCCTGGCGCCCTCTCTAAGAGCGGGAGAGGCAGAAAGATACGCCACCCCCCGGGTCTGGTCCATCCGACTCGCGGGCGGACTTCTGGTATACTCGGCCCGCTATGAAGCCACCACCCGCCGCGCGACTGGCGCTGCTGCTCATGCTCAATGCCCTGATTCTGGCAGCCATGGCCGCCGTCGTCTGGCTGGACAACGCGGCCAATCGCGGCATTACCTTCACACCCGGTCCTGAGCCGATCCCCCACGCCGGCGGCCCCGTGGTGGGCGTGAACCTCTTCAACATCCACCTCGAACCCGACCCCGAGGCCGTGCGCCGCTCCTTTGAACTGGCCGCAGGTATGGGCGCCCGCTTCGCCCGTATGCAGGTGCCCTGGGACGATATCGAGATCCACGCCCGGGGCGACTTCGAGGACCGGCGCAATCTGGAGGCCGTCGGCGCCATCTCGGCCTGGTCGAAGTATGACCGGATCGTCGCCGAGGCCAACGCCGCCGGCGTCGCCTTGATTATGCGCCTGGAGCGCCCGCCGGCCTGGGCTCGCGCCGTAGCCAACGCCACCCCCGAGTTCCAGGCTGGCCTGCTGCGTGATGGCAACTCGACCGGCCCGCCCGACAATCTGGCCGACTACGGGCGCTTCGTGGCCACGGTGGTGGAGCGCTACGACGGCGATGGACAGGATGACGCGCCGGGCAGCCCAACGGTGCGCCACTTCCAGCTCTGGAACGAGCCTAACCTCAAGAACGAGTGGGGCTGGCAGGAGCCCCGGCCCGAGGCGTTCGTGGAGCTCCTGCGGGTGGGCGCCACTGCTGCCAGAGAGGCCAGCCCTGCGGCGGTCATCCTCTTTCCCGGCCTCGCGCCTACCGACGGTCTGGACGATCGTGCGCCCATGACCGAGCTCGAGTATCTCGACCGCGTCTACAAGGCCGGTGGCGCCGCCTACTTCGATGTGATGGCCGCCCAGAGTTATGGCCTCGGCCAGCCACCCGACGAGCACCGCTACGTCTTCCTCCGTGGCCGCGACAACTGGAACTGGCGCCGCCCGGTCGATACCCGCAACGACGTCGGGCGGGTGGTGCTGCTGCGGGAGGTGATGGAGGCCAACGGCGATGGAGGCACGGCGGTCTGGGTGACCGAATTCGGCTGGAACAGTGCGCCAGAACATATTCCGCCCGAGCGGCGCTTCACCTGGGGCGCGCCAGTGAGCGAGGAGCAGAAGGGCGCCTACCTGGTGGGCCAGCTCCAGCGCGCCCGCGATGAGTGGCCCTGGATGGGGGTGATGAACGTCTGGATGCTGCGCTACGGCGGCTTCGCCGAGCCCGACCCGGCTGATCCCACTCCCTACTTTGCCCTCGTGAGCCGCGATTGGCAGCTCCTCCCCGCCTACGAGGCGCTGCGGAGCTTCACCGCCGCACCCGCTGTGGCTGGCGTGGGCGCCCACCTCTGGTCCCACCCCGCCGTCGAGCCCTTCGACAGCGGCTGGCGCGTGCGCTTCAGCGGCACGTCGATCAGCCTGGTGGGCGGCCTGGAGGGCGTGAGTGCGGCTACGCTCGATGGCGCCCCGGTAACCCTGGCCCGTGACAACGTCGCGGGTCGCCAGGTGCTCAGCGCGCCGGCTCTGCCCGACGGAGAGCACCTGCTGGAGGTGCGCGGCGGGCCGGCGCCCGAGCGGCTGATCGTGGCCCGCGCGCGTCCCCTGGGCTGGCTCTGGGATTACGGGCCGCTGGCGCTCGTTGCTGCCCTGGCCCTCAGCGCCGGCGCCACCTTTGCCACACTCTTCCCTACGCTGGACGGGCTAGCGGCGCGCCTGGCGGCGGCTCAGGCCCGCGCACGAGGTAGCCCCCGCCTGGCCGCCAGACTGATCCAGCCGCAGAGTCTCATCCTGATCGGAATGCTCCTCGGCGCGGTCGTGGCCTACCGTGCCTCGGCGCAACTGCCCCTCACCCTGGCCGGCCTGGCCCTCTTCGGCGGCCTGGCCTTCGTCCGGCCCGAGCTCGCGCTGCTCTTCGTGCCGCTGACGGTACCGCTCTACTTCATCCCCAAAGGACTCTTCGACGCCCGCTTCGGCATCCGCGACAGCGGGATCTACCTCCCGCTCCACGAGTTGCTGCTGCTGATCGCGCTGGGTGCGGCAACCGCGCGGTGGGCGTGGGTAGAAACGCGCCGGAGGATGCGCACCCGGCCCGTGCTCACCGATCTCTGGCGCCTGGCAACTCACCTCGCCCCCGTCTGGCTCTTTCTCGCGGCGGGGTTCTGGGGCGCGCTGATCGCCGAGGTTCGCGGGCCGGCCCTGCGCGAACTGCGCTGGCTGATCATCGAGCCGCTGCTCTTCGCCGGGCTGCTGCTGCTTGTGAGCCGCAGGGAACAAACGGACGCCCCGCAGCAGGCCGACCAGGCGCCCTGGACCACGGGCTACGAGCGACAGGCGCTGATCTTCTGGCTGGTGGGCGGCGCGGTGGCGGGCCTGGTTGGCGTGCTCCAGTTTCTCGGGCTGAACCTGGCCCCCCTCTTCGGCACGAAAGCCGGCTTCAGCGAAGACAGCTTCCTGGTAGAGGGGGTGCGGCGCGTCTCGGGCCTCTACGGCCACCCCAACAACCTGGGGCTGGCCATGGGCCGCTACTGGCCCGTGGCGGCTGCCCTGGCCCACGGGGCCTTCTGGGGCGCGCCCTCGCGCCACGAGGGGCTGCGCCGCGCCGCCCCATGGCTCGCCATCACCGCGCTGTGCCTGGGCGGGCTACTCGTCTCCTTCTCGCGAGGCGCCTACCTCGGGGCGGCGGCGGCGATCGCCGTGCTCGCGGCGTGGCTCCTGCCGCCCGGCCTCTGGCGCGACCGGCGGGTGCTCGGAGCGCTCGGGGTCCTGGGAGCCCTTGCGACCGTCGCGGCCCTTGCCATCGTCGCGCTCGGTGTCGAGCGCTTCAACCCCTTTGGGGCCAGTAGCGCCATCCGCCTGCAAACGTGGGCCTCAGCGCTGGCCATGCTGCGTGATCACCCGCTGGGGATCGGGCTCGATCAGTTCGGGCAGCTCTACCCGCGCTACATCGCGCCGGAGCTCGCAGGCACGAACGAGATCAACACTGCCCACCCGCACAACCTGCTGCTCGACATCGCGCTGCGCATGGGGCCGCCGGGGCTGCTCGCCTTCGCCTGGCTGATCATGCGCTTCTACCACGAAAACCGGAGAGGCGCGGCGCTCTCCCCTCGCGCGGCGCCCCTCCGGGCCGGCCTGGCCGCCGCGATGGCGGCGGCGCTGGTGCACGGCCTGGTCGATCAGTTCTACTTCTGGCCCGATCTCGCCTTCGCCTTCTGGCTCCTGCTGATCCTGGCCCGGAGCGAGTCCGCGCCTGCGCGGCGCAACCGGTAGGAGCTGCGGCCCCGCCTCAGCCAAAGGCACCCATCGCGGCCAGCGCCCGCCAGGTGATCCCTGCGCCCAGCACCGCCACGCAGAGCGCGCTGGCGGCGGGCACCAGGCGCAGCAGTGGTCCGCTGGCCGGCACACGGTCGAGCAGCCGCCCCGCGTAGAGGAACAGCACACCGATCGCGGTGAGCACGCTGGCGAGCCCCAGGGAGAAGGCCAGCACCAGCGCGAGCCCGAAACCGGCACGCCCCAGCGCCACCGCACCCAGGAGCACCACGAGCGCCGACGGGCAGGGGATCAGCCCACCCGACACCCCCAGCACCAGCAAATTCCGCCATGTCACCCCACCCGCTGGTGGTTCGTGGGTATGGCCCTCCGCCCCGTGGTGATGGTGGTGCCCCTCCGCCCCGTGGTGGTGGTGGTGCCCGCCCGACCCACGCAGACGACCGGCGAACATCGTTACACCAAGCCAGACGACGGTAAGGCCCGAGGCGAGGCTGAGCCAGGGAAAGAGCTGTTCGGTGACGACAAAGCGCGAGGCGGCAAGGGTGAGCAGGCCGAGCGCGAAGACTCCCGCCGTGTGCGTGATCGTCGTGGTGAGCCCCAGGAAGAGGGCATGCCCCACGGTGCCCCGGGTTCCTACCAGGTAGGCCGCCACGACCGTCTTGCCGTGGCCGGGCGCGAAGGCATGAGCAGCCCCCCAGACGAAGGCGAGCAATAGAGCGAGCCCTACCGAGGCCGGCGTGAGCGTCCGGAGCGTCACCAGTTCGGCCAGACGGTCGGCACGGGCAGGACTCGGGCCGGCCATAGCGGCTTCCGCAGGCGCCTGAGCCCCGGGGGTCACCGAGAAGCGTACCTCGCGCACATCGAGCGGGCTGCTCAACAGATCGTCGGGGTAGTTCGTCAGCGCCGCGCTCACGCTCGCTGCCGGCGCACCATCGACGCGCAGGCCATCGCCGCGAACCACGATCTCGCGCCAGCCGAGCCGCTCGGCGTAGCTACGGTCGGCGAAGGAGATGGCCAGCCCTTCAGCGGGCACGGCCACCGGCGCGCGGTAGCGGCAACTGAGGCGCAGCGTGAGCAGCCCGCCAACCCCCGGTGGAAAGCTCACCGTCGACTGCTCAAGGCTGAGCGGGGCCAGCCGCCCGGCCAGCCGCAGCTCCAGATCGCCAGCGAGGTCGGCGCAGCGCCCGCTGTGGTACACACTCGCCTCCTCCGGGCCAGGCTGGCCGTTGCCATCCTCGTCGATCGCGGCGAGCTCCTGGAAGGCCGGGATCTCGGCCATATCGATGACCTGCTCGACCACAATCGTCTCGGCGCCCACCGTGAGCGCCGAGTGGTGGTTGATCGTGAAGTTCCCCATCGGGTGCGCGGCGGCGGTGGTCACGGCCAGGTGGCCAGCGATCAGGGCCGCGAGCGACCCGGCGAGCAAGGCTCGAAGCAGCATTGGCGCCTCCCAGGCACGATTGCGGAACAGGGATGGCAACGGGGTGGCAGGCAAGGCCTGCCGCAGCTCTACTACCCACTGCGGAGGATGGGCACCACGTGGTTCTCTCCGGGCGCACGGATCGGCGCCCCAACGATCGCCTCTGCGGTGTGAGCCGGTGCCGCATAAATACCGGGGGATGGCACAGACCACCAGCCTCTGCCAGGAGGCTGCGCGCCGTGCTACAATATGGATGGCGAACCTCACCCCTGCCCCGCGCCGGGCACCGATCGGTCGCCCGGCGGCACCCCGGCGGGCACCCCCCCAAGCGTTATGCCTTTCTATCGCGACATGGAGCTCGTCTGCCGCAACTGCGGCGCGACGTTCATCTTCACCGCTGGTGAGCAGGAGTTCTACGCCGACAAGGGCTTCCTGCACGAGCCGACACGCTGCCCGAAGTGCCGCTCGCGCCGCGACGCCCCTCGCGAGGGCGACGAGCGCCCCAACCGCAAGGAGAGCTCGGCCCGGCAGCAGCGCTAGCGCCGCGCCAGGGTCGCGCTGAGCACGCCCGGCGAGAGCTGCGCCCGCGCCAGGGCGCCCTCAATCATGAGCGGCGCGCCGAGCACACCTACCGGGTCACAGTCGATCGCGGCGCCGAGCCAGACAGGCGCCGCTCCATCGGCCCGCAGCCTGTACGGTCGGCCCCAGGCGGCGGTGCCCCGCATAAAGCGAAAGGCCCGCTCCGCAGGCCACCCGGGCTCGATGGCGAAATCCTCCTCCACGGGCGACCCACGGTAGCTACCACCCGGCCCCTGCTGACGGCGGGGCACCTCGCCGCTCGCAAGGCGCGGCACAAGCTCCTGAAGAAGCGCGGCCCCCGCCACCGCCACTCGCTCCTCAGCGGCGTCCCAGCCGATCCCGGCGGGCAAAGGCACCGGGGCCCGCGCCGCGATATCGCCTGTATCGAACTGTTCGTCCATCCAGTGGAGCGTCACCGCCGTCTGCCGGCGGCCCTCCTGGAACGCCCAGAAGAGTGGCTCCGGGCCGCGCAGCTCCGGCAACGGCGCGGGGTGCAGGTTCAGGAAGCCAAGGCGTGGCACGGCTAGCAGCGCCGGTGGGATGCGCCACGGCCAGCAGACCACACAGGCCAGGTCGGGCCGGTAGGCGGCGATGGCGGTAGCCAGCGCTGGTTCGGCGCGGCGGCCCACGGCGAGGGCAGGGAGCCCACGGGCCGCCGCCACCTGCAAGGGGCCCAGCGGCGGCGGCTGGCCCACCCCGATGAAGCTGTCGGGCGGGGCTACCGGCGGGGCCGGGGCTAGCGGCGGCGCGCCCGGCGGCGCTGGTACCACCACGGCGGCCACCTCGGCGCCCGCTTCGAGCAGGGCCAGCAAAGCAGGACCGGCCAGGCGGCCCGGCATCGCAAAGACAACAACTCGCATGCCTCAGGTATAATACGTGGGCGGGCCGGGCCCGCAGCCGCAAGTCTCACGCGCCGGCACCGGCGCTAGTCAGGCAAGAGCGATGCCACGGATGGTCAACTGCGCGAAACTCGGGCGAGAACTCCCGGGGCTGGAGCGGCCCCCCTTCCCCGGCCCCCTCGGCCAGCGCATCTACGAAGAGATCTCCCAGCAAGCCTACAACCTCTGGCCCGCCCAGGCAACCCTGGTGATCAACCACTACGGCCTCAGCCTTGGCGACCCGAACGCCCAGAAGATCCTCATGCAGCAGATGGAGGAGTTCTTCTTCGGCGAGAATGCCAAAATGCCCGAGGGTTGGACGCCCCCTGTGCGCCAGGGCAAGGGCGGCGCGCCCCGCCGGAAGTAGCGCCTGGCCGGCGCCCCTGGCGTGTATTGAAGCACAATCATCGCTCGGCCACCTATGCAGGATGCAGCGTGCTGCATCGACGGGATACCGCAAGCGAGTCGTGGCTTCTATGAGAGCACGGGGATCTCCGGCATGAGCTCGAACGCCAGCAGGTCGTGGCTCGCCCGTAGCGCGGCCTCGACCTGCTCTGGTCGCTCCCCGCGCGCGAAGATGAATCCGAGGTAGGCGTCACCCTCTGGCAGTGGCACCAGGGGGTAATGCAACGGCGCGGTAATCTCCACACTCTCTATACCCGGCACCGCCCTGGCCTCCGCGACGCCATGCACCGCCCGCAGCACCCCGGGCCCGGGGATGGGGATCATCATCACCCCGCCCGCGCTACCGGCAGCGCTCAACGACTCCACCGGTAGCCCCGTAGCCTGCCGCAGGATCAGCTCCTCCAGCGAGGCATCGGTGCCGAAGCGTAGTGTGCGCGAGCAGAGCCCCCCGATCGTGCGCCCGGCCAGTTCCACCATCCACGGCCCGGCTTCATTCACCCGCAGCTCGGCGTGGAGCGGCCCCCGCTCCAGGCCCACCGCCGTCGCGGCCCGCGCGGCTACCTCGCCGATCGCCTGCTGCACCTCGGGCGGCAGGCGCGAGGGCGTCACGTAGATCGTCTCTTCGAAGAACGGGCCGTCCAACGGATCGGGCTTATCGAAGAGCGCAAGCACCTGCAGTCGCCCCCGATCGATCAGGCCCTCCAGTGCGACCTCGAAGCCGGGGATGAACGCCTCGGCGAGGAACTGGTGAGGCCCGGGGCCCTCCAACCGGTCGAGCAGGCGGGCAATACGCCGTGCAGCCGCCACAAAGCCCTCCGGACCGTCAGCACGGATAACGCCACGGCTGCCGTTCAGGCGCAGCGGCTTCACTACGCAGGGATAGGCGATCCGGGTGGCCAGGGCGGCCAGGTCGTCGTCGGTTGAGCAGAGGCGAAACGCGGGCGAGGGCACCCCGGCCTGCGCGAAGAGCTGCCGCATGCGATACTTATCGCGGGCTGCCTCGGCCGCCTCCGGACGATTGTGTGGCAGCCCGAGAGCCGCGCTCACCCGCGCCGCCAGCAGGCTCCCGCTGTCGTCTACCGCGATCACGGCCGCGAGCGGCGCCTCGGCGGCCACCGTGAGCAGCGTGCGCGTGGCGCCAGCCTCGTCGGCAAAATCGAGCCCGATCCGCAGCCCCGCGCGGCCGGCCAGCGCCGCAGGCATGTCCTCCGCCACGAGCAACTCAATACCGAGCCGCTCGCCCGCCTCCAGAAAGGCCGGGAGGCGGTAGGAGGAGGGGGTTGTCAGCAAGAGCACCCGTTGCGCCATCGCCATCCTCGGTCACACGTAGTCAGGAGCAGCCTGCTCCTCGGTAGGCTCCGCTCAGCAGTACCACGGCTCGCTCAGGTAGGGAATGGGTGGCCGCTGCAGGAGATGCTCCGGCGCCACCACCGGCGCCGCGCCGATATGCGCATCCACCAGCGCCAGGACGCGGCGGTAGAAGGCTGGCCGCGTCTCGCCACGGGCGGCACTCCCCTGAGCAAGGCGCAGCACCGCCCGCTGCAGTTCGTCCATCGCCGGATCGGGGTGACGCCAGGGGTGGACCAGCGCCCGCGCATCGAAGGGCCCGGCACAGGCCCGCACCTCGTCGAGATCGAGCAGGCGCGAGCCCGCCGGGACGAGCAGACGAATGGCGTACTGCACCGGGCTCACGCTCTCCAGCAGGCCCAGTTCCGCGATCTGCGCCAGGAAGGAGCGGTAGACCTGCCGGCTCGTCCACGGCGTAAACGCCACGAAGGTCGCGTTCAGCGCGATGCCCGCCGCGCGCAGCAGCGCCGCCGCACGTGCCACGTCGGCTACACTGTGGCGCTTGTCGAAGCGCTCCAGGATCGCGTCGTCCAGCGCCTCCACCGCGCTTGTCACCAGCGTGCAGCCAGTAGCCCGCAACTCGGGGAGCAGGTGGGCGTACCGCAGCAGGTGCTCAACCTTTACCGTCACATCGTAGGTCAGCCCCGGGTATTCAGCGTGGAGGGCGCGCACGAGGGGCAGAACGTGGCCGGGCCCATTGAGAAAGTCGGGGTCGCCGAAGGTGATGTGGCGGGCGCCAGCGGCCACCTGGCGGCGCGCATCCTCCAGCACTACCTCACGCGGCACCACGCGGAAGCGCCCGCCGTACACGGGGACAATCGGGCAATGGCGGCAGCGATGCTTACAGCCACGGCTCGCCTCGGTGTAGCCCGCAAGCCGTGGGCCCAGTGGCGTCATCAGCCGGGCGTAGCGCTCCAGCCCCGGGAGCCCCTCGCGCTCGGGCGGCACGAAGGCGAGCCGATCCAGCGCGATGCGCACCGCCCCCTCGGGCTCCCCTCCGTCCAGGCGCCGCTCCCACAACCGTACCAACTCGGCCTCGTACTCGCCGCCGATGCACACATCGGCGCCAAGCGCGCGCAGGTGGTCGGCGTTGAGCGGGGCATAGAGGCCGTAACAGACGATCAGGGCCCTGGGCGCGAGGGCGCGCAGCTCGGGCAGCATCTCAGCGGCCAGGCGCGTGGCCGTATGCATCGGCACGGAGAGCCCGATCAACGTCGCCCCGACCACGGACGCGCGATCCAGCGGCGCTACGGCGGTGTCCAGACAAATAACCTCGGCCCCGGCGCGGCGCAGCCAGGCTGCCGGAGAGGCCAGACTAAAGGGCTGGCGGCCCAGTTCATAGGTTGCGATCAGCACAGCGCGCATGGCGCCATGGTACCACGTCTTCAGCGGGGCGGGCGCGTGATCCATGGCGCCGGACCCAGCCGGTACGGCTCGGAGGCCAGATCCACGGTGGGATCGACCAGCAGAGCCGGCTCACGGCCATTAAGCCCGGCCCAGGCCTCTGCGGTGACGATCGGCCGCACGCCTGTACGGCGCTGCTCCTCGTCGGCCACGAAGCGGGCGAACTGGTGGATCATATCCGGCCGCGAGGCCATCTTGCTCTCCTGGCGGGCCGTCAGCCAGCGCCGGGCGTCCACCGCATGCCGCTCGCCCCCACGCGGATCGCTTACGTAGAAGGTCACCTCGGCCGCCTTGTCGCGCAGCTTCATGCGCCAGCTAAAGCGATGACCCTCCTCGCTCCAGGCCACGTCGGAGGGGTAGAGCCAGTGGCGCAGAGGCAGAGTCAGCTGGACCAGGGCGTAAAGATGCAGGGCCACCAGCAGTGCCAGGGCGGCCCGGCTGGCCGGAGGCGTACCCGGGCGGGGCCGCCTGGCGCGCGAGGCCCCGGCCCGGCCGAGGATGGCGCGCGGCCAGTCGGGACGGGGGAAGAGCGTGAGGGCGGCGATCATCATCCAGGGGAAGATACCGATGCTGAAGATCTGGGCGTTGAGCAGGTTGAACGCCACCGCCACGGCGGCGCCGAGCCAGAAGGTGCGGCCCCAGGCAAGTAAAAACGGCAGCGACAGGTCAACGAGCAGGCCGCCCCACGCAAAGAGGAGCCCGGCACCCTCCCAGGCCAACAGCGGGCCGATCAGCGGCAGGTCGGCCCGGCGAGCCAGCCACTCGCCCAGTGGCTCGCCCGCCAGCCAGTCGGCGTTAAGCTTGGCGACCGCCCCGAAGAAGTAGACCAGCCCCACCTGGAAGCGCAGCACGTGCAGGCTCCAGCGGGGCACCCTGCCGGGCGCGATTGCTCGGCGCGCATCGAGGCTCAAGGCGCGATGAGCTGGCGTGATCGCCAGTAGCAGGCTCAGCAAGCAGATCAGGTAGAAATGGTTGAGGTACTGGGCCTTATCGAGCAGAAAGATGTAGGTGAAGCAGGCGGCGAAGAGCCAGGCCGCCACCCGATACCACAGCCCCAGAGCCACCAGCAACGCCAGCACGCCCGTAAGCGCAAAGTGCCAGTACATCCCGGCGCCGGGCCATGGCTGGATGAAGGGCAGGTAGCTGAAGTGAAACCCGGGGTCAATGTAATAGCGCGCGATCCAGCCGTAGCGAACGTAACGCAGCACCTCCCAGACCATGATCGCCCCGAAGAGGATGCGGAACACGCCCAGCGAGGCCCCATCCACCTCAGAGAGCAGGTAGTCTCTCCAGCGCGCTAGCGCCGCAGCGCCTGCCGCCCGCTCGGGAAGCACCGCCGTCCCCATTGCCCGGGCCATCCTTCACCTCCCCTACCAGACTCATAGCGCCTGGCAGACGCTCGCCCTTGTCGAACATCCGCCGCAGTGTATCAGCATATGGAGGGAGAGCCGGAGGCGCGGCAAAAAATACCCATCGGTGCGAGCAGGCTCGTACGGCGCCCACCCGGAAGCGCACGGGCGGCGGTGCCGGACCGTGATCGCGGCGAGCAGAACGGGGGAGCCAGGCTAACGGCCCGGCGCGCGAGAAGACGCCCTCCCGTGGCGCTTTAGCCGCCTCCTGAGCCAGCCGGACTGGCCGCCTTCTGGATGGAGCGGGTGATTGCTGGCTCCACGTAGCGCTGCACAAGCCCCAGCGTCACCTGGGCCGCCTCGCGCACCTCATCGGCCGCCGCGCCCACAGTGGTCTTCTCGTTGATGTCCAGCTGGATCAGCCGCAGGCCCACCTCGGTCTGGTAGGTATTCACCGCCACGGTGAGCTGGCTCATATCGCCCATCAGGCGCTGGAGCCGCGTGATCGGCTCGTAGAGGAACAGGCTCACCAGGCTGGCGATGCCGAAGCCAGCAGCCACGAGCGAGTGGTTGCCCGGCGTCCACCGCCGTGGTATCCTCCCAGCAGCAACGCCAGGCTCAGCATCACGCCACAATCTGGATACAGAGTGCGCCGGCGGCCCACATTCTTGTAGGGCGGCCCACCGGAACCCCGATGAACGAGCTCGTCAACCTGCGCGAAGCAGCCCTGCGCCTGCTGGGCGGGGCGCGCGGCGCCGAAACACTGAACGGCGAGAGCCCCCCGGGCGGCGGATCGACCGACCTCGTGGCGGCTCTCGAGACTGGGCTGCGCGCGCTCAAGAACGCCGCCATCAGCGCCGACGGTGCCCACGTCGACTACGGCGCGCTCAAGGCAAGCGCGGCCTACGCCGCGTACCGCGCCGAGATCGCCGCCCGCCTCCCCAGCTTTAACCCGGCCAGCCTGGCCTCACGAGACGAGCGTCTGGCCTTCTGGATCAACCTCTACAACGCGCTCATCCTCGACGCTGTTGTAGCATACGAGGTGCGGGGCAGCGTCACGAAGGCCGGGCCTGCCCTCGGCTTCTTCCGGCGCGCCGCCTACATTGTGGGCGGCCAGCGCCTCAGCGCCGACGATATCGAGCACGGCGTGCTGCGCTCCAACGCGGGCAACCCCTACCTGCCGGGGCCACAATTCGCCCCGGGCGACCCACGGGCGGCCTGGGTGATCACCCCGATCGATCCGCGCATTCACTGTGCCCTGAACTGCGCCAGTCGCTCCTGCCCGCCAATCGCGGCATACAGCGCCGCCCGCATGGATGCCCAGCTTGAACTCGCCGCCCGCGCCTTTATCGACGCCGACACCACGATCGACGAGCGGCGAGGCGTCCTGCACGTCTCTACGATCTTCCAGTGGTACCGCGCCGACTTCGGGGGCCTTGAGGGTGTCGTCCGCTTCGTGTGTGCCCACCTCCCACCCTCCGACCCGCGCCGCCGTTGGATCGAATCGCGGGCCGAGGTAGACCTGGCGTTCAAGCCATACGACTGGGCGCTAAACACTCCGTGATCCCGTATCCCGCACGCTGATCCCGGCTCGCTGTGACACTACCACAGTGGCGCAGCTCCGATCAGGCGCCCCGATCAAGCCGTTCCCAGCGACCGCTGCCGAGATTGCCAGCACTCCTACACGCGGCTAACCGGTACCTCCGTTGTACAGACCCACCAGCAGCCTTCCACCCTCTTCTTGTTCCTCCACAGCGTCGTGCAGGGCGCGCGCACCGCGCCGTTGGCCAAAGCACTGGACGTGAGCGACAAACACGCCTACGCGCTTGCCCTCCACGCCTGCCAGCGGCGCCGCTTACCGCTGGCGTTAGGCCACTTCTCGCGCGAGAAGGACGCCGCTTGGTGCTCGCCACCCCAGCAAGGAGAACGGCCAGGGGTACTGGCGACGCTGCTGCCGACAGGCGCAATCCGCTACAGTGACGAGTGAGCGGGCTACCAGGGCGATCCAGACCCCGTCACCGTCTGTTACGCCAAGGGCGCACGGGCACGCACTGACGACGGTGACGGGGTGCGGGAAGTCTACGGCCACACGCGTGATGGTGGGCCCAGCGGCTTGCGTACCCTCCTGCGGGCCTTCTGTGATGGGCATCAGGCCTATCTCGCCGTCTACAAGGCCATCCGCACTGCCAAGCGCATCAACCCCTGAGGTGGTTCAGCATCTCTGCTTCGGCAGGCCTTCGCACACTGACTACGGATGAGGACATGGCCCACTTCGCGCCTTCGTGGCCATTATTGCTGCATATGCTGCTCGTCGGCGCTCTCGGCGGGCACCACCACCCCGGCGGGCAGCGGCAGCACATCCTCATCCGGGATGGGGGCCTCGGTCGGGACGACCTTCACCCCCACCTCCAGGGTGCTCTCGGCGCGCCCCTTATAGACTCCCCGGGTCGGCGGTACATCCGCGTAGTCACGGCCCACCGCCGTACGAATATGGCGCTCCCCCGCGATCAGGTTGTTCGTCGGGTCGAAGCCAACCCAGCCCAGGCCGGGCAAGAGCGCCTCCACCCAGGCGTGGGTGGCGTCCTGCGCCGAGCGGTCGTGGTCCTCGACGCGGTGGAAGAGGTAGCCGCTCACGTAGCGGCAGGGCACGCCGAGCCCGCGCACCAGGGCGATCATCACGTGGCTATAGTCCTGGCAGACACCGCGGCGTGCCTCCAGCGCGACATCGATCGGCGAGTCCACCTCGGTGTGCTCAGGGTCGTAGGCGAAGGTATCGTAGAGGCGCGCATTCAACTCCCGCAGCAGGCTCAGCGGGTCATCGCGGCGGCGCAGCTCGAGCTCGCGGGCGAGCGCATCCAGAAGTGGAGTGGGCCGGGCGAAGGTGCTTGGCGCGAGCGCGTCCCAGTGGTCCTCAGCGGCGGTAAGCGCATCGAGCTCATCCCAGGCCGTCGGTGGGAGCGCCTCTGGCAGGGGCGGGGGCGGCGGCAGGATCACCAGCGCCTCGGCGCTGATCGTCACCTGGCGATGCGGCGCCGGAATATCGAAGTGATGCACCAGGTTGCCGAAGCTATCGGTGTAGCTGAACACCCGGGCCGGGGGGCTGGTGATGAGCTTAAAGCTCAGGCAGCGCTGGCCTCCCTCCGAGCGGGGCTGCATGCGCACCTCGGTCAGGCTCTCGCTCACCGGTGCGCTGTAGCGAAACCGGGTCTTGTGAAGAATGGAGTAATACATGATGGATGCGACCTGCGCCATGCAGCAGGGCGAGGGGCATGCCGCGCATGGTGCATTGGCTACTGGGCGAGCGCAGACTCAACGGGGTAGGTGATGTAGGCCTGGTAGATCGCGTTGTGAATGGCAGCGCACTGGCGCTGAATACTGGCAAGGTCGGCGTGCATATTGTCGGCCATAATCTCATCTACCTGGCCGTAATCGAGCGCGGCCCGCAGACGACCGGCGAGGCGCTCTGCGCGGCCCGCCCCACGCGAGCCAGTGGCGCGGCCAATCTCCTGTAGCGCTCGCTGAATGCGATCGGCGGCGAAGCGCACCGAGCGAGGCAACTCACCGTTCAGCAGCAAGAACTCCGCCACGGCAGTAGGCTGCACATCGGCGGTGTAGACCTTGCAGTAGGCCTCGAAGGCGGTGCAGCACTTGAGCAGGCCCACCCAGTCGTTCTCGTCGAGGATGGGTGGCTCGCCGGGGGGCGTCTCGAGAAAAGGGCGGAAGAAGACATCCAGCAGCAGGGCCGTCGCGCCGGCGCGCTCGAGGTAGCGGCCCACCTGGATGAAGTGCCAGCCCTCGCCGTGGCTCATCGTCGCATCGGTAATCCCCTGGAACAGGTGGGCGCCCTCTTTGATCGCCTGGTAGAACTCGATCGGCTCACTCTGCCAGATTGCCTCCGGGGTCGTGGCGCGCACCCGCAGGTAAAGCCGGTTAATCTGCTCCCACATCTCGCTGCTGATCTGCTGGCGCACCTGGCGCGCATTCTCGCGGGCCAGCGCCACACAGGCCACGATCGCGTTCGCATTGGCCGGCTCAAACGTCAGCTCCCGGGTGATCGCGTAGGCATCGGCGAGCCCTTCCCTGGGCGGGGTTGCCTGGAGCGCGCTCAGCAGCCGGCCCCAGCGCGGCGGCGCGAGCTCGGGCGTCTGGTCGAGCATCTGGGTGAGGCCGACACCAAGCAGCCGGGCCGTGTGCTCGGCCCGCTCCAGGTAGCGGCTCATCCAGTAAAGGCTATCAGCATCGCGAGACAGCATAGCTCGTGTAGCGTGTACGTCTGCCCGTTACTCAAAGAGCACCCAGGTATCTTTGCTTCCCCCGCCCTGCGAAGAGTTGACCACCAGGGAGCCCTTGCGCAGCGCCACCCGAGTTAGTCCGCCCGGAACGATCGTCGTCTGCTCACCGCCACAGAGGATAAAGGGTCGCAGATCCACGTGGCGCGGCTCGACCTGACCGTTGACGAAGCAGGGGGCCCGTGAGAGCTGCAGGGTAGGCTGGGCGATATAGTTACGTGGGTTGGCCAGGATGCGCGCCCGGAAGCGCTCACGCTCCTCGGCAGTACTATGGGGACCGATCAGCATCCCATACCCGCCCGACTCACCCACCGCCTTGACCACCAGTTCATCCAGGTGCTCAAGCACATAGCGCTGTTCGCTCGGGTCGTCGCAGAGGTAGGTCTCCACATTGGGCAGGATCGGCTCCTCACCCAGGTAGTAAGTGATGATCCGCGGCACATAGGCGTACACGGCCTTATCATCGGCGATGCCGGTACCCAGCGCGTTGCAGATGGCCACATTGCCGGCGCGATAGGCGTTTACCAGGCCAGCCACCCCGAGGATCGAATCGCTACGGAAAGCCAGCGGATCGATAAAATCATCGTCCACGCGCCGGTAGATCACATCCACCCGTCGCAGACCCGCCGTGGTGCGCATATAGACGATATTGTCATGCACCAGCAAGTCACGACCTTCCACCAGCTCAACGCCCATCTGGCGAGCGAGGAAGGTATGCTCAAAATAGGCCGAGTTGAACACCCCGGGGGTGAGCACCACGATGGTTGGCTCAGGGCAGTGTGGTGGCGCCAGTGAGCGCAACGTACTGAGCAGCGCCTGGCCGTAGTGGTCGATCGGGCGCACACCGTAGGTCGCAAAGAGCCGTGGGAAGGCGCGCTTCATCACCTGGCGGTTGGTAAGCATATAGCTTACCCCGCTCGGCACCCGCAGGTTGTCCTCCAGCACGGCGAACTGCCCCGAGGGCAGCCGCACCAGATCGGTGCCTGCGACCGACACATACACCCTGCGCGGCACAGCCACGCCCCGCAGCTCCCGGCGGAAGTGCTGGCAGGTATAAACCAACTCGCGGGGGACGATACCGTCTGCGAGGATGCGCGCCTCGTGGTAGATGTCGTGGAGAAAATGGTTGAGGGCAGTGATCCGCTGCCGCAGGCCCCGCTCCACCGTCAGCCACTCGGCCGTCGTTATAATCCGGGGCAGCAAGTCGTAGGGGAAGATCCGCTCAGTACCCTCGCCATCGCCGTAGACCGTGAAGGTGATCCCCTGGTTGAGGAAGGTCAGATCGGCGTAGGCCTGGCGCTGCTGCAACTCACGCGCGGAGAGCTCGATCAAGTGCCGGTAGAGCGCGCCGTAATGCGGGCGCGGCTCCCCGGCCGCATCGAACATCTCATCATACGCGGTGTCAAGGAAGTAGCTATTGAACAGCGAGTGGCCGTTCGTTCGCGCGCTGCGCTCGGTCAGCATAGGGCGTACCGGTGTGCTTCTGCCGTAACGGGACAGAGGCCACAGAGAGGGGGGCGGGCAGCGCTGCCGCGACACACTCGGTTGTACTCTCAGGGTTAGAGTGTATGGTACCGCGCCGGCGGCATTTCGTCAACCGTGGCGGCCGGATGGATGTCCCGGACGGTCCTGCACACGCGTGCCGTGGCGCTGAAGCGCGCGGCTCTGGGGCGGCGAAGCCCGCCTGCGCGGGCTCACGCGGTTGCCGGTGACACCCACCCCCGCACAAGCAGGGGCAGGCAGGCGTGCCGGATGGCCCTGCACGCCTGTCCCCAGCTTGCAAAAACGAACATGCGTGCTATACTAAGCCATATCAGCCGATCGGGAAGGAGCCACACATGAGCGGAGTACGGGTGCTCGTGGGTACACGCAAGGGAGCGTTCATTCTCACGGCGGACGGAAAGCGCGAACGCTGGGAGGTAAGCGGCCCCCACTTCGCGGGCTGGGAGGTCTACCACCTGAAGGGCTCTCCGGCCAACCCGAACCGTCTCTACGCCTCCCAGTCAACCGGCTGGTTCGGGCAGCTCATCCAGCGCTCGGATGATGGCGGCACCACCTGGGAGCCGGTCGGAAACCAGTTCACCTACGACGGCGTTCCCGGCACCCACCAGTGGTACGACGGCACCCAGCACCCCTGGGAGTTCACCCGCGTCTGGCACCTTGAGCCCTCCCTGAGCGACCCGGACACGGTCTATGCAGGCGTGGAGGATGCCGCGCTCTTCCGCACGACCGACGGCGGGGCGACGTGGCAGGAGCTCTCGGGGTTGCGCCAGCACCCCTCGGGGCCCCTCTGGCAGCCCGGAGCCGGCGGGCTGTGTCTCCATACGATCGTGCTGGACCCGAGCGACCCCAAGCGGATCTATATCGCCATCTCGGCGGCGGGGGCCTTCCGCACCGACGACGGCGGCCTCACCTGGCGGCCGATCAACCGCGGGCTCCGCTCCGATGGCATCCCCGACCCGCAGGCCGAGGTTGGCCACTGTGTGCACCACCTCGCGATGCACCCCGCACGCCCCGGGGTGCTCTTTATGCAGAAGCACTGGGACGTGATGCGCAGCGACGATGGCGGCGATAACTGGCACGAGATTAGCGGGAACCTGCCGACTGACTTCGGCTTCCCGATTGCTGTCCACGCCCACGAGCCGGAGACAGTCTACGTGGTGCCGATCAAGAGCGACTCCGAGCACTACCCCCCCGATGGCAAGCTGCGCGTCTACCGCAGCCGGTCCGGTGGCCACGAGTGGGAGCCGCTCGCCACGGGCCTGCCCCAGCGCGATTGTTACGTCAATGTTCTGCGCGATGCGATGGCCGTCGACACGCTCGACCCGTGCGGAATCTATTTCGGCACGACCGGCGGGCAGGTCTACGCATCGGCCAATGGCGGTGACAGCTGGGCCCCGATCGTGCGTGATCTTCCGGCTGTCCTATCGGTGGAAGTGCAGACCCTCCCATGAACATCCGCGTCTGGCTCCCGGCCCACCTCCGCGCGCTGGCCCGTGTGAGTGGCGAGGTGGTGCTGCCGATCGATGGGCTGGTCACCCAGCGCACGGTTCTCGACGCGCTCGAGGAGGCCTACCCGGTGCTCCGTGGGACGATCCGCGACCATGTGACGAAACAACGGCGGCCCTTCGTGCGCTTCTTCGCATGCGAGCAGGACCTCTCACACGAATCGCCCGACGCCCCGCTCCCCGCGCCTGTCGTAGCAGGCACCGAACCCTTCCTGGTGGTGGGCGCCATGGCCGGCGGCTAAGTTTACACCCGGATCCTTGAGCTCTTCCGTAACCCGAACTATAATGAAGAAGACTGCTGTCTACGCTGATCAATCGCTAGCATCGGGGGCCTGAAGCGCACCAGCCGTGGGCGCCGGCGGACTGTCCCTCCGAGGCTGGTATAGCTCGGGGGGGCCGATGAGCGCTCGCAGCAAGCCATCGAAGGCCCCCGATGCCTCCACGTCAGCCCTGCTGGAGGAACTGGCCGCCTGCCGCCGCGCGCTCGCCGAGGAACAGGCCGCGCGCCAGGCGGCCGAAGCACGCCTGGTCGCCGCTACACAGCGCGAGCACCTGCTCCAGCGTACGCTCCCGTACCTGGTCTGGATCAAAGACGTGGAGGGGCGCTACCTCTTTGTCAGCGATGCGATGCTGGACTTCCACGGGCGTCGCCGCGAGGAGGTGCTCGGCCGCACCGCCAACGAGGCCCTCTCGCCCGAGGCGAGCGAGATTATTCAGGGCTGCGACGAGCAGGTGCTCTGCACTGGTAGAGCGTACACCAACGAACTGCTCACCCGGGATCACACCGGCCAGCCGGTCTGGTTAATTACGCTGCGCCTGCCGATCCACGGCCCCGGAGGCAGCATTACGGGGATCGCCGGCTTCTCCCACGAGATCACCGCTCGCCGCAGGGCTGAGGAGGAGTTGCGCCACCACCAGGTGCTCCTCGCCGCCATCCTCGATTATGCGCCCGTGGCTGTCGCCCTGCAGGACACTGAGGGCCGCTTTCTGCTGGCGAACCCGCCAATGGCCGAGGCGCTGGCAACCACCCCGGAGACCATCCCCGGCCACACGGCCGATGACTACTTCCCGCCGGAGATTGCCGCAATCTGGCACGCCCGCCGGCGCAGCGTCGTCGAACACCGCAAGCCCTTGCAGTTCGAGGACGAAGTTCTCTCGCCCGACACGAAGACCCGCACTGCCCTGGCGACGCTCTTCCCGATCTTCGACGCCGCCGGCCATGTAGTGTCCGTCGGCGCGATCTACCTCGACATCAGCACGCGGCGCGCCGCTGAAGAGGCCCTGGCCCGCCGCGCCCGCTACGCCCATGCCCTCGCACGGTGCTCGCAGGCGCTCCTCGCCGAGACGGCCGACGAATCCCACGTCGAGCAGGTGGTGGGAACGGCGCTGCACCACCTGCTCGGCGCCGCCCACGCCAGCCGCATCGTGGTCTACCAGACGCCTGGCCCCGCCGCCGCTAGCCATCTGTTCGTGGCAACCGGTGGTCCTCCCATGAGCCCTGAGCCGCATACACTGCACCCGGACGTCGCCCAGCGCCTGAGCGCCAGGCACATGGTGAGCGGGCCCTGGGCCGGGCTTGTCGCCGCGCCCCTCGCTCCAGCCGAGGCCGAGCAGCGCACCATGCTGGTGCCGGTACACCTCGGCGCTCGCTGGTGGGGCTACCTGGCCATCAGCGGCGCATCAGAACGGCCATGGGACGCCGATGAGGCACAGGGGCTCCAGACAGCCGCTGAGATGGTCGCCTCGTTTCTTCAGCGCCGCGAGACGACCGATACCCTCCGGCGCCGGATCGGCGAACTGCTGATCCTCAACCAGATCGCCCAGGCACTGGCGACGTGGCAGCACCTCGAGCACGAGATCGAAGCGATCAGCGTCCTCGTTCAACGCCTCTTCGAGTCCCCGGCGGTGGCGATCTGGTCGTACGTTGAGGGCGAGGCCAGGCTCCATCCACTGGCAATGGTGGGATGCGCTGCCTCGCCCGATGCGCGCACGGCCCCCCTTGCCGGTAGCCCGACCTTGCGCCAGATCTTTGCCCAGCGTACCCCGCGCGTGCTTCAGCCTGGCGAAGACGTGCTCTCGCAACTGTGCCACCCGGCCGACGCAAGTGTCCCCCATGCCGTCCTGCTCACTCCACTGCTCGTCTACGGCACACCCGTCGGGCTCCTCGGCATCGCCGCGCGGCATCCGGGCCAGCCATTCGGGGTGCACGATCTCACCCTGGCCCAGACAGTGGCCAGCACGCTGGCCGCCGCGATCGACAATAGCCGCCTGCTAGCCACTGAGCAGCAGCAGCGCCGCCTCGCCGAGAACCTGCGCCGGATCGCCATCGAGCTAGCGCGGGACCTCGATCAGCAGGCCCTCGTCAAGGGTATCTTTACGCACCTGCGCCGCGTGCTGCCCTACGACGGCGCCGCCGTCTTTCTGCGCGAGGGCGCTCACCTGTTGCTGATCGAGGGCGTGGGACTGGCTGAGCGCTTCCGGGGTTCTCGTGTTAAGATCGCCAACCACTCGATCCTCCAGCGGATTGTGCGCGAGCGCCGCCCCTACCTCGTGCGCGATACCCACAGGAATCACAGCTGGGTGCCATGGTCGGACGATGAGGCGATCCGCAGTGGTATCGGCGTGCCCCTGATCTTCGGATCGAAAACGTTTGGGGTGCTCACGATCGACTCGCTCGCCGTGCAGGCCTATAGCGAAGACGACGTTGCTACCCTGGAGGCCTTCGCGACCCACGCCGCGATCGCCATTGACAACGCCCGCCGCTACGGCGAGGCGGGCCGCGAGGCGGCCGAGGGTGAGCGACGACGGATCGCCCGTGACCTGCACGACTCGGTGAGCCAGGCGCTGCTGGCGGCAACCCGCACCGCCCGCGTGCTGCCCCAGCTCTGGGAGCTCGACCCGGAGGAGGCCCGAGCGGCCATGGGCGATCTCGTCCGGCTGACGGAGAGTGCCCAGGCAGAGATGCGCGCCCTGCTTCTGGAACTCCGTCCGGCTGCCCTGGCCCGCACGCCGCTCCACGAGGCGCTCAACAATCTGGTGGGCACCCTCGCGGCCAAGAGTGGAGCGAAGGTGCGGGTTTCTCTGGAGCGGACACCGCCGCTCAGCCCCGATGTGCACATCGCGCTCTATCGCATCGCCCAGGAGGCCCTGAATAATGTGGTGCGCCACGCCCATGCCTGCCGCGTAACGATTCGCCTGGGCGTGGTGCCGCCCGCCAGTGCCGACGAGTGGTATGGCACCCTCACCCTGGAGGTATCCGATGATGGTCGGGGCTTTGAGCCAGGCGCGAACTACCCCGGTGGCTTCGGCCTTGAGTCGATCCACGAGCGCGCGGCAGGGATCGGAGCTGCCCTGTTGATCACGAGCCAGCCCGACGCCGGCACCACGGTGACTGTCAGCTGGACCCGCTACGCCCCGACCTACCGGGAAGGAGCGCCCCATGAGTGAGCCAGGCCGCATCCGTGTGCTCGTCGCCGACGATCATCCCCTCGCACACATGGGGATGCGCCACTTTGTGGAGGCCTACCCGGAGCTGGAGCTCGTCGGCGAAGCCGGCAACGGTATGGATGCCGTGGAGCTGTGTGAGCGTACCAGGCCCGACGTGGTGCTGATGGACATGCTCATGCCCGGCGTTGATGGTGTGGCTGCAACCCGACAGATCAAGGAGCGTCACCCCAGCATCCGCGTGATTGTACTCACGAGCTACCACGACGGTACCATGGTCGAGCAGGCGATGCGCGCGGGGGCCAGCGGCTACCTGCTGAAGACCGCCACGCCCCACGAGCTTATGCAGGCGATCCGCCAGACGATCGGCGGCCGCTCCGTACTCGCGCCTGAGGTCGCCGAGACGCTACTCGGCCTGATGAGCCAGCGCGACCAGCTCGGAACCGATCTGACCGACCGTGAGCTGGAGGTGTTGCGTCTGCTCGCGCTGGGCCGCTCAAACCAGCAGATCGCCGACCAGTTGAAGATTGCCCGCTCGACGGTCAAGTTCCATATCGGAAGCCTCTTCGCCAAGCTCGGCGTCGCCAGCCGCGCAGAGGCGATCGCCCTCGCCTACCAGCAAAAGCTTGTGTAGTCCGCTGCTGAGGAGAGGGTGAGGGCTGGCTTTCGCGCCAGGATGCACAATCTTGCGCGACCCAATCCGGGCATGGTACTATTCCTGGCGTTGTACGTTGCACTACCACGGCCCGCCCGGCGGCGCGTGAGACCACGGCGGTGGCCTTCGAGAACCGAGCCGAGGCATTCACGCCGCCGCGTGCCATGAACTGCAACTGGAGACGATGGAGCGTCCGGCGCTGCCGCCCGTCACCCGACGGGCCTTTTTGTATCCGCATGATGGGAGAGCACTATGTCGGTGGGAGTCGCCTACACTCTGACCCTGCGCTGCCAGATTGAGAACCGCCCCGGCATGCTCGGTCGCCTGACAACCCGCATCGGCGAGGTCGGGGGCGACATCGGGGCCATCGACATCGTCCGGGCCGAGCGCAATACCCTCGTACGCGACATCACCGTGCGGGTGCAGGACGAGCGGCACGGCGCGGCCCTGGTCGAGTCGATCAACGGCGTGCCAGGCGTGAGCGTCGTCCAGGTGAGCGACCGGGTCTTCCTGGCCCACCTCGGCGGCAAGCTCGGGGTGCATAGCAAGGTGCCGCTCAAGACCCGCGACGATCTCTCCCTGGCCTACACGCCGGGCGTGGCCCGCGTCTGTCAGGCGATCGCCGATGAGCCGGGTAAGGTCTTCTCGCTCACATGGAAGGCCAACAGCGTCGCGGTGGTGAGCGATGGCAGCGCCATCCTGGGCCTCGGAAACCTCGGGCCGGAGGCGGCCTTGCCTGTTATGGAGGGCAAGGCCATTCTCTTTAAGGAACTGGCCGACATCGATGCCGTGCCGATCTGCCTGCGCACACAGGACCAGGATGTGATTGTGCAGACGGTGGAGCAACTCGCGCCGAGCTTCGGCGGCATCAATCTGGAGGATATCGCCGCGCCCCGCTGCTTCTTCGTCGAGGGGCAACTCCACGAGCGCCTCGATATCCCGGTGATGCACGATGATCAGCACGGCACAGCGGTGGTCGTGCTGGCGGCCCTCCGCAACGCGCTGCTCGTGGCCGGCAAGCAACTCGGCGCGGTGCGGGTGGTGGTGAATGGTGTCGGAGCGGCCGGCACCGCCATCATCCGCGCCCTGCTGGAGGCCGGGGTTGGCGAGGTTACGGCGGTGGATCGTCACGGCATCCTTCGGGCTGGCGATGATCACGTGCAAACGCCCATGCAGCGGATTATCGCCGACCAGACCAACCGCGATCGGCGCCAGGGTGGGCTCGAAGCCGCCCTGGAGGGCGCCGATGTCTTCATCGGGGTCTCGAAGGGCAACATCCTCACCCCGGCGAGCGTGCGCTCCATGGCCCCTGATCCGATTGTCTTCGCCCTCGCGAACCCCGTGCCCGAGGGCGACCCGGAGATGCTGCGCCAGTACGCACGGGTTGTGGCCACCGGACGCTCGGATCAGCCCAATCAGATCAATAACGTGCTCTGCTTCCCGGGCATCTTCCGCGGCGCGCTCGATGTACACGCTCGCCAGATGACCTCGGCGATGCGCCTGGCAGCGGCCGAGGCGCTGGCGGCCGTCATCCCGCCCCACGAGGTGAGTGAGGAGTACATCATCCCCAGCGTCTTCAACCGCACGGTGGTGCCCGCGATCGCTCACGCGGTGGCCAGCGCCGCCGTGGCCGGGGGCGTGGCACGCCGCGATCATCTCCCCGCAAACGGGGATTAGTGCCGCGACAGGGCCGGTAACCTCCGGGCTATGGCGGCTTACAATCGCCTGCCTACGCCGCGTCGATCAGGCGCGGCGGCCGGCTGCCTGGCGGGGTCGTCCCGCGGCGCTCCATCGCGGCGCTGTTTGCCTGCGGCACCGTTTTGATGATCGCGCCCTGCTCGGTGTGGGTGCGTGTGGTATAGGCCCAGTAGATCGGCGCGGGGAACGGCCGGACGCGCGGCGGCCTCGGGTGCGGGTTGAGCTCCGGGCTGCTGTACCAGCGGCGTGGTTTCATCAGGGCGGCTCCACGACTCTGCGCGGCGACCGACGACAGTGCGTCGTAAAGTCCTTACAGTTTACGATTGGCAATGCTACGCTGTTTCGTCGTACTGTGGCTTTACGGTGACAACGGGGAGGGGGCAAGCCCCCTCCCCGTTGTAAATTTGGAATGCCATTATACAGGGGGCCATGATCCCTGTCAATCATTTCGCGGGCACACGAGCGCACACAGAGGGCTCCCCCGCACCATTCCTGGTACAGGGGAGCCCATTCCCGGCAGCCTGCCAGCAGTGTCGCCCTGCGGGCGCCGTGCGCACGGGCCGGCAGCGGATAACCCATGGTCTCCGCTCGCAGCACCCTTTGCTACGGCCTTCGGCCTCCTCAGGGTGCGTGACGGCGGGTCGCGAGCGCATTTCCCGAAAAGGTTGAGCGGCACGCGGAGGGCCAGGGTGCGTCAGAACACCCTCCGCATGCCATTCGCCAGTTTCCAATTCCTGGTTCGCGCGCTAGCGGATCGCCACGGTGATGTCACTGGATCGCGATCCCGCTGAGACGCCCCGATGAGGCATATGAGCCCCCCCGATGGGGTACCTCGCACGATCGCGTGGTCGAGCACTAGCGACCCCGGTTACGGTTGCGGAGGAAGGGCGGAATGTCAAGGTCATCGCTGCCGCCGAAGCTGGGCGCCACCCGGGGCTGGGGCTGAGGTTGGGGCTGGGCAGGCTGGCGCGCGGCGGGCATGGCCTGCGGGTGGAGCGCGGTCGCCTGGCCGGTACTGGTGGCCGGCGTCGGGTAGGAGCGGCTCCGCTGAACATTGCTGCTCGGCTTGCTGATGTCGAAGCCGGTGGCGATCAGGGTGATCTTCACCTCGCCGGGCGGGAAGTTCGGGTCGATCACCGCACCAACCATAATGTGGGCGTCCGGATCCACCTGCTTGGAGACGATATCGGCGGCCTCATAGACTTCAAGGATGCCCAGATCCTCGCCGCCGGTCACATTGAAGAGCACGCCACGGGCCCCATCGATGCTCACCTCCAACAGCGGGCTGGCGATCGCCTGGTTCACGGCATCGACCATGCGGCTGTCGCCACGGCCGTGGCCGATCGCCATCAGGGCCGAGCCCTGCTGGGCCATGATCGTCTTGACATCGGCGAAGTCCAGGTTGATCAGCCCGCGCTGGGTGATCAAGTCGGAGATACCCTGGATGCCCTGGCGCAGCACGGCGTCGGCCATCTCGAAGGCCTGGGTGAAGGTGGTGTTCTTGCTGGCCGTCTGCAACAGCCGGTCATTGGGGATCACGATCAGCGTATCGACCACCGGGCGCAGCTGCTCAATGCCCTGCTCGGCCAGCTTGCGGCGGTGGTTGCCCTCAAAGGTGAAGGGTCGCGTCACCACACCAACCGTGAGCGCGCCCAGGTCGTGGGCGATGCCAGCAATGATCGGCGAGGCCCCGGTACCGGTACCGCCGCCCATGCCTGCCGCCACGAAGACCATGTCGGCGCCCTTGAGCTGCTCGTAGATGTCCTCCTGGTTCTCCTCAGCCGCCTTCTGGCCGATCACCGGGTTACCGCCGGAGCCCAGGCCGCGAGTGAGCTTGTCGCCGATGCGGATGCGGGTGGGCGCCAGCGAATGCATCAGCGCCTGCACATCGGTGTTGATCGTGTAAAACTCGACGCCCTGCACTCCATCGGCGATCATCCGGTCCACGGCGTTCGAGCCACCGCCGCCTACACCCACCACCTTGATCTGCGCGAAATCTTCGAGCGTGAAGCCATTGTTGCTGCGGTCGACCATTACTTCCTCCTCGTAGGGGACAGGGTACTGGGCACAGGGTCCAGGGCGCCGGGCCGGGACGTTGCCGCCCCTGTCCCCTCTCCCCTGTTCCCTGTTCCCTTCACGGTAGGAACTCCCGGAGCCAGCCCTTGAAGCGTTCGTAGACATTCCCCCAGCCCTGGCGCTCGTCAGAGCGGTGGGTGGGTCCGAGCATCGAGAGCCCATGGCGGCTGCCCCAGCGCAGCAGGCCCACGCCGGTGGCGTAGGACGGGCTATCGAGCGAGTCGGCCAGGCCACTGAGGTCGGTCGGCACACCGATGCGCACCGGCATGCCGAGCATCTCACGCACCAGTTCGTCGAAACGGCTGAGTTGCGCCGCACCGCCGGTGAGCACGATCCCCGCCGGGAGCATGCCCTCGTAGCCGCTGCGCTTGATCTCGTTGTATAGGAGCTCCACCACCTGCTCGGCGCGCGCCTGGATGATCTCGTTGAGCAGGTGACGGCTAATTGTCTGCTTCTCGCCCACCATCAGCGTGTCGGCCTCGATCAGGTCGCTCGCATCGCCGTCGGCGGGTGGGTCGCCAGCGATGGCGCTGCCGTAGCGGATCTTCAGGTACTCGGCGGTATTGTGGGGGGTATGCATCACATAGGTGATATCGTTGGTAAAATGGTTGCCCCCCACCGAGATCACACTCGTGTGCCACACACCGCCCTGCACAAAGATGGCGATATCGGTGGTGCCGCCGCCGATATCCACCAGCATCACACCCCGATCCTTGTCATCCGGTGTCAGGCAGGCCTCGCCAGAGGCAAGGGGCTGCAGGATGAGGTCATCGATCTCCACGCCCGACTTCTGGACACTGCGGATCAGGTTCTGAATGGCCATCACCTCACCGGTGACGATGTGCGTCTCGACTTCCAGGCGAAAGCCGGCCATGCCGATCGGGTCACGGATGCCCTCGTGGCCGTCCACCACGTAGGCCCGTGGGATCACGTGGATAATCTCGCGCTGGGTCGGGATGGCCACCGCCTGCGCCGACTCCACGGCCCGGGCCACATCGTTCCGTGTGATCTCATGGTCGGGGCGCTGCACAGCCACCACTCCACGGCTGTTGAGGGAGGAGATGTGGCGCCCGCTCACGCCAACAAAGGCCGTGCCGATGCGGTAGCCGCTCAGGCGCTCGGCCTTCTCCACACTGGCGCTGATGGCGCTCACCGCATCGTCGATATTCACGACGACGCCCTTATCCAGGCCCTTGCTTGGCGTCAGTCCGACACCAAGGATGTTGAGCCGTCCGGCGTCGGAGACCTGGGCGACAATGGTGCAGACTTTGGTGGTCCCAACGTCGATCCCTACAATCGTGCGCTGCATAGGCTGTACCTGCTTCCCGCTCGCCAAGCCGTGGCACCACAGCGCGCGGCGTCCCTACGGGGCGGTCGTGACGGCGTCTGCCGGCGGCTCAATCGCCTGCCCGGCGGGCGCCGTGTTCTGGTAGAAAGGGCTGGAGGGGCGTAGGTCGAGGTAGGTAAAATCCGTTCCATCGGTGAGGAGCACGTCGAGCACCGCTAGCTTGCGCTGCAGATGCTCACTCTGGCCGAAGACGATCGTCTGGCCAGCCGTGGAGCGAACATAGACACCCAGTCCGTAATCCCAGCCAAGCTGAGCCGGGGTGAAACCGAGCTCCACCGGGAGCCGGATCGCCAGCGTCTGGGCGAGCTGGACGGCATCAAGGTCGATCTGGTCATTGGGTTCGAGCTGCAGGTGCGAGTTGTCGGTGATGACTAGAACGTCGGCCTCGGCTGGTTCCTGCGCAGCTCCGAGGACGGTTCCGCTTCCGTCCACCAGGTACTGCACCCCGCCAGCCTGCCAGCGCACTTCGGGCCGCCGCTCGACGATCCGGATGCGGGCCTGGTCGGGCAGGGCGAGCTCCACCCTGGCCGACGCCACGTAGGCATTCTCCCGCAGCCGGGCCACGACGGCCTCGGGCCGGACGAACCAGATCGGCCGCCCGCGCAACCCGCTCAACTCCGCCACTGCGTCGGCATCCAGCGCCCGGTTGCCCTCTACCACCACGCGCTGCACGCTGAAGCGCGCATCGGTGAGCGCGTAGGCCAGGCCGGTGCACGCGGCCAGGAAGAGCGCCAGGGCAACCAGCCGTCCGCTGGCGAGCCAGCCCGCCAGCGCGCGCCGGGCGCCTGGCGTCGCCTGCTGGCCGGGCACTGGCCCGGTGCCGCTCCGCCGCTGCTGGCGGCGCGCGGCGATACGCTCACGGGTGTTCGGGGGGTTGTAGTCCATCGGTCTCCCTGGCTAGCGCTAGATGTACCTCTGAAGAGCTTGTGCTCCGTCAGTGTCCGGCTGCCCTGGTGGCTCGCCTCTGGAGCGGCGCTAAACGGACTGCTTACGCTCCAGCGCGAGCTCGATCAGGCGGTCGAGGAGGGCTGGGTAGTCCAGGCCGCTGGCGGCCCACATCTTGGCGTACATGCTAATCGGCGTAAAGCCGGGCATCGTATTCACCTCGTTGAGCCAGAGCTCACCCGTCTCCTTGTCGAGCAAAAAGTCTACCCGGGCCAGCCCCGCGCCATCGATGGCGAGGAAGGCGCGGATGGCCAGATCGCGCACGCGCTCAGCCAGGTGCGCATCGATCGGTGCCGGAATGAGGATCTGCGAAGCGCCGTCCAGATATTTGGCAGCATAGTCGTACCACTCGCCAGAGGGCACCACTTCGCCGGGAACACTGGCCTCGGGGGCCTCATTGCCGAGCACGCTGATCTCAATCTCGCGGGCCAGGATGCCTTGCTCCACGACGATCCGCCGGTCGTAGCGGGCTGCCTCGGCAAAAGCCGCGCGCAACCCGGCCCGATCCTTCGCTTTGCCGACACCCACGCTGCTGCCCATGTTGGCTGGCTTGACAAAGACCGGGTAGCGCAGCGCCGCCTCGACCCGCTCGCACACGGCGGCCTCGTTCGCCTGCAACTCGCTCCGCCGCACCAGCAACCATGGAAGCACTGGCAGCCCGGCGGCGGCGAAGGCCGCCTTCATCAGCGCCTTGTCCATGCCCACAGCGCTCGCGGCCACCCCACAGCCCACGTAGGGCACACCTGCCAGCTCCAGCAGCCCCTGCACGCTCCCATCTTCGCCCATCGGGCCATGCAGCACCGGGAAGACCACATCCACCTCCGCCGGCAGCAGGTGCGAGGCCGTAGGCAGGCGCTGGCCGTCGGGCCGAGCTGGCAGGGCCAGGATGTCGGTTGCGCTTGCCGGGCTGCCCGCCCCCGCCGGCACGAAACTCGTTGGCAAGCGAGCCTGGTCGGCGGCCGCTACCAGCGCGGCGTGCGCGCCGGGCCCCACGATCCACCGGCCCTCCCTGGTAATGCCAACCGGGAGCACAGTGTAGCGCTCGGGGTTGAGCCCGGACATCACCGCGTGAGCCGAGACGAGCGAGACCTCGTGTTCGTCGCTCTGCCCACCAAAAAGGACCACGACGGTGCGTTTTGCGCTCATAAGCTCTGTTCCCTGTATGGCTCCCGGCAACACCCGGGGTAAAGGCGTTGCCGGCGTCAGATCACGCGCACCTCAAGCTCCAACTCGATGCCGAAACGAGCCCACACCTCGGCCCGGGCAAGCGCGGCCAGGGCAAGGATGTCGCTGGCAGTCGCCCCGCCCATATTAACGATATAGTTGGCGTGTAAGGGGCTGATTACGGCCCCGCCCACCTGCCGCCCCTTCAAGCCGGCCCGCTCGATCAGACGTCCCGCGCTCTCCCCGGGCGGATTCTTGAAGACGCTCCCGCAGGAACTGCCCGAGGGCGTCTTGCCCTTGCGCTCGGCCGCGATCACCGCCGCGCGCTCCACCAGAGCTAGCGGGTCGCCCCGCGTGAGCCTGAAGGTGGCCGCGAGAATGAGCGGAGGAGGCGAAGCGACACCTTCCCTTGCCTCGGCCTGGCCTTGCTCTTTGAGCGCGCTCGTCCTGTACCCATAGCCCAGCCGCTCCACCGGCCACACCTCCACGCGCTCGCCGATCAGCAGCTCCGCACTGTGGAGCACGCCGGCGGTATCGCCGCCATAGCAACCAGCATTGCCGAAGACCGCGCCACCCACGGTGCCAGGAAGCCCCTCGGCCCATTCCAGCCCGGCCCAGCCCATCGCGCAGAGCCGCCGGGCCAGGCCGGCCATCGGCGCGCCAGCCTCAACCCGCAGCAGGGCTGTTTCGCCAGCCTCGTCGAGCTGCCACGCCTGGGCGCGGTACGCGGCGACCACCCCCGGATAGCCTTCGTCGCGAACGAGGCTGTTCGTCCCACGACCAGCCCAGATCAGCGGGAGGCCAGCCCTCTGCGCCCAGGCCGCGAGGGCGCGCGCCTCTTCAGGCGTCGCTGGCGTGGCGTAGTAGCGCGCCGGCCCGCCGGCCCGCCAGGAGGTGTGGCGGCTCATCGGCTCCTGCTCTCGGAGGGGGATGGGGGGAGGAGGCATCGTCATGGGATCGGTGTCATTCTCAAGATCGGAAGCGCCGCGTCCAGGCAGCGCTAGGGCAGGCTCCGCAGCTCGTTCAGAACCATCATCCCTACCCCATCTCCGTCGCCAGCGCCCATCGTCAGCAGCACATCCCCGGGGGTTGCCAGGGCAATCACAGCGGCGGCGGCGCTGGTCACATCACCGGCTGGTCGCGCATCGACGCCGGCTGCGACGATGCGGGCAGCCAACTCACGAGCCAGAGCGGGGCCATCGCCGCGCTCCCGCGCCGCGTAGATGTCGCCCACCAGCAGGATGTCGGCGTCGCCACAGGCCTCGGCCCAGGCATCGAGCAGGGCCCGGGTGCGGCTGAAGGTGTGGGGCTGCAGGTAGACCAGCAAGCGCCGGCCGGGGTAGCGCGCCCTGGCGGCCGCGAGGGTAGCCCGCACCTCGGTGGGGTGGTGGGCATAGTCATCGATCACTGTGACACCGCCAGCCTCGCCCTTGAGCTCGAAGCGACGCGCGCTGCCACGGTAGCGGGCCAGGGCCGCCGCCGCCGCCGCCATCTCGGCGCCGAGCGCCTCACAGGCAGCCAGGGCAGCCAGCGCGTTGCGCACATTGTGCGCGCCGGGCACACGCAGCTCACAGGCACCTACGCGCTGCTGGGCCATCCGACGCCGGCTGTAGCGCCACAGGTCGTAGCGCATCCCACCCTCGGCCGTGGGCCCCACCCCGCTGGCCGTCCAGTCCAGCGGCGCCAGGCGACAGGAGACCGGGTCCCGCGCCAGGGCCTCCTCGATCCCGTAGAGCGTCGCATCGGGGACAGCGAGGGCCATCGCGCCCGGGTCGTCACCACAGACGATCAGCCGGCGCTGATCGGGCACCAGCGCCGCGAAGGCAGCAAAGGCATCCTGGTAGTCCGCCTCACTCGGGTAAATGTCCGGGTGGTCCCACTCAACGTTGGTAATCACCGCCACATCGGGCGTGAGTGCGAGGAAGGCCCACTCATACTCATCGGCCTCAACCACCAGGGGGGCATCGGGCGCCCCCCAGGCCGCGTTGCCGCCCAGATCGGGTACCTCGGCCCCGATCAGGTAGCCGGCCTCCACCCCGGCCCCGCGCAGGGCCACGGCGATCATCGCGCTGGTGGTCGTCTTCCCGTGGGTACCCGCCACAGCCACCACCCTGCGCTCCCGCGACCACTGCCGCCACAGCTCGGCCCGGCTCACCACCGGAATACCCGCAGCGCGAGCCGCCGCCAGCTCCGGGTGGTCCGCCCGCACGGCCGCCGTCGCGACAACGGCATCGGCACCGGCGACGTAGTCCGGGCTATGGCCCTGGCGCACCCGAGCGCCGCGAGCGGCGAGGGCAGCCGTCAGCCGGTTGGCGGCCAGGTCCGAGCCGCTCACCGTATGACCCTGCTCAAGCAGCAGGCTCGCGATCGCGCTCATTCCGGCCCCAGCAATCCCGACGATATGGTAGTGCATGGGCATTGACACGTGCGACAAGGGCTCCCCGACTGCGTTCCAGCCTGGCCAACTCAGCATCCGAGGCCACCCGCGCGGGCTGGAGGCTCAGGGTTTCCAGACCTTTGGGAAGTTAAAGGCGATCAGGATAATCAGGATCAGGAAGAAGATCGCGATCAGCGACGGCATCAGGATGCTCACGTTCGGCAGCACATTGAGAATATTCGCCAGCGGCCCGCCAAAGCCGCCACCGCCCAGGTTGTACTCCTGCCAGAAGACGACCGCCGCATTCGTCCAGAGCAGAACGATCAAGGCGCCGACGAAGAGCCCCAGAGGGCGGGCAAGGGGCTCCTTGGGGTTGGGATTGCCCTTCCAGGCGGCAGCCCGATTGAAGAAGAATCCGAGCAGCACCAGTGCAATAAAGGTGAGGAAGCGAAAGAAGAGCGGCACCTGGAAGTTCGGGTCGATCAGCGGATCAAGGACGGGGGCGCTCCCGACATCCTGCCCGATCGCGAAGGAGACCAGGCGCGGCCCGTTCTGCCAGAACCGGTTGATCAGGTCGACAACGAAGGTGCCGCCCTGCACCGTGGTGATATAGGCGACGATCGTCCAGATGGCCTGGGTGAGGATGTTGCGGAGCCCTTGCTGGTAACCCCAGTAGCCGCCGAGGGCCATGAAGATCACCAGCAGAGCGAAGCCGCTCAGGTTGAGGGTGAAGGTGGGCTGGGCAAGCGGCCCGAGCAGCACCCCTGGGGGAACGAGACGGCCAGCTTCCGTGAAGTACATCAGCCACCACTCCTTGCGGCGAGGCTGAGGAGCGCCTGGGCCAGATGCCGTGCCGCGTCCGGCCGGGCCAGCGCCCTACTCCGCTCTGCCATGCGTTGTCGCTCGTGCTCGTCCTGGATGAGTCGGATCACCTGCTGGAAGAGCGGCCCATCGCCGGGCCTGCCACTCCCAAGCATCGCCTCGTCTGCCACTTTGACTGCCGCGCCGCGCCGCACCAGGTAGTCGGCGTTTTCGTCCTGGTGCACATACGGGTAGGGCACCAGCACTGCTGGCAGCCCGGCTGCCGGCAACTCTGCCAGCGTGGAGGCGCCGCTGCGGCACACCGCCAGGTCGGCCGCGCCAAAGGCCGCCACCATCGACGCTCCCCCGGGCGCCGGGAGGGGCGGGCTCGAAGCGCCCTCCGCGCGATCGCCATCCCCGCGCGCGCCGCCCCCTGCCCCTGGCGGCCCGGCACCGCTCTCGAGGTAGGGGAAGAGCCGGTAGCGCCCCTGGAGCGCCGTAGGCAGGCGCGCTGCGGCCGCCTGCAGCCAGACCTCATCGCCCTCGCGCCCACACACGTGGACAACCTGGCAGTGGGCGAGTAGATCGGGCAGCAGGACCTCAATCGCCCGGTTCAGCGAGCGAGCCCCACGGCTCCCCCCATACACCAGTACCACGGGCAACTCGCTGGCGAGCCCGAAGGCCCGCCGGCAGGCCGCCCGATCTTGCCCGAAGAGCTCGGCCCGCACCGGGTAGCCCGTCACGATCAATTGACGCCCTACGTCTGGCAATTTCACGTTCTGCTGCGTTGCCGACCTATCCTCCCATCGTACATCGTAAACTGGCAAGCGTAAATACCTCGCCGCGTCCTCCACATTCACCGCCGTCAACGTGGCGATCCGCGAGAGGAAACGGACGGCCAGGCCCGGCACTACATCGGGGAGGTAGACCATCGTCGGCACGCCTGCCAGCCGTGCCGCCAGGAAGAGCGGCACACACACGTAGCCGCCAGTGCCGAGGATGGCGCGGGGCCGCAACTCATCGATCAGCCGGCGGGCCGCTCGGATTCCAGCCAGGGTCACCGCAGCGCCACGAGCCAACTGGAGCGGGCCACGTCCGCGCACAGCGGCCGCCGGCAGCGCCCGGAAGGGCAGCCGGCTCTCGGCAGCCACGATCCGCTCCTCCATCCCGCCCACACTCCCCACGTACACCAGGGACCAGGAAGCACCGCTGGCCGCTGGAGCGGCTCGCGCCTGGTACTCGGCTGCAAGCGCCGTGTCAGCGTCGGCGATAGCCGCGGCCACCGCCAGTGCCGGGTAGACGTGGCCGCCCGTGCCCCCGCCAGACAGCAAGAGGGTTGGGGATGGCGAGGGCCGGGCCACGCCGGAGCGTCGGGCCATCGGTAATCTCCTGGGGGTGATGACGTACCGTGTGCCTGGAGATATTCAGCAACACCCCGACGGCGATCATGAAGGTGTAGAGCGAGGTGCCGCCGTACGAGAGGAAAGGCAGGGTCAGCCCGGTGAACGGGATGAGCGAGGTCGTCACCGCGATATTGATCAGCGCCTGGAAGCAGATCCAGCTGGTGATACCCACCGCCACCAGCGCGGCGAAGGGGCTCGGCGCCCGGCCCGCAATCCGGTAGCCCCGGTAGGCGATGATCGTAAAGGCGATCAGCACCGCCACCGTCCCGACCAGGCCAAGCTCCTCGCCAATGATCGCATAGATCGTGTCGGTGTGGGCCTGGGGAAGCCAGTTGAACTTCTGGCGCCCCTGCCCGAGGCCCTGGCCGAAGATCCCGCCGCTGCCGAGCGCGAACATCGCGTGGATGGGCTGGAAGCCGAAGGAGTCGTAGTACTTCCAGGGGTCCTTGAAGGCCTCGATCCGGTAGTTGCGGAAGCCAGCCACATTCACCAGCAACCAGAAGGAGAGCGCCCCGAGGCCGGCGGCCCCGGCCACGTGCCAGAGGTTGGCCCCCGCCGCGAAGTAGATGATCCCACCGATCATCACCAGCACCACCGTCGTACCAAGGTCTGGCTGGAGCATCACCAGGCCACACACCAGGCCGAGCATCACGCTGAAGGGGATGAGGCCATAGGTCACATTGCCGAGCTTCTCGCTGCGCCGCGAGAGCCAATCGGCAAAGTAGATGATGATCGCGAACTTGGCCAACTCGGCCGGCTGTACGCTCACGAGCCCGAAGACCCCCTCACCGAAGCGGATCCACGAGCGGGAGCCGTTCACCTCGGTCATTGAGGCCGGCAGCACCAACACCAGGAAGAGCAGCAGCAGCGCGCCGGCCATCAACTGGACGGAGTAGCGGCGCCAGACGCGGTAGTCGATGCGTGTAGCCGCGAGCAGGCCGACGGTGCCGATCGCCGCCCCGACCATCTGGCGCAGCAGGTAGTAGTACTGGTTCTCGTAGAGGGTGTAGGCCTCCACGAAGCTGGAGCTGTAGACCATCACCAGCCCGAAGGCCACGAGCGAGCCAACGGTGGCGAGGAGCAGATAGTCGGGCCTGCCATTCCTGTCGTTCACGATGTCCTCTCACCAACCTACCGGGCACGGGGGCAGAGCACGGGCCGATCCAGCCGCGTAGCGCCAGCTCCCGGCATACACCACCGCAGCTCCATGGGCACCGGCGGCCTCGCCGAGGCCGGCATCAACGGCGCCATGCACCCACACCCAGCCGGGGCGTGGTGGGAGCCGCGCCACTGCGGTGCCATCCCTTCACCTCGGTATCACACCCCGGCCCCCGGGAGCAGCACGGCCAGGGCGCCAAGCGCCAGCGCGAGGGCGGCGGCGGCGGCCCAGCCCCAGGGTAACTGCCACCGCACCAGCACGGGCGGGAAAAACCCTGTATCGACGCTGAGCCGGGGGGCGAGGGCCAGGCCAGCAAGCAGGCCGCTGACCAGGCCGCCCATATGCCCCCAGTTGTCGATTGTGCCGGCCGAGGCAAAGCCGATCACCAGGTTGATCGCCGCGATCGAGGCGATGCTCTGCACCTGCATGCGCCCGAAGGCACCCAGGGCCTGCCGGCTGAGGTAGTAGAAGATCCCCAGCGCCCCGATCAGGCCGAAGATCGCCCCGCTCGCCCCCACCGCCGGCGCGGGCGAGAACAGGTACGAGGCGACGCTTCCTCCAAGCCCGGCGATGAAGTAGACGGCGGCGAAGCGGGCCGTCCCGTAGATCCGCTCGCTCTCCGGGCCAAGGGCGAAGAGCGCGTAGCTGTTGAAGAAGATGTGCACCAGATTGGCGTGCAGGAAAGTTGCACTGAGCAGTCGCCAGTACTCCCCCGCCGCCACCAGGCTATTCTCCTTTGCGCCGAGCACGATCAGCACCGGGAAGGCCGGTTGAAAGAGGCTCCCACTCAGCAGGCAGCTGATCACGTAGACCAGGACGATGGCCCAGAGCAGGACCCAGGTAAGCCAGACGCGGGGCCTCGTGGCGGGGCGGGCGTCGCCATGGGGTGGCTGGATCATAAACTCCTAGAGCTCGGCGACGATCTTCCGGAACTCCTCGCCGCGGTGAAATTCGTTGCGGAACATCCCGAAGCTGGCGCAGCCGGGGGAGAGGAGCACCGTGTCGCCCGGCCCGGCCAGCTCCCTGGCCGCCCGGACGGCTTCGGCAAAGTCGCTGTACGGCCCCACGATCACGGGGCGGGATGTGGCTGGCAGATCAATGTGACCGTGCGAACGCCCCGGCAGCGCCGCATCGCCAGTGCCTGTACCGCACGCCGCCACTGCCTCAAGCAACCGTGGCGTCGCGCTCCCCGCCAGCAGAACCAGCCCCTTGACACTCCGGGCAATGGCCGCGCCGAGCGCCGCGAACTCCAACTCCTTATCGGCTCCACCTGCGATCAGCACGATCGGCGGCGCGGTAGCGGCCAGCGCGGCCAGCGCCGCCGCCGGATTGGTGGCCGTAGTATCGTTGACATAGCGCACCCCATCGAGCTCGCGCACGAGCTCCAGGCGGTGCTCCACCCCCTCAAAGCCCCGGATCGCCGCGCGGATGCCCTCCCCGTCCACACCGTAGGCCCGCGCCAGCGCCGCCGCCGCCATCGCATTGTAGAGGTTATGCGCGCCAGGCACCCGTAAGTCTTCCGGGCTGAACAGGGGCTCGCCGGCGAGCGGCGTGCGCGCACCGAAGGCACCAGCCAAGTCGCTCCAGATCACCACCCCGCCGCGCCGCTCTACCGTCGTCGGCACGGCCCGCAGCACCCGGTGGGGGTAGCGGCTGCGCTCGCGCGACCAACTCGGGCCAGCGGCAACCCAGATCGGCCGCCCGCCCCGCCGGTTGAGCCCTTCGTCCCAGAGCGTACAATACTCCGCGCTCGCATCGTCGCAGCCATTCAGCGCCACGGCCCCATCGGCGGGCTGGTGCCAGTAGATCTGGCGTTTGGCCGCCGCGTAGGCCTCCAGCGTGCCGTGCCAGTTCAGATGGTCCGGCGAGAGATTAGTGATCAGGCTCATGCGCGGGCTCAGCCCGGCGGCGCCGAGCCGCTCCAACTGGAAGCTCGACAGCTCCAGCACCACCGGCGTTGCCGGGCCGATCCCCTCCAGCGCCTCAAGTGCCGAGACGCGCAGGTTGCCGGCCGCCACCACATCCGGGTAGCGCTCACGCAGCATCGCGGCGAGCAGGAGCGCTGTCGTGGTCTTCCCCTTCGTGCCCGTCACTCCGAGGATGGTGCCCCGGCAGGCCCGAAAGAAGAGCGTCATCTCCGTCTCGACGGCGGCGCCAGACTCGGCAGCCAGCGCGAGCCAGGGCGAGTCGGGGCGCACCGCCGGGTTGACGACCACGAGTTCGTGGCTCTGGAAATCCTCTGCCCGGTGTTCGCCGAGCGTGTAGGCCACCGTTGCCCCCAGCGCCCCGGCGGCCTCGTCCAGGGCCGCGATTGGTGCGGCGAGCGCCTCGCGGCTTGCCGTATCGGTTACAGTAACCTCAGCCCCCTGGCGCAGCAACCAGCGGGCAACGCCCAGACCACCACCGTGAACCCCGAGGCCCATCACGAGCGCCCGCTTACCACGCAGAGCGTCGGCTGACTGTGTTGTTACCCGCCCTGACATAGCCGCCTCCCGCTCACGGCATCGTCTCCACCACCTGGGTCAGCGGCGTCTGGTCGGCCCGTTCGGAGGGGCGAGGCGCAGCGAAGAGGAGCGCGAGGGAGATCCCGACCATCGCGGCCACGGTGCCCACCAGCACGAAGCGCTGGGTCACCTGCACCTGGCTCCAGCCGAGCAGTTCAAAGTGGTGATGCAGGGGCGCCATCTTAAAGATCCGCCGGCCCTGCCCAAAGCGCCACTTCGTCCACTTGAAGTAGCCGGTTTGCAGGATCACCGAAACGGCCTCGGCCACGAACACGATCCCCACCACGGGCAGCAGCAGCCACTGCTGCGACTGCAACGCGACGATCGCCAGCGTGGCCCCGAGCGCCAGGGCCCCGAGATCACCCATAAAGACCTGGGCGGGGTGAGCGTTGTACCAGAGGAAGGCGGCGCACGCGCCCACGAGCGTGAAGCAGAAGGCCATCAGGTTGGTGAGGCGCGGCTCGGCGAGGAAGGTCATCACCCCGTAGGAGGCAAATGCCAGCGTCAGGTTCCAACCTGCCAGGCTGTCGAGCCCATCGGTGAGGTTGACTGCATTGGAGATGAAGACGATGATCAGCGTTGCAATCGGGATGAACCAGGGGCCGATATTCAACTCACCGACGAAGGGGATCTGCAACTTCCCCTCGTGCCCCAGCCCGAAGGGCGGAGGCAGGTACAGGGCCAGGCTCGCGATAAAGGCCACCGCCATCATCAGCCAGAACTTGTAGCGCACCGTGAAGCCGTAGGTCCTGGACTGCGAGCCGGTGAGCGTCATCCAGTCGTCCACACCGCCGAGCACCGCAAAGCTTACCAGCACCACCAGCGGCAGCAACATGGACCAGCGGTCCACCAGATTGAAGAGCACGGTCAGCAGCACTACCGTGCTCACCACCATCACGCCGCCCATCGTCGGCGTGCCCATTTTGGTCATATGGCTTTGCGGGCCGTCGATGCGGATCTGCTTGCCCAGCTTATGACGACGGGCGAAGCGCACCCACCACGCGCCGACAAACAGGGTCAGCACAAATGCTGCGGCAGCGAGCAGCAGGGCGCGGGCCATATCCTGGACAAGCACCGCACGTAGGACGTCCACGTTACTCCTCCTCCGGTCGACGACGCAGTGCTGCGATGATCCGCTCCATCTCCATGCCGCGCGAGCCTTTGATCAGCACCTGGTCGCCCGGCTGCAACAGCGGCTCCAGGGTCGCCACAGCGTCCGTGGTTCCCGCGCAGATGCGGAGCTGCTCGGCGGGCAGCCCGGCCTCACGGGCCGCCTCAGCGTACCAGCGGGCCTGTGGCCCCACCGTCACGATCAGGTCGGCCACCTCGGCAGCCCGCCGCCCGACGCTGCGATGCCCCTCCTCGGCGGCCACCCCGAGCTCGAGCATGTCGCCCAGCACTGCAACTTTGCGACCGGAAAGGGTCGCCAGCAGATCGAGGGCGGCCAGGGTCGAGAGCGGCGCGGCATTGTAGCTGTCGTCGATAAGGGTTGCGCCGCAGGCAGCCTCGACAACGCGGACTCGCGACTGCGCTTCCGGGTCACACAGGCCAGCGCTGATCTCGTGCCAGCTCAGGCCCATCACGATTCCGGCAGCGGCGGCCGCCAGCGCCGTATACACGCTGTGCCTACCGATCAGGGGCAGGCGGAGCGGTACGCTCACGCCGTCGTGGTGAGCGTCGAAGGCGATCCCCTCAAGGCCGAAGCTCGTCACATGCTCGGCCCGCACATCGGCATCAGCTCCAAGCCCGTAGGTCAGCACCCGGGCCCTGGTGCGCTCAGCCATCGCCAGCACCCGTGGGTCATCGGCGTTGAGGATGCACCAGCCCCCAGCCGGCAACGACTCGGGGAGCTCGGCCTTTGCGTTGGCGATTGCCTCGATGCTGCCAAGCCGCTCCAAGTGCGAGGGGCCCACATTGGTGACAATCCCGACCTGGGGCCGGGCGAGATCGGCCAGAAAGCGGATCTCGCCCGGCGCCCACATCCCCAGCTCCAGCACCGCGACCTCGTGGTCAGGCGTGAGCCGGAGCAGGGTGGTCGGAAGTGTGGCCTCGCTATTAAAGCTTCGTCTGCTTTTTAAGGTTCGATACCGGCGACCCAGAACGGCCGCCACGACCTCCTTGGTGGAGGTCTTGCCCACGCTGCCGGTGATACCAACAACGGTCGGCGTGAGCTGTCCCCGATGGTAGACGGCCAGCCGCTGCACAGCCATCAGCGGGTCGTCTACGGCGATGAGCAGGCATGCGTCGGGCGGCGCCTCCGCCAGCCCCGCGCCGGTGGCCGGGTCCACCAGGGCCCAGGGGCGGCTGACGCCGCTCAGGGCCGCGAACCGCTGCTCCACCGCCGCGCGGGAGACGAGCGCCCCCCGCGCGCCGCGCGCCAGCACATCGGCCAGAAAGTTATGTCCGTCGGTGCGCTCGCCCTCCAGGGCAAGGAAGAGCGTGCCGGGCTCTACCTCGCGTGAATCGGTGACCACCTCGCCAAAGCTTGCCGCCTGCCATTGGGGCGGCAGGTAGGGCAACCCTCGCGACCAGCGTGGCTGCACGCCGTGGAGCACATGGATCAGTCGTAGCACCGAGCCCTCCGAACCCCATCCTTTGCTGGGGATAGCCGGGGGCAATTATAGCATCTCCTCTTTTTCGCACGGTGGCGCCATTGCCGTGTGCGATGAGAAGGAGCTGATAGGCGAGGTTCATGCGCCCTCCTGGCCCGGACTGTAGAGGGCCGGATCTGGCTGGATGCGCTCGTAGCGCAGCAACTCGCGCATCACGCGCTGGAAAACGGGAATGGCCGTCCCAACGCCCCAGATGTCATCCTTGGGCCGGTCGATCTTGACCAGCACCACAAAGTGGGCTCCATCGGCGGGCCCGAAGCCCAGCACCGAGCCGATCGTATAGCTCGGGTCGTAGCCGCCACCCTCGAGCGGGATGCTCGATGTACCCGTCTTCGCGGCCACCTGGTACCCGGGCACCAGCCACTGGTCGCCCCAGTTACCCGTTTGCGGGCCGAACACCACCGGGGCATAGTGGTTCGCCGAGTGCACCAGCATGCGACGGATCGTCCAGGCCACCCCCGGCTCGACCGGCCTGCCCGCCACCACCGGCTCGGTGGTGGTGCAATGCTCGCCCTCACAGATCCGCTCGATGATGTAGGGCTTCATCATCACGCCATCGTTGGCGATCGCCGCAGCCGCCTGCACCATCTGCAGCGGAGTCACCGAGATGCCCTGGCCATACGCATTGGTGAGGAAGGTCAGATCGTTGTACGCTGGCCCCCCCCAGGCATTGACGATCCCGCTCTCCTCCCCACCAAGCTCCACGCCGGTTGGCGCGCCAAAGCCAAAGTCGCGCAGGATCTGGTAGAACCGTTCGGGGCCCGTAAGCTCGTTGAGTTGCAGGGCGCCCACATTGCTGGAGTAGTAGAGCACCCGCTCGGCGTTGAGCATGCCGTTGGCGCCCCCGTTCCAGTTGCTGAGCGACTGGTTGTAGCGGAAGATGACACCAGTGTCGTTCACCTGTGTATCGGCGGTGAAGGCCCGCGTCTGCAGGCCAGCCGCCACAGTGATCATCTTGAAGGTGCTCCCCGGCTCGTAGAGGTTGCTGATCGCCGGGTTACGCCCAAAAACCTCCGGGTCATAGTCGGTGTAGCGGTTGGGGTCGAAGAAGGGCCAGCTCGTCATGCCACGGATCGCGCCAGTCCTGGGGTCCAGCACAATAATCGAACCCCCGTCGGCGTTATGTTCCTCCACGGCCTGTTTCAGCTCCCGCTCGATCACATACTGGATCAGCGGGTCGAGGGTCGTCTGAATATTCACCCCATTGCGGGGCGGCACCGTGCGCGAGGGAGCGATCGCAATCGGGTTACGGGCGCCATCGAACTGGGCCTGGAGCGTGCCGGTGATCCCCTTGAGCTGCGCGTTGTAGAAGCCCTCAATCCCCGAGATCCCATCCCCATTAAAGTTCACCGCGCCGATCACCTGGGCGGCGAAGGCGCCCTGGGGGTAGACACGGCGGGGCTCGTACTGCAGGCGCAGCCCCGGCTCGTCCAGCGCTTCGATCTGCGCTGCCACCTCCGGCTCAAGCCAGCGCGCAACGGGCAGCCAGTAGTGCTCGGTATCGGTCAGGGCGGCCAGGATCGCCTGAGGGCTCTTGCCGACAAGGGCGGAGAGCGTGAGCGCCAGGCGCGGGGCGCGCTCCTGGTCCACCTGCGCCGGGATCACCCAGAGGCTCTCGCGGTCAACATCCATCGCCAGCACATTGCCGAGCCGGTCGGTGATCAGCCCACGGGTCGGTTGGAGCGTAATTTGCTGGTCGATCTCGGCCATGGCCCGCGCGCGCAACTCCTCGTGGCGCACCACCTGCAACTCGCCGAGGCGCAGCAGCACCCGCGCGATCAGCAGCAGACAGAGCAGCAGCACCGCGTTGATCCGCCAGCGCGAAAGCCGCACGCGGGCGGGCGCAGCGGCGGTGCGGGGTCCGGGGCTGGTTGTCGTGGGTGTGGCCATAGGCAAGAACACGGTAACGGCAGACACACTCAGGGAGTGGCGGGCGGAGCAGCCACCTGGCCATTCGCCCCGGGCGCTTCCACATCCCCCGCGATCTCGATGTAGCGGATCTGCGCATCGGTGAGCGGGCGCAAGCCGATCTGCTCGGCGCGGCGACGAATGCGTTCAAGCGACTGGGCCCGGGCCTGGCGCACCTGTAGCTGCGAGCGCTCCCGCAACAGGGCCACCTTCTCGGCCTCCAGGGCACTGATCGCGTAGCCCCTGGTGGCTACCACGCCCGTCTGCGCCAGCAGGATCAGGCTCATCAAGCTCAGAATGACCACCAGTCCCAGCAAGAAACGGCCGCCGTCCAGGCGCAGGTAACGCGGCAGGGCCAGGCGCCTGGCGCGGGCGCCTTCGATGGGGGAGATGCGCTGGGTGTTGACGGCCATAGCACGAACCTCACGACAATAGGCGCGGTGTGCCTTATACTCCCCCGCCTGGCTGCGAACCATCGCTCGCCAGGGGGAGCCGCTCCGCCACGCGCAGCCTGGCACTTCGGGCGCGCGGGTTGGCCTGGCGCTCAGCCGGGCTCGCTTCGATAGGTTTCTTCGTGACGATCGCCAGTCGCGGTGGGCGCGGGTTGGCGCTGCCGCCATAGCCCGACTCGGCGCGGAAATAGAGCTTGACGATCCGGTCCTCGAGTGAGTGGAAGCTGATCACGGCCAGGCGCCCGCCGGGGCCGAGCAGCTCGACGGCCTGCGGCAGGGCCGCCTCAAGCTGCTCAAGCTCGCCATTGACCGCAATCCGCAGGGCCTGAAAGGTACGGGTCGCTGGGTGGATTCGTTCACGGCCGCCCCGGCCAATAGCGCGTGCCACCACCGCCGCTAGCTCGGTGGTACGGGTGATCGGCGCCCGCGCCCGCTGCGCGACGATCAGGCGCGCGATCCGGCGCGAGGCCCGCTCTTCGCCATAGCGGTATATCAAATCGGCCAGTGCCTCCTCCTCCAGGCCATTTACCAGGTCGGCCGCAGTGGGGCCCCTGGTTGGGTCAAGCCGCATATCGAGTGGCCCGTCGCTGGCAAAGCTGAATCCGCGCTCGGGGGTGTCCAGCTGATGCGAAGAGACCCCCAGATCCAGCAGGATGCCATCGACCGGCCCGAAGCCGTACTGGCCGGCGATCGCGCCCATGTCGCCGAAGCGTCCGTGGTGGAGCGTGTAACTCATCGGGGGCAGGCCTCCGGCGCGCAGGCGGGCCTCCGCAGCGCTGAGCGCCGCCGGGTCCGCATCGATCCCGAGCAGCCTGCCGCCTGGCTGGGCCGCCGCGAGCAGGGCCGCAGCGTGGCCGCCCCCGCCCACCGTCCCATCGATGTAGCGGCCACCCGGACGAGGCGCCAGGGCTGCCAGCACCGCTTCGGGCAGCACGGCGGTATGCTGGAAGCGCTGATGGTTCGCTGCAGATTGACGTTCCGGCGCATCGTGCTGCATACTTTCCGCAGATCGCTCATCCTCACGCAGCTCAGATCCCGAGATCGGCCAGCTTCTCGGCAATGGCCGGCGCGTTGTCGCTCAAATCGCCCTGGAGCTCTCGCCAGCGCTGGCCCGACCAGAGCTCGAAGTAGGTGCTCATCCCGGTGATCAGCACCTCTTCCGCAAGGCCCGCGTATTCACGCAGGTTCTGGGGAATGAGAATGCGGCCCTGCCGGTCGACCTCAACCTCGGCGGCGGCAGCGAAGAGAATACGCCGGAAGTTGCGCGCCTCCGGGCTGCCGATCGGTAGCCGGTTCACCTTTTCGGTGAGCTGGGCCCAGTAGCTCATCGGGAAGGCTTGCAAGCACGGGTCGAACCCTTTTGTCACTACGAAGCGCTCGCCCAGCTCCTCTCGGAAGCGGGCGGGGATGGCCACGCGGCCCTTGTCGTCGATCGTATGTTCGAACTCGCCAAGGAACACAGGCTTGCTCCGAGTGACAGGACTTTAGTTTCGAACGTATGTGCGTTTCCCCACTTTGCCCCACATTTCCCCACAATTCTCCCCCATTATATACCACTCGTATCCCTATTTCAAGCCACAAAGGCGCAAAAACCGCACCAATACGCAAAGATGACGTTTATGTAAACTTTACACCTACGGATCTGTGCCGTAAAACCATGCAGATCGCCATATCATCGCGCCGGTTCCGGCGTCGGCGCCATCACGCATGTACCCCACCAGAGCATGGTGAAGCGGTAAAGCAAGGGGATGACGGGAACGGCATCAATGCGATGCCCGTCCGGCGATTCAGTACTCTGGGAGTGGCCCCAGCGTACGTCTCCGGTCCTTAAGTGGGGAAAAGTGGGGGATCTACCAGCGGGAGGCGTGTGAAGGTGGGGTAGAATGGGGCGAAAGGAGCAACCATGAGCGATCAAGCAGAACCACGGCTCACCCACCTGGACTCAGCGGGCCGTGCGCAGATGGTGGATGTGGGCGCCAAGGCATCCACGCAGCGCGAGGCGATCGCGCGCGGGGAGGTCACCCTCGCGCCGGAGACGGTGCGCATGATTATGGGTGGGGCCATGCCCAAGGGGGATGTGCTCGCCGTTGCCCGCATCGCCGGGATCATGGCGGCCAAGCGCACCCCGGAGCTGATCCCGCTCTGCCACACCCTGCTGCTCTCCCATGTCGGGGTAACGATCGAGGCGGATGAGGCGGGTGGGCGGCTCTTGATCGAGGCCACGGTGCGAACGGTTGGGCAGACGGGTGTAGAGATGGAGGCGCTGACGGCCGTGAGCGTGGCCGCGCTGACGATCTACGATATGTGCAAGGCGGTCGATCGCGGGATGCGCATCGGGGCGATTCGGCTTGCCGAGAAGCGCGGCGGCCGCAGCGGCGAACTCATCCTGGAGTAGCCTGCTCCAGAGCGGCACGCAGGCGCGCAATCTCTGCGCTCAGATGGTCGGCACGGTACATGTGGCGCAGCACACGTTCCTCCAGCATCCCGCGCCAGCGCCGCAGATCGGCAATCCGGCGCTCGGCGCGCCCATCACCATGCGCGACATCCTCTGCCTCAAGTGTAGCAATCTGTTGCTCCAGTTCGGCCAGTGTCCACGATAGATCGGCCAGCTCGGCATTGACGGTCTTCAACTCGGCTAGCCGCTCCCGCTGCTGCTTGCGCAGGCGCTCCTGCTCGGACGGCAGGCTGTCTGGGCCGGGCCATGCCATGTTGCCTCCTCGTTCTCGCGCATACCAGGTGATCATACCATACGCGCCCCGCGAGGGGGACCCTCGGGTACCGTGGCGCTGAAGCGCACGGCTCTGGGAAAGCGCATCCCGCAGGCGCAGGCTCCCGTGGCTACCAACGAGGGCCTGCAGCGCGTCCCAACGCGGCGCATCCTGTTTCAGTCCGCCAGTTCTGTCCGCCCCTGAACGCTTGCGCCGGGGTGGGCTGGCCTGCACGAAGGGACGCCGCACCCGGACCTGGGACCATCGTTCCCGCTTGCGCGGGAACCCAGCACCCCCGCGTTCTCGGGGGCACGCGGGCACGACCGTGAGGCTCACAGCGCGCTGTAGGGCAGACCGGTACGGCATACGACGCCGCAAACCCGGGCTTGACATCGAACATATGTTCGCCTATACTCAGGGTAGCAGCCCGCTACCCCTATGAGGTGTCACCTAAGTTTGGCCCCAATTGACGGCAATACGCGAGGGGCGCAGGAGCGCCTCCAAGCTACGAGCAATGCCGCGTACCAGGGGCGCGTGCTGGT
>SFCB01000213.1 GCA_004367505.1 Chloroflexi bacterium OHK40 | reverse complement strand
TGAACCAGCACGCGCCCCTGGTACGCGGCATTGCTCGTAGCTTGGAGGCGCTCCTGCGCCCCTCGCGTATTGCCGTCAATTGGGGCCAAACTTAGGTGTAAGCCGCTCAGCGCCGCTGTCGGTGCCGGAAGCGTGCCAGCGGACGGAGTTCCCACGCTTCTGGCGCCGTGATGCTGCCTGGTCACACCTCTCTCCGCGTGCAGGTGGCTGGCGCGTTCAAGCTCCCCACGTTCGCGGGGAAAATAGCTGCTTGAAGAGCGCCAGGGCGTAGCGGTCGGTCATACCGGCGATATAATCGACCACGGCGCGCTCGATTGGCTCCTGGCGGGCCTGGTTGATCTGGAGCAGGTCGGCCGGGATCTGCTCCGGGTGCTTCACGAAGTGGGCGTAGAGCGTCTCGATCACGAAGCGCACCTTCGCATCCTCAACCCTGGCGCGATCAGCCAGGTAGACCTCGCGGTACATAAACTCGCGCAGGCTGTTGGTGGCGGCGAGGATCGCCGGGCTCATCCCGATCAGCGGTGGGTCGGGCGGGGTACCCTCGCCGCTGGCCCACCAGTTGAAGTGGATCAAGTCGCTCACCATGGTGTTGATTCGCTCGCCGTGGCTCTGCCCCAGCACCGCCAGCGCGTCAGCCGGGAGGGCCTCGTGGCGCAACACACCGGCCCGGATCGCGTCGTCGATGTCGTGATTGATGTAGGCCACGCTGTCGCAGATCTTAATGAGTTGTCCTTCCAGGGTGCTCGCCGTACCCCATGCGGTTGTCATAATGTCGCGGCGGGCCTTGGAGTGCAGGTAGATCCCCTCGCGCACAGCATAGGTGAGGTTCAGGCCCTGCCCATTGCGCTCGAGCACCTCGACGATCCGGCGCGACTGCTCGTTATGGCGGAAGTGGTCCGGATAGATCCGCGTGAGCGCCGTCTCGCCAGCGTGCCCAAATGGCGCGTGGCCAATGTCGTGGCCCAGACCGATCGCTTCGGTCAGATCCTCATTGAGCCGCAGGGCCCGTGCCACCGTCCGAGCCACCTGCGTCACTTCGAGGGTGTGGGTCAGCCGGGTGCGATAGTGGTCCCCGAGGGGGGCAATGAAGACCTGAGTCTTATGCTTGAGGCGCCGGAACGGCTTGGAGTGAATGATGCGATCCCGGTCGCGCTGGTAGGCTGGCCGGATCGCGCAGGGCTCCTCGGGCCGCTCGCGCACCGCCGCATCGCTGAAGGCTGCCAGGGGCGACAGGATGTGGCGCTCCAGGGCCTCACGACGCTCGCGAACACTCGGGGTAGGCATCGGGCTTCTCCACGGAGTAGAGCGCCACGGTAACGGCATCACCACCCGGGCGCGCCATGCTGGTGGGTGCGCGGCCCTGTGGCGTAGCGCCCCGCCGGGGTGCCTGTGCGCGAGGCGAGGCGATGGCCGCAGCTGGATTCTACCCGAAACAGGGAGGGTCTGCTACCGCGTGTTTCGCAAAAGTTGCGCCGGCTGCGACGTCCCGGTGGGGGCGGCGCTTAGCGGAGACGCCCCGGTGGGGCGTCTGTACGCTGTGGGATCAGGGTGGTGGCCACTAGCCCGGCCGGGAGCCTGGCCTTGCCTCTTCGCCGTATGGCTCCGGCGGCGGTGTCTCGCTTGCAGGCACCAGAGCTGGTGTGAGCGCGCGCCAGATCGTCAGGCCTGTGCCCACGAGCGCGTGGATCACGATCACCAGGTTGAAGTAGAGGGCATGGCCGTTGGCGGCGGCTACCTCCTGTGGCACAACAAGCGTCTCGATGCGCTGGGCCACGAAGAAGGTAAAGAAGTAGAGGCAGAAACAGCAGAAGGCGGCCAGCCCGAGCTCGTCGCGGCGGGCGGCCAGCCAGCCGAGAAACAGGGCAAACGGGGTGGCGAACACCGTCCAGACGAGCGGTCGCACGGTGGCATCGTTGCGGGCGCCTCCGGTAGAGGCGAGGTTGTAGGCCGCCCAGGCAACCCCGATCGTCAGGGCGACCAGCATGATCGCCAGCGTTCGCCTATCAATACGTCGATTGATCATGGATTCGCTTTCCCTACCCACTACACATGGCCCTAGTGGGTTAGCGGATTGACTGTTGGCTTGACGCCCCAGCCGATTGCGGCGCCCCACAGCGCCAGCCCCGCGATCACTACCAACGCTACCAGCCCCCAAACGGCCAACCGGCCAGCGCGCCAGCGCAATAGTGGCTCTACCAGGGCCGCCACACCGATACAGGCGAGCGGCGCGCTAAAGTAGCCGTAGCGCACCTGCTGGCCGGTGACGAGATCAACCCCCAGGAAAAGCGCCGCACTGGCCAGCCACCCTACCACCAGCAGCCGCCCGTGGCCACGGGCGCGCCAGAGCAACGCTGCCAGCCCGAAAGCGACGAGTGCGAGGGGCAGCGGCTCAAACGAGGCGTTCAGCCCGACCCAGATCTGCCAGAGCCGGGCGCCCTGGTCTTCCAGCTGGTTCGTGCTATCGGGTGTGGCGGTGGAGCCGTCGAGCAAGCCACCGACCATCAGGCGCGCCGCCTCGGCATACTGCACGGCGAGCGCCATGCCCGAGGCCGCCAGCATGATGATCAGCCAGATCCGGTAGGGCGCTACTTCATCCCCGGCAAGCGCCAGCCGGGGAGCTACCTGCCCGAAAGCCACGGCCCGAAGGCGGGGCCAGAGCCCCAGCAGTACAACGAGGCCCATCGCGATTCCAGCCAGCAGCAGCCCCCCGGGATGGACGAGCAAAAGCACCGTGCAGAGCGTGCCAGCGGCTATTTGTCCGAGCCGGCGCCGTGGAGGAGGTCCGGCCACTACCACGAAGAAGAGCAAGGTGAGCCACTGCCCAACGATCTGCTTGACGAAGCCCCAGTACAGGGCGGTCAGGTGCATGGGTAGCAGGGCGATCAGCCCGGCCGCCATCAGCGCTGCCCGCTCGCGCAGGCCCAGGCGCAGCGCCAGCAAGGCCACCAGCAGCGGCGTAAGCCCGTCCAGCAGGCTGTAGCCCACCTGGAGCGCAAAGGCCCGGTCGCCGAGCAGCGAGAGCGGGGCGAGCAGAATAAAGGCGGTCGGTGAGACAACCGCGACGCGCCGGCTGAACTCCGACGGCCGATCGAAGAGGATCAGGTCGCCGAGTTGTACGTTGCGCAGGCGCCCGCTATTCACCAGCAGGTCGTGGGAGAAGAAGAGCGGGTAGAGCACGCCGAGCAGCCGCACGAACAGTGCCGCGAGCGTGATCAACAGCAGGGCGCGTACGAAGGGTGTAGAAACCCCGGGCGTAACGCGGGGCAGCACAGCGCTGGCGCCCCAGACGATCGCGGTGCTCATCAGGCCCGCGCCGATCAGTCGGCTCTGCCAGGGCACCGCCAGGGCGGGCGCGAGTGCCGTGTGGGCTACCAGGGCGCCGATGAGGGCGAGGGCCACGGCGCTCGCTGCCAGGAGCGGCACGCCGAGCAGCCGGGCTATCCCCAGCCAGAGCAGACAAAGGCTCAATTGCGCACCCAGCACCACCGGCGCTGGTAGGGGCCAGGCCGAGCCCGACCAGGCCAGCGAGGCCGTATCCAGGCGGATGCCCAGGTGGCGCTTGTCGGGCGGTACCACGGTTGTGTCCGAGCTGATCTCGATGCGGGCCGCGCCATCAGCGAGGACGCCCGGGGGCATGAGCAAGGCGTAGTGTCGGGGCTGGTCGGGGGCGGCCAGTGTGATCCATGGTGCGCCATCGAGGCGTAGCATCACCTGGCGAGGGGCCTCAGTGCCGGGTGGGAGCCAGCCGAGCGCCAGCCGGGCGATGGCTGGCTCGCGGGCGGCTGGCCCGTAGAGTGTAAGTGTGGCATCGCCGCTCGTCCAGCGGTAGCTCGTTCCGGCGCTGTCCCGTTCGCCGCCATGAAAACCAGCCACCTGGGCGCGGTCAGGGCGCGTGCCGAGCTCCAGGGTGTAGCCCGGCGGGCGCAGCCGGTAGGTAGCGAGATTTGCGCATAGCACGAGCGCGGCGAGCAGCGCCACAGCGATCAGGGACGGGCGCAGTGCAGGTGGCGCAAGCACGGGCGTAGTACGCCCGTGCGCCCGTGCTGGTTGTGGTGCCGTGACTCTCACATCGTCCCGCCTGCGGTTCCGGGATTCCCGCTAGCCCTTTGCGAGCCGCTTGAGACGCCGGGCAGCCTGCTCCTCGATCCGGGCGATCTGCTCGCGTGTGGTGGCCTGGTCGGCGGCGAGTTGGGCCAGGCGGTCTTCCAGTTGGGCGAGGCTGGCAATGTAGCGCTGGCGCAGGGTACCCTCATCACCCTCCCGGCCGAGGGGCTGCAGGTTACCCTGGATCTGGCGCTGCTGCGTATAGACCGCCTCGCGCTCCGCGTCGAGCTGGCGCAGCCTGCCCTGGGCCTCGTCGGCCTGGCGGTAGAGCTCGAGCACGCCCTCCAGCGACCGAACGGTGGCGGCGTCAAGGATCTTGTTGGCCAGGTAGTCGCGCAGCTGGGCCCCGGTGAGGCTCCGCACCAGCTCCTTGCGGCTCAACATGCGGCGCTCAGCCACGGCGAACTCGGTGCGGGCGTGGGGCGCACAGCGAACCCGCCAGCGAGCGAACTCCGCAGTCGTCTCGTCCGGGGGGCCAGGCTCGGCCAGATCGTAGCCCGGGTGCCGGCGGTGCTCAACCGTCACCTCGACCGCTCGCGCGAGGGAGCTGCTGATCGAATAGACGGTGAAGGTGTAGTCGTGCTCCTCAAACACCGCGTAGTCACCCCGTACGTGCAGCGCGTGGAGGCGCCGCTCGCTGCGGCGCTGCTCGACAACGCGGATGCCGAGTTCCACGGCGTAGGGGACGATCAGCTCGCTGCCGGCGCTGGTGAAGGGCAGCACCGCTTCCCCGGCGTAATCGCCCTCGGTAAGCACCGTCGCCGGCCCGCGCTCGAGGGTCAGGCCGGTGGCGTTCTCCAGGCGTAAGGTGGCGACCGGGTGGCCGGGGTGTTTGGCCCCGTTGTAGAGCAGTTCGCGGCGGGCCGGTAGGCGGCTACTGACGATCGGCACCATCGCCGACTGGCCCCGGGCCACGCTCACCGGGTGCTCGACGTGATAGGCGAAGAGCGCGCCCCGCTCGTCGCCGCTGGTGGCGACCACGGCGGCCTCTTCGAGTTGCGCCCCGCTGATACGCTGGGCTCTGGCCCGCCGCGTCCCACCACCCGCATCATCGGCCATCAGCGCCGCGCCGAGCGCCATGGGAGCCGCTGCAGCCTGTGGCGGCGCCGCCTCAAAGAAGATCGGCGCGCCCACCGTGCGCTCTTCGTCCTGTACCAGGGGCCGCTCGGGGGTGCGTGGCTCGTAGAGGCGGTAGCGGAATGAGACCGGCATACCCGCCATCAGCGTCAGATCCACGCCCTCCAGGTCCTCCTCTAGCTGATTGTCGAAGAGCCCCCAGCCCTGGAGAACAACCCACGACGGCCGGGACGCGGGCGCGGCGGTGCCGTCCACGGTTCCACCGGTGTCGTTCTCACCCTGGCCCTCTTCTTCGAAGAGCAGGCGGTAGCTCACGCGCCAGGCGGGCGCGGGCGCGATATAGCCCACGAGCAGATCGTGGTCGCCGGGAGTCAGGCGCAGGGTGGCGCCACGGCGCTGCTCCTCGCTCTGGGCGGCGCGGAGAAAGTAGCTCAGGTCGTCGGCGGCCCCATCGTCGAGGAGCTCCACGCGCGCCACACTCTCCAGGGGCAGGGCGCGCACCTGGCGCGTCTCGGGCTGGTAGAGGCTCACAATCGCGCGGCGTAGGGGCTCTTCGTCCTCGTAATCCACACCAACCACGAGCCCCTCAATCGCGGTTTCGGCCTTTTTCCCCTCGGCGAAGCTCAGGCGCACCTCCCGGCCCCGCAGGTCGCGCAGCAGGTCGAGCATACTGCGGGTGTCGGAGAGGTGGATGCTGCCGCGCGCGATGCGGCCGGCCCGATCCTCTGGCGTCTCGAAGTCGACGCCGAGCACCTGACCGGCGCCCAGATCGAGGGCGACAAGGCTCTTGAGCACGTCGTCCATCGCTTCGCGGGGAAAACTCAGCGCCAGGCGCTCGCCGCTGAAGGGGCCGCGCCGTTCGAAGTAGCCAACGCCGTGTTTGAACACGATCAGCCGCGCGATGGGCAGCGTGGGCATCGTGGACTCCGCGTAATGGTGCCGCCGGGCGCGGCGAACCGGATGAAGCTCATCCTACCACATGGATCGTGGGGGAGCGGTGCGGAGCGGCTCTGCCTCAAGCGATGGGCCGTTCAGGGGGCGTTGCCCACGCCGGCGGCATGCTCCTCCTCGCTCAGCACCACCGGGTTGAAGGCCGTGTAGATCAGGTGCGAGAACGCCGCCACTACTGGCGCCATCTGCTCATCAGTCCAGAAGTCGCGCTTGCCGTCGAGTGGGCGGTAGTAGTAGATGCACGCGACATAATCGCCGCCCTCTGAGCGTACCACGCCGCAATCGGCCTGCATGTCCTCAATCCAACCACTCTTGTGCTCCACCCGCACGCCCGCCGGGATGCCAGCCACCATGCGGGTCTTGTCGGCGTTGCGCGCCAGCCAGTCGAGCATCTCCTGGCAGCGCTCCGGCGAGAGGAGCTCGAAGCGGTCGAGCAGCGTACCGGTGCCGCCCGCGCACTCATCGATCAGCTGGTAGAGGCGGGCCATACTGGCAGGCTCTGCGCGCAGGCACGGGCCCATCTCGGTGTAGGGCCGCTCGCCGACAGGGCCTGCGGGGCCGCAGCGGAAGGAGGGCTTATAGAGCTTGATGTAGTCGGTCGTCTCGTAGGGCACGTAGAGGTAAGTGTGGCGCAGGCCCAGTTCCTCCTGGAGCATGGTGCTCATCTGCTCGGCGCCGACAAAGGCCCAGTCGGTGCCGCTGCCACCCGCGCCCGCCGCCAGCAGATCGTTGGCCGAGAGGTTATCGCTGTAGCGGATCATCTCGCCCAGCCAGAACTCCTGGCGTTCGGTCAGCTCCTCGACATTCGCGTAGAGATAGAGCATGATCGCGGTCTTGATCGTGCTCGCCCCGGCGAATACGGTGTGGTCGTTAAGGCCGATCTGCTCGCCGCTCTCCAGGTCGATCAGATGCACCCCGACGACGCCGGGCACCGTCTCGGCGAGGGTCGCGAGCTCTTCCCGTACCCGCGCCAGGGGGACGCGGGGCGCCGCTGTATCGGGCGCCAGCGCCAGTTCGATCGGCCCATCGTCGCCCCGTGCGAGCCGCTCGGCCACCTGCCGGGTGGCCGCGTCGATGTCGAGGGTTCTGCCGGGAAGGAGGGCGAAGCTCCGCGAGAGCGTGTCGGTGCCAGTGATCACCTCGACCGTGGGGGGGGTGGCCGCAGTAGCCGCCAGTTCTCGCAGGCTCGCCCGAAGCGCGGCCCGATCGACGTGCAGGCGGAGCGGCACCTGTGCGGGCGCCGTGCTGCCCACAGCCTCCTCAGCCAGGGCGAGCAGATCATCCGCCGATGGGGCCAGCCCGATCGTGGACGGGTCGAGCGTCAGGCGGGCGTCGCCTGCCCGGAGCTCCACCGGATCGGGTGAAGGCAACTCGGCCCGCAAGCGCGCGGCGGCCGCCTCGATCGTCAGGCCACCAACATCCACCCCGCCGACCGTCGAACCAGCGGCGAAGACCGGGGGTGGCGTCGCGGTCGGGGCGACGGTCGGCGGAGCAGGCGAGACTGTTGGGGGGGCGGCGGTGGGTTCGGCGCGCGCGGCGCCGGGCTGCGGGGCAACGCGGGCGCAGCCTGTGGCGAGGGCCAGGCAGAGCAGGCCGAGAACGGCAAGACGGGGCCGGTGCATAGGCTTACTCGTCGGGCTCGAGGTAGAAGGTGAGCGGGTAGCCCGCTTCACGCGCGGCGTGATGGGCGTTGTAGACGCGCTCCTGCGCCTCTTCGTAGGGGAGCGTGGCAACATGGGCGCGCCCCTCGTGGTGGGCCGTCAGCATCACCACCATGGCCCGATCGAAGTCGAGGCCAAAGAAGACCCGCAACACCTGGACGACAAAGTCCATCGGGGTGACATCATCATTCTCGATGATCACCCGGTAGGGCTTCTCCAGCTCCTCGCGCTCGGCGACCCGGAAGGTGAGGCCGGGGATCACCTGGACATCGGGGACTGGCGTGGACACACGAGCACCTCCTGACCGCCGGACTGCCTGGCGATCGTCGGGCAGTATACCATAGGGTTGCCCCCGCAAGGCCAGGGCGGGGGCGGCGGGGCAGGGCTGCTGCACCGTCGCCTTCCCATAAATCTGTGGATGGCTTTGCAAAGCCATCCGTCAACGGCGAACACCAGGCGTTGCGGCCGCCGGGTCAGGCCCGGACGCGCGCACTCCAGCGAAGGACTTGTGGGTAATGCATAGCTCCCGCTCTGGGAGCGGGGGTTGGGGGCCAGACCCCCATCACACGCGGGGCTGGGTTCCCGCGTGCGCGGGAACAACAGGGCGGTAAGGGCGATCCGCGCCGGACCATCCGCCCCACCCGGCAGGTGAAGATTCCCACTTGCGAGAAACGACGCAAGCAAGTATCATTCTCGGCGCTACTGACCGGAGCGGCGCGGAGCAATGGGGCCACGGGCCGCGCACAATGGACGTGTGGAGGTACTATGGATCGCTTCGAGCTGCTTGCCGCCCTTGAGCAAGGCCTCGAGAACGGGCGCATCTCGCCCCAGACGGCGGCCTATATCGCCGCCGAACTGCTCGGTGTCGACGCCTATGAGACGGGCTACCATGAGTGGGACGCCCTCGCCACCGAGCCCGACGAGGCCGAGTTGGCGCTCGCTACCGATTAGGCCCGTCAGCCTCCAGCTGAGGGCACAGAGCGCACCTCGCCTCTGTGCCCTCTCCTTATGTTTTCGGGAAGGTGCTGCCTTGGAGATCCTCGAGGTCGTGCGGATTAATCTGTTCTCGCCCATGGTGCTCGCCTTCGTCCTCGGCATCCTCGCGACCAGCCTGGGCAGCGATCTCCGATTTCCCGAGGAGCTCTATACCGGGCTCTCGATCTATCTGCTCCTCGCTATCGGCCTGAAGGGCGGCGTCGAGCTCGCCGAGACGTCGCTCGCCTCGTTCTGGGCCCCCGCCCTTATGACCCTCGCGCTCGGGATCGGTATTCCGCTCATCGCCTATGTGATCCTGCGGCGCCTCGGGCGCTTCGAGGTGGCCGATGCGGCAGCGATTGCCGCCCACTACGGCTCCGTCTCCGCCGTGACGTTCGCCGCCGTGCAGACCTTCTTGCAGGCCGTGGCCATCCCCTACGAGGGTTTCATGCCGACGCTCGTTGCCCTGCTTGAGGTGCCCGCCATCCTCGTGGCTCTGCTGGTGGCCAGGCTCGCGACGGGTGGCGGCGATGGTTGGGGCGCCGTCATACGCGAGTTGCTGATCGGAAAGAGCATCCTGCTGCTCCTTGGCGGCCTGGCCATCGGCGCGCTCACCGGCAAGGCAGGCTTTGCCCAGGTCGAGCCGCTGTTTGTGGGCCTCTTCCGCGGTGCGCTGACGCTCTTCCTCCTTGAGATGGGTATGGTCGCCGCGCGGCGCCTGCGCGATCTGCGCCGGGTTGGACGCTTTCTGATCGGCTTCGGCGTGTTGATGCCTCTGGCCAACGGACTGATCGGGATCTGGCTCGGAAGCCTGGCCGGGCTCTCCCAGGGCGGGGCGATCGTGCTTGGAACCCTCGCCGCCAGCGCCTCCTACATCGCCGCTCCCGCCGCTGTCCGCATCGCCCTGCCCCAGGCCAACCCCAGCTACTACCTCACCGCGTCGCTCGGCATCACCTTCCCCTTCAACCTCGCGATCGGCATTCCGCTCTACTACGCCCTGTCGACCCTGTTCTACTAACGCCGACCTTCGGTACACTGATGGACAGTCACAGGAGTGCGCCATGCAGACAACCAGGCTGAAGCTGGTGACGATCATTGCCGAGGCGGTGCTCGAGGATCGGCTGTTGCGCGAGCTCAAGAGCCTTGGCGCCCGCGGCTATACCATGGGCGAGGTGCGAGGTGAGGGCACACGTGGTATTCACGCCAGCGACTGGGAGGGCCAGAACCTGCGGATCGAGACGCTCGTGAGCCCCGAGGTGGCCGAGCGGATCATGGCCCACGTGGCGCAGCACTACTTCCCGGATTTCGCCGTGATCATCTATAGTGTGGACGCCGAGGTGGTGCGGGGTCCGAAGTATCTCTGATCCCCAACCCTGTTTGAGCGCGTGTCAGCCCCTGGTCCGCGAGGCGCCTGCGGCTACACCGACCTTCATCGCCGACACGCACCATCAAGCAGGGCGTGAGTTGCCCCTGCACAGGAGTTGCCGATGGAGCTACGTGCGCTCACTGGGGCCGACCTGCCCGCGCTCAGTGCCCTCTGCCGCGCCGGCCTGCGTGAGCCGCTGGACGACTCCACGCTGCGGCGCCTGCTCCTCGCCGAGCCAGATCTACGACCGGCGTTGCAGTTGGGCCTCTGGGACGGCACTCGCCTCGTTGGCGCCGCCCTTGGCAGCCTGCGCACAACGCCCGAGGGGCTCGTGGGTGGCCCGCGCCTGCTGCTCGTGGCGCCCGAGGCGCGCGGCCACGGCTACGGCGCACGGCTGCTCACCCTGCTGGAAGAGCGCCTCCTGGAGGCTGGTGTTGTGGAGTTGCGGGTGGGCCGGTTGGCGCCAAATTACCTCTGGCCGGGCCTTGACCCACGCGACACCGTGGCGCTCTGTCTCTTCGAGCGCCGTGGCTACTCCCGTGCCGGCGAGGCGGTGAACATGTCCGTTGACCTCACGGCGCGCCACTGGTGGACGCTCGACGACCAGTTGCGTCTCGCCGCCTCGGGCTGGATGCTACGGCGCTGCACACCCGCTGACCACCAGTCTCTGGCAGCCTGGGTTCGCGCTCAGTTCGGCCCGCTCTGGGAGTGGGAGGCCTGCCTGGCCCTGGATCAGGAGCCGGTTTCGGTCTTCATCGCCGAGCGGGACGGGCAGATTGGCGGCTTCGCCTGCCATAGCGTGAGCGGGTTCCCGGGGACCTTTGGGCCAACTGGCACTGCCGAGGCCGTGCGCGGCGCCGGCCTCGGGCGGGCCCTGCTGCTACGCTGCCTCGCCGATCTGCGCGAGTTGGGGTTTCGCACGGCCGAGATCGGCTGGGTTGGCCCGCTGGCCTTTTATAGCCGCATCGCCGGGGCAAGCGTGAGCCGGGTCTGCTGGTTCTACCGCAAGGGAACCCACTAAAACGAAGGCCAACGCTCTGGCGTCATTTCCGCCCGGCGGGCGGGGGCATGTGCTCGCCCTCAGGATGAAGACTCAAGGCGCACCACGGCGAGGCAATGGATCGGGGCGGGCTCGTTACCCACTTCGCGCCAGGTGCGCCCGCGATCCTCGGAGCGGAGCAGTTGGCCTGCATCGGTCCCGGCCCAGGCATAGTCGATGTGATAGCTCGCGGGCACAATCGTCGTCACCCCACCACGCAGTGCCCCGTCGATGGTGGCCTGCGCCCACGTGGCGCCGCCGTCCTCGCTGCGGACGATGGCCGTACCACCGGCGATCGCGGCGATCAGCACCTCCTGCCGGCCGGCGAGCAGGGCCAGGGCTACCGCCCCGGGAGCCGGCGCGTGATCCCCCTTCCAGTGTGCCGGGCCGTGCGCGGTGGTGACAAGCGGGCCTTCGGCCTCCAGAAAAGCGCACAGGCTATCTGCCTCGGCGGATGGTGCCGTGCTCCAGGTTTGCCCGCCGTCGGTGCTTGCCAGCGGCGCCTCCCCGGCTACCGCCACGATCAGGGTTGCAGCATCGGCGGCGAGAATGGCCTGCACGGCGCGACCCTCAAGGGTGTGTCCAACTCGTCGCCAGCGCCCGGTATTCCCCGGGTCGCTATAGGTAGCCAGCCCGTCGGCCGTTCCCACATAGACGATCGCGGCTTTCGCCATTGCTGCTCCTCCATCTCCAACTTGCCCTATCCGCAGCTGCGCTGTGGCCCGGCTGCAAGGCAGAGGATGGCCATACTGGTCCGGCCCGCCTCGCGCCACGAGGCGCCCCTGTCGTTGGAGCGCAGCAACTGGCCCGCGTCGGTTCCGGCCCAGAGCGCCCCGGCCCCCGGCGTGATCGCGGTGATCCGCCCTGCGACCTCGCCCACGACCCCGGCAGGCTCCCAGTGGATGCCGTCGTCGAAGCTGCGGAAGAGCATGCCGCCACCAGCTCCGGCGCCCACCAGCACCGGCGCGCGCCCCCCCAGGATCGCGTAGGCGGTTGCCCCGAGCAGGCGGGGGTTCGACAGATGGCGGGGGCCGGTGGCGCTCATCGCACGCAGGCCGACCGGCTCGATCGAGGCGCCCGTGGCGTTGCTCCAGCTGAGCCCCTCATCAAAGCTTTGCTGCGGTGGAAGACCATCCACGGCGACCAGCAGTGCTTCCTCGCCCACGAGCAGGATGGCTCGCACCGCGTGGCCCAGCAACGCATGCCGGGCCAACCTCCAGTGCCCCTGAGGCCCCTCCTGGCTACCGATCAAGAGCCCTTCGGCAGTTCCCAGGTAGATCGTTGTCGCCCGCGCCATGGCCGTTGATGCCCTCCGCCGCTCCACCGCTCTCCATACCCGCCGGCCAATGCGCCGGGCGCCGGCTCGCGCGGTGCGACACAGCATAGCACCCCCGGCCCGAACGTGCCACCTCGCCCGGTAACCCGCGCGTCCTATACTGCCCTGGGAAGTGTCGCATCTGCTTGCTCACCCGACAACAAGCTCTTGCGGCAGCACCGCGCTGTGCTGCGCCTCGGGGTCTCCGCTATGTTTACCTCCGCCCGTTCTAGCTTGCAGAGCCGTCTTGTACTCGCCTTTATGCTTGTGCTCTTCGTCCCTACGCTGGTTCTGCTGCCCTACAATCAGCTGAGGGCCGATGAGTTGCTCAAAGCGCTGGTGGCCGATCACTATCTCCGGCAAGCCCTCGACCGGGCCGAACGAGCCGAGGCCGTGCTCGACGCCGCAGAGCATGATCTGCTCATGCTCCTGCAGAACACGACGCTGCACCGCGTCGCTCTGGGCGATCAACGTGCCGAAGCCCGGGCTGCCAGCGCCTTCGGTCGCTTCCTCGATCGCGCTGGTGGCCGCTATTCCGGCCTCTGCCTGCTGAGCCCACAGGGCGAGGAGAGGCTGTGTGTCCGTCGCGAGGATGGGCGTGTGGCGCAGACGCCGCCTGAGCAGCTCGTCGACCGCGCGGCGGAGCCCTTTGTCGCTGGTGTGCTCCGCGCCCGTGCCGACCCCAGCGCGCTGCCGATCGCAGTTGCTCCGCCCACGCGGCTCCAGCCGGGGGAGCTACAGGTGCTTCGCTACGCGGCTCCGCTCCCTGGCCCTACCAACGAAACCCGGGCTGTGATGGTGCTGGAGTTGCCACTCGCGCCGTTGTTCGAGGAGCTCCGCAATCCCGAACCGGCGGTCGAGACGCTACTCATCGACCGGCATGGCACCTACCTGCTCCCGCCTGCGGGCCTCCCTGGAGCGTCGCCAGGGACACTGGAGCAGCACCAGCCCACCGACGCTGCCACGATTCTCAGCCAGAGCTCCGGCGTCATCATTGACTCCCCGGATCGCGCAGGGCGCTTGCAGGCCTATGCCCGCATCTGGCCACATGGCCTGGAGGACACGCAGTGGACGGTGATCTACACCTGGCCGCTCACAAGCGTCTTCAGCTACCTTGGGGAGCTCCGGATGGTAACGCTACTAATCACCGTCGTAGCCCTGATTGTGGCGTTGCTCCTGGCCCACCTGCTGAGCCGGGCTATTCTGCGCCCGATCAAGGCCCTCGCTGCCGCCGCTGAGCGGGTTGGTGCCGGCGACCTCCACGCCCCCATCCCGCAGGTGGGCGGCGGCGAGATCGGAGCTCTCGCCCGAACCCTCGATCATACCGTCGCCCGTCTGCGCGAGACGATCGAACTGGCGGAGCGTCGCCGTCACGAGGCCGAGACGCTGCGCGCTGCCACCCAGGCCCTCAGTTCAACCATCAGCACCGAGTGCGTCCTCGAGCTGATCCTCACCGAGCTGCGCAAAGTCGTGCCCTTTGACAGCGCCTCGGTTCAATCCGTCCACGACGGTGTGGCCGAGATCATCGGCGCCTATGGGCTCGCGAACATGCAGGCACTGATCGGCCGCTGCTTCCCGCTGGCGCCGGGGGCGAGCCCCAATGCCGACGTTGCCGCTACCCGCGCCCCGGTGATCCTCACCGATGCGCCGACACGCTACCCAGCATTCCGCGAGTTCCCCTTCGTCGACGACCCCATCCGTAGCTGGCTCGGCGTGCCGCTCATCTTTGGTGAGCGGCTGATCGGCATGATCACCCTCGACAAGTTCGAGCCTGGCTTCTATACCCCCGAGCACGCCCGCCTTGCCGGCGCCTTCGCCGACCAGGCCGCCATTGCGCTCGAGCACGCCCGTCTCTTCGCTGAGGCCCAGCGCGAACTGGCCGATCGCCGTCGTGCAGAAGCTGCCCATGGGCGCCTTGCCGCCGTGATCGAGGCCACCACCGATTTTGTAGCCATGTGCGACCCGCGCGGCCAGGTGATCTACATTAACCGTGCCGGTCGGGCCCTCGTGGGTCTGCCCGAGGACGCCGATGTGACTACGAGCACCGTGTATGATCTGGTCGCTCCTGCTGCGGCCGAGCGGTTGCGCGAGTCCGCAGCAGAGGCGGCTGCCACCGGTACCTGGACGGGTGAAATCCTCCTGCGCAGCCGCGACGGCACCGAGATCCCGGCCTCCCAGGTGATCATCGCCCACTACGGCGTTGACGGGCGCCCCGAGTACTACTCCACCGTCGTGCGCGACATGCGCGAGCGTCGCCGCGCCGAGGAGGAGCTGCGCCAGGCCCAGAAGATGGAGGCCCTCGGGCGCCTGGCCGGTGGCCTCGCCCATGATTTCAACAACCTGCTCACCGTCGTGCTTGGCGAGTGCGACCTGATCCTCGACGAGCTCCCGTCCGACCATGCGCTGCGTACCTCCATCGAGCAGATCCGCCAGTCGGGTGCCCGCGCCGCCGCGCTCACCAGTCAGCTTCTCGCCTTTAGCCGGCGCCAGGTGCTCCAGCCGGAGCTGATCGACCTCAACGATGTCATCTCAGGTACCGAGGGCATCCTGCGGCGCCTGATCGGCGAAGACATCGCCCTGACGATCGTCCGGGCCCACGATCTGCCCACCGTCCGCGCCGACCCTGGCCAGCTCGAGCAGGTGGTGCTGAACCTGGCCCTCAATGCCCGCGACGCGATGCCCGAAGGGGGGCGCCTGACGATCGAGACGGCCATGGCGCGCATTCGCGCCGATGATGGCACCGAGCACAAAGATCTCGCCCCCGGCGCCTACGCAAAACTCACCGTGACCGACACTGGTATCGGGATCGATCCGGAGGCGGCCGCTCACATCTTCGAGCCCTTCTTCACCACCAAACCTCGTGGCAAAGGCACCGGGCTCGGCCTCGCCAGTGTGCACGGGATCGTGCGCCAGAGCGGCGGCCAGATCTCCTTCTCGACTGGGCCGGGCCAGGGCACTAGCTTTACGGTCTTGCTCCCCGCCGCCGAGGGGAGCGCCCCGCCGACTCCAGGCGCTCCACCGCGCCCCGCGACACGCCCACAGCCCCGCACCATTCTCCTGGTGGAGGACGACGAGCCCGTACGGGCGATGACCCGCCAGATCCTCCGCAGGGCCGGCTTCACCGTGCTGGAGGCGAGTGATGGCGTCAATGCCCGCGAGCTGGCCGCGAGCTACCCCGACGCGATCCACGTCGTGCTCACCGATGTGGTGATGCCTGGCGGGGTCAACGGGGTGCAGCTCGCCGCCACCCTGCGCGCCACCCGACCAGGGATCGGCGTCGTCTATATGTCGGGCTACACCGACAACGCCCTCGTTGGCCATAGCCTCGCCGACGACGGAGCACGCTTCATCCAGAAGCCCTTCGCCCCCGACGACCTGGTTGCGGTGCTCTCAGAGATCCTGGCGCGTACGGGCCACGGTGTGCCGTAGCAGATCGCGGGTGTCGGGCTGCGGACGAGGGACGAGGGACGCTTCTATCCCGGATGCGCGGGCGCGCCAGCGGGACACCACATCTGTCGTTCCCGCGCAGGCGGGAACCCAGCCTCCCCGCGCAGGCGGGAACCCGGCGACGAACGCCCCCACCAGGGCCGCCCCCCATCGTCGTTCCCGCGCAGGCGGAAACCCAGCCTCCCTCCGCACGCGGCGAGCCTGCCCCCGCGAAAGCGGGGGTGAGGGCCATTCGCGGGGCCAAACGAACATCATGGTTTCAATAGCCGCCGGGCCGACAGGTCGGCTATAATACAGCGGTGGGCGCGGGCGCGCGCTCCCCGGGCCAGGTTTTCCGGGCGCTGCGCCGGACCGCTCTGTGCCCCAACGCTGCAACAGATGACCAGCGAACGGAGTTCGCGATGCTAAACTGGCTGAAGAAGATCGTCGGCGACACCAACGAGAAAGCGATTCGCCAGATCCAGCCTCTGGTTGAGGCGATCAACGATCTCGAGCCCGACTATCAAGCCCTGGACGACGCGGCCCTCCGCGCGAAGACGGACGAGTTCAGGCAGCGCCTGGCCGACGGCGAGGACCTGGATGATCTGCTGCCCGAGGCCTTCGCCGCCGTGCGCGAGGCCGCCCGCCGCACCATCGGCCTTCGTCACTACGATGTGCAGCTGATCGGCGGGATCGTGCTGCACCAGGGCAAGATCGCCGAGATGAAGACCGGCGAAGGCAAGACCCTCGTGGCCACCCTGCCGCTCTACCTCAACGCCCTTGAGGGCAAGGGCGCGCACCTGGTGACGGTCAACGATTACCTGGCCAAAGTGGGCGCCGGCTGGATGGGCCCGGTCTACCACTTCCTCGGGCTCAGCGTCGGCTTCATCGCCCACGAGCAGAGCGCGATCTACGACCCCGACTATATCGACCCGAATGCCAATCAGGAGGACCAGCGCCTGGTGCATTGGCGCCCGGTGCCGCGCCAGGACGCCTACCGCGCCGATATCACCTACGGCACGAATAACGAGTTCGGCTTCGACTACCTGCGCGACAATATGGCCTATGAGCGCTCCCAGATGGTGCAGCGCGAGTTGCATTACGCGATTGTCGACGAGGTGGACAATATTCTGATCGACGAGGCCCGCACGCCCCTCATCATCTCCGGCCCCGCCCAGAAGTCCTCCGACCTTTACCGCCAGATAGCCGGTCTCATTCGCGGCTTGCGTCGCAGCAGTGTGACGCCCAAGCAGATCAAAGAAGAAGGCCTGGAGCCCGACGGCGATTTCTTTATCGATGAGCGTACCAAAAGTATTACGCTCACTGAGCAGGGGATTGAGCGTGTCGAGCGCCTGCTACGCATCCCTGAGGGCGAGAGCCTCTACGATCCCCAGCACTACGAGAAGACCCATTTTGTTGAGAATGCGCTCAAGGCCCAGTTCGTCTTTCACCGCGATAAGGACTATATGGTGACGCCTCAGGGCGAGGTGGTGATTATCGACGAGTTCACCGGCCGCGCCATGCCCGGTCGCCGCTGGTCCGATGGGCTTCACCAGGCCGTGGAGGCCAAAGAGGGCGTGGCGATCAAGAATGAGAACGTTACTCTGGCGACGATCACGTTCCAGAACTACTTTCGTATGTACACTAAGCTGGCCGGGATGACCGGTACGGCCTACACCGAGCGGGAGGAGTTTGGCAAGATCTACAATCTGGATGTGGTGATCATCCCCACCAATAAGCCCTCGATCCGCCAGGATCTACCGGATCAGGTGTTCCGTAGTGAGGCTGCCAAGTTCAACGCGGTGGTGCGCGAGGTGGAGGAGTTGCACCGGATGGGCCGCCCGGTTCTGATCGGTACGACCTCGGTCGAGACCTCGGAGCGTATCAGCGAGCTCCTCAAGCGTGCCGGGGTGCGCCATAGCGTGCTCAATGCCAAGTTCCACGAGAAGGAGGCGGCGATCGTGGCCCAGGCCGGCCGCAAGGGCGCCGTGACGGTGGCCACCAATATGGCCGGCCGTGGGACCGACATCCTGCTCGGCGGTAATCCCGACGGCCTGGTGGATGATATCCTCGCCGCCCGGGGCATTAAGTTCGAGGAGGCGACGCCCGAGCAGCTGCGGGAGGCCCGCGAGGAGGCCCGGCGCATCACCGAGGCCGAGGGCGCCGAGGTGCGCGCGCTCGGCGGCCTGCATATTATCGGTACCGAGCGCCACGAGGCCCGCCGTATCGACAACCAGCTGCGTGGCCGTGCCGGCCGCCAGGGCGACCCGGGCTCCTCGCGCTTCTTCCTCTCTCTGGAGGACGAGCTCATGCGCCGCTTTGGCCCCGTGGAGCGGATCAAGGGCCTGATGAGCCGCTTCATGGACGATGATCTGCCCCTGGAGGCCGGTATCCTCGACCGTACGATCGAAGGCGCCCAGACGCGCGTGGAGGGCTATAACTTCGATATTCGCAAGCATACCGTCGAGTTCGACGATGTGATGAACAAGCAGCGCCAGATCATCTACAAGGATCGGCGCGAGATCCTCGACGGTAAAGATGTGCGCGATCAGGTGCTCCAGATGATCGGCGAGGAGATCGCCGCCCTGGTCGATGAGCACCTCCCCGAGGGTGACCCGGAGCTCTGGGAGCTCGACGAGTTGCTGCGCCAGTATCGCCAGATCAACCCCTCCTTGCCCGCCTCGGTGAGTAGCGCTACCCTGGAGGGCAAAGCCCGCGACGAGATCGAGAGCTGGCTGGTGGAGCAACTGGAGCAGGCCTACGAGGAGCGCGAGCGGGCGATCGGCCCCGAGATGATGCGCTTCGTCGAGCGGCGGATGATGCTCGGCGCGATCGATCGCCAGTGGATCGATTACCTGACCGCGATGGATGAGTTGCGCCAGAGTATTATGCTCCAGGCCTACGCTCAGAAGGATCCGCTGGTGGAGTTCCGCCGCCAGTCCTTCCAGATGTTCGACCAGCTCAAGGAGAACATCACCCGCGACATTGTCTACCAGATTATTCCCCAGTCGTTCGCCTACGAGCGCTACCTGCGCCAGATCGAGGCCGAGCAGCAGGCCCGCCTGGCCTCCGCCCACACGGCTGGCGGTAGCAGCGAGATGGAGCAGGTGGCCACGAAGCCCCAGCGGCGGACGGTGACGCTGCCCGGCCGCAACGACCGCTGCCCCTGTGGCTCGGGGAAGAAGTTCAAGGACTGCCACCTCGGCCGTGAGCAGGAGATCCTGCACCTGCTGAATGGCCAGGCCCAGAAGACGGCGGCCGTCGCCGCGCGGGTGGCGCCGAGTCAGCCCGAGAATCCGGCTATCGCCGCCGAGGCCGCAAAGATCCGCCAGGCTACCGCTCAGTCTCGCTCCGAGGCGCCCCGTGGCAGGGCCGCCCCGCCCGCCGTGCCCCGTGGCAAGAAGAAGTAGGCTCTTTCAGCAGCGGGCAACGCCCTGTGGCGATGGGCGCATCGCCCCGATTGCGCGCTCGTGCTCTGGCAATCTGGTTGTGATGGGGTATTTCGGGCGGGGAGGGCACAGCCCTCCCCGCCCTCGCTCGCCGCATCCATCACCAACCTGGGGTCGGACCACCACGTGGCTCTGGCGTCAGATCAGCAGGAAAGTCAGCACGTAAGCGTAGGCGAAGATAAAGGCGGAGAAGTTCGCGACCAGGGCTGCCAGATAGCTCGGGGCTGCCTTGCGCTTGCGCAAGAGCATGAGCACAAATCCCTCGACGATCCAGGCCACCGCGAGCACAGCCAGGAGCGCGAGGAAGATGTTCTGGATCTGGAGCAGCAGCATGCTTAGCAGTGCGATCACCACTGCGGAAACGAGGTTCGCGATCGCCGAGTCCCGGAAGCTGCCCCCGAGCTTTGCCCACTTTAGCTGGAAGAGCATCAGGGCGTCGATGATTACCGAGACGAGCAGGAAGACCAACGGAAAGGTACCCGCCACAAGCAGCGACGACATAGCGACTCCGTCAGCCGAGCCGCGCGGCGAAGGCGCCGGCGGCCCGCAGGGCGGCCCCGAAGGTACGGTCCCGGCTGAGCAGGCGCAGCTCGGCGGCAAGCAGGTCCCCCGGGCTCAGTTGCTCACAGCGGGCGAGGCGCCGTACCGTCGCGTGGCCCGCAATCTCGGCGGTTGTCAGGGCGTAGCCTGGCTCATCGCTGAGCACGACGCTGAAGTCGGCGAGCACGCCGTCCACCGCCCGCAAATGGAGCGCCGATAGCCCCACCGTGGCCCCCGGCCGCTCGTCGGGGCGCACGTCCACCGTCACCAGGCGGATCGCGCCGGGGCCCACGCCCACTGCCGGGCGCCGCAGGTGAAGCCGCAGCCCGCGACCCTCGACACTCACGGCATCCTCCAGGGGCGCCCACCCCAGGCACGAGGCCAGCCAGCCCGCCATCAGCAGACCGAGCAGGGTGTTGGGCCGGCCTGGCCCGGGTACATAGCGGATCTCGACCTGGTCGATCCGGTGCAGGTGGGGCAGCAGTGGCCGGGTATCGAAGAACTGTGCCGTCAACTCGCGCCAGGGTGTAAGGCTGGTCCACGCCAGGTCGCTCAGCGCGGGCGGCCGGGGTCCGCCACCTGGCCCGGGGGCCTCGGCAGCCTCAAAGGCCACCATGGCCGCCAGATCCCGGGCGGGGCTGGTAAACTCCCGTGAGTCGACGATCAGGCGGTCGATCACCCCGCGCAGCCGTGGCAGAAGCGGGTCGTCGAAGGGAGCCGGGCCGGGCAGCCAGAGCACCACTGGCAAGTCGGGCACCAGGAGTGGCAGCACCAGCGATGCCACCTGCCCCGTCGCAGCGCCGTGCGCCTCGATCGTTACCTGCTCGCCGCAGAGTTGGGGCACGCCAGGGGCGGTGAGCAGGCAGTTGGCCTGCACAAAGGCCTCCAGCCGGGGCTCAGGCTCATCGGGGCGCATTACCGCCAGCACCGTACGGTTCGGGTGGCTGGCCGTGAGGCTTTGAGCCACGGCGCTGACCTGCTCGGCCATGGCGCTGTCGGTGGCCCGGGCCACCAGGTTCAGGGTGAGGGCCCGGGTCACCGCGTTGCCACTCGCCGCCGGGTCGGCCGCGCTGTCTTTCCAGAGCGCCCGCAATTCGCGCTCGATGGCGCCGATATCGATGGTTGGTGCAGCTCTCATCGTGCCATGGCCCGGCATCAGAGGCGCCGCCACGCCCGCCCGTCCGCCGCGATGAACGTGTCGGCGGCGGCGGGACCCCAGGTTCCGGCCTCGTAGTTCGGGAACAACTGGGGTGGACCGGCGGCCCAGCCCTGGAGGATCGGGGTGATCAGCGCCCAGCTCGCCTCGACTTCGTCGCGCCGGGTGAAGAGCGTGCCATCGCCGAGCATACAGTCGAGCAACAGCCGCTCGTAGGCCTCCGGCGAGGCCACCCCGAACGACGTGCCGTAGCGGAAGTCCATCGTCACCGGGCGAATCTGGGACTGGCCCGGGACCTTCGAGCCCACCTTGAGCGTAATGCCTTCGTCCGGCTGAATCTTGATCGCCAGCACGTTGGGCTCGATATCGTTCATTGGCGTGTCGGCGAAGAGCATCGTCGGCACCGTCTTGAACTGGATGGCGATCTCGCTCACGCGCCGGGGGAGTGCCTTGCCACTGCGCAGGTAGAAGGGCACGCCGGCCCAGCGCCAGCTCTCAATGAAAAGCTTCAGCGCGATGTAGGTTTCCGTCTGGGAGCCAGCCGCCACGCCGCGCTCGCTGCGGTAGCCGCCGATCGGCCGCCCCGACACGCTGCCAGCCGCGTACTGGCCGCGCACCGTGTAGCGAGCCACCTCCTCGGGCGCAATCGGCCGGATGGCCCGCAGCACCTTGACCTTCTCGTCGCGCACGGCATCAGCATCGTAGGCCACTGGCGGCTCCATCGCCGTGAGGGTGAGGAGCTGCATCAGGTGGTTCTGGATCATGTCGCGCAGCGCGCCCGAACTATCGTAGTAGCCGCCCCGATCCTCCACACCGATGCTCTCGGCCACCGTAATCTGCACGTGGTCCACAAAGCTCCGGTTCCACAAGGGCTCAAAGATCCCGTTCGCAAAGCGAAAGACCAGAATATTCTGGACAGTCTCCTTGCCCAGGTAGTGGTCGATGCGGTACACCTGGCGCTCATCAAAGACGGCGAGGACCTGCTGGTTCAGGGCGCGGGCACTCTCCAGGTCGCGGCCAAAGGGCTTCTCGATGATGATCCGCGTCCAGCCGCCGTTGGGCGAGCGGTTGAGGCCCGCCTCGCCGAGGTAGTGGATGATCGTGGCGTAGGACTCGGGGGGCGTCGCCAGATAGAAGACCCGGTTGCCGCTGGTACCCCGCTGGGCATCGATCGCCGCGAGCCGTTCCACCAGGCTCAGGTAACCCGCGCGATCGTCGAAGTTGGAGCGATGGTAGAAGATCCCTTCGGCAAAGGTTTGCCAGAGGGCCTGGTCGGCGGGGCCGCTCCGGGAGTTGGTGTTGACGCCATCGAGCAACACCTGGCGGAAGTGGTCATCGTCCCACTCGCGCCGGGCGAAGCCCACCACCGAGAAGCCGCCCGGCAGGCGCCGCTCGCGGGCCAGATTGTAGAGGGCTGGCACCAGCTTGCGGCTCGTCAGGTCGCCGGTGGCCCCGAAAATGACCATGGTACAGGGTTCGGGGGTGCGGCCGAGGCGAAGCCCGGAGCGAAGGGGGTTTTCCAGGATCTGTGGGTCGGTCACACAGGCTCCTTCTCGCGCCAGCGCCCACGGCGCAGCCGGGGCCGGCGGGGCGGCGGGGCCGGGGTTATGCTCCCCGGCCCCGCTGGTTTCACTCCGCCTTCTTCACGGCGTGGCCGCCGAACTGGTTGCGCAGCGCCGCGAGCACCTTGGCGCCAAAACTGTCGCTCTGGCGCGAGCGGAAACGCGTCTGGAGCGAGAGCGTGATAACCGGGGCTGGCACGTCCAGGTCGATCGCTTCCTGGACCGTCCAGCGGCCCTCGCCGCTATCCTCCACGTAGCCCCGGATCCCGCTCAGATCGGCGTCGTCGGCAAAGGCCCGCTCGGCCAGTTCCAGCAGCCAGGAGCGCACAACGCTACCCTGGTTCCACAGGTGGCTGATCTTCTGCAGGTCGAAATCGTAGCGTGACTGCTGAAGGATCTCGAAGCCCTCCGCGTAGGCCTGCATCATGCCATACTCGATGCCGTTATGAATCATTTTGACGAAGTGGCCAGCCCCGAAGGGGCCACAGTGGAGGTAGCCATCGGGCGGGGCGAGGGTCTTCAGGAGCGGCTCGATGTGGGCGAAGGTGTCGGGCTCGCCGCCCACCATGAGGCAGTAGCCGATCTTCAGGCCCCAGATCCCGCCGCTCACCCCGGCGTCCATAAAGCGAATGCCCCGGGCGGCGAGTTGCTCGCCGTGGGCAATGCTCACTTTATAGTTGTTGTTGGCTCCATCCACGAGGATGTCGCCCTTCTCCAGCATGGGGGCCACTAGCTCGATGTGCTCGTCGGTGGCTGCGCCGGCGGGCAGCATCAGCCAGACGACGCGGGGCGCCGTGAGCGCGCCCACTAGCTCCTCGAGACTCCGAGCCGGCTCGGCGCCGTGCTCGTCGGCGAGCTCCTGGGCCTTCTCGAAGGTGCGGTTGTAGACGACCACACGGTGCCCGCCCTGGCGCAGGCGGATCGCCATGTTTGCGCCCATACGGCCCAGGCCGATCAAGCCGAGTTCCATTGAGGGTCTCCTGGTTCTTCCTCTGCTGCGCGGAGCCATTATACCACTGGCGGTTTGTGCCCTCTGCCTGGTGGTAAGGGCCGGGAGGGCAGCGCAGAGCGTGCGTTTCATTCGTCTTGCGATACCCCGGGTGCGTTACACAACACGTTCCGCTGCTTACCACAACGGGCGCAGTGGGGCTCTCCGGCGAACGTGAACGTCTGGCCCGCAGTGGTATCATAGGCGCTATCATGCGTTCAACGACCCGCCGCCTGGAGGCCCCGTGAGTGACGATCCCCTTGCCCCCCTCGCCGTCGGCGATCCGGCAGTCACAGGGCGGCCTCGCCCCGGCCCGATCACCGCGCTGCTCGTCACCGACGACCCACGCCCTGCCGAGGCAGTGCTCGCCGCTCGCTCCGATCCAGCCCGCCCCCACTATTACCTCAGCCAGTACGGCATCCTCTACCGCCTGGTCGCCGATGAGCGCGTGGCCCCGGGCCAGCCCGACGACGCCCTGGTGGTGTGGCTGGAGCGGCCGGTGGGCGGCGCCTACAGCCCGGCCCAGGAGCAGGGCCTCGCGCGTGTGCAGGCGGCCTTGCGCGGCCACTACGGTCTCGACGAGCCCGGCCTCGGCGGGGCGGCCGGGGGCGCGCCTGAGCCCGAGCCGCCCTCGGCTGACCTGCTCGATCTCCTGATCGAGGCCGCGCCACCGGCTGCGGCCCTCGGCGACGGCCGCGTGAGCGAGGCCCTCTGGAGCTTTCTCTACGGGGAGATGTGGCGGGTGCGTGGGGGCGCGCTCAATCTCGGCCAGGCCTTTGCGCTCCACGCCGCCCATGCCGGCCTGGGCGCGCCCGTCGGGGCGAACCAGCAGCTTACGCATAATGGCCAGCGCTACAACTACCAGGCCCTCGCGCGCGATCTGATCTACAACCTTGATGCACGCTATCGCGAAGTGCAGAGCCTGAGCGCCCTGCTTCCGGCCGACGGATCCCCGCCCGCGATGGGCACGGCCGCCCGCGCGCTCCTCGACGCCAGCTACGCCGCCGCGCGCAACCCGGCCACGCCTCAGGCCCCTGCCTTCCAGGCGAATAAGCGCTTTCATCTCGAAGCCCTGCGTGCCCGGCTCGGCCCACCGCTCGGCCGCGACGGGTACAGCGCTGATCGCGCCTACATTGCCCAGGTCTTCGCTGGCGACACCCTCTACGCACCAGCGAGCAGCCAGGCCGAGGCCCGCTTCCTCTCGCGTACGCCCACCACCGACCCGGCCTACCGCGCGGTGTGGGCGGAGGTGTACCGGCGGATCGGCGCGACCTACAACCCGGAGGCGACGCTGCACCGGGTGGCCATGCAGGATCGGCTGGGCATGCCGCTCACCGGGCCCTACAGCGCCGTGTTTGAGGGAACGCGCTACAACATCCAGGTCTTTGCGTACGATACGGTATTCGCCGGGCCCGATGGCGTGCCGCGCCGCTTCAGCCGGCTGGAGCCGCCGGAGGCAGTGCGTGGCTGGCGCCCGGCCGACCCGGCCGATGGTCGACGGCGCTGGGTGCTCCAGCCTCCCCGCCCAGGCGATCCGGCGTGGCCGCCGAAGCCCGCCTTCGGCTTCATCCCCACGGCCGGCGGCGTACGCGACCAGCTCTTCGGGCGGCTCGAATGGCGCCGGGTCGCCTATGGCCGGCGTGAGGTGCTGATCACCAACGGCTGGGCGGCCCGCAATATTGTGCACGTGGCCATCCCCCAGCTTGCGGCCATCCCGGGCGGGGGTGGCGGGCGCGCGCGCTTCCACCGCCTTGCCGCCGATCAGCTGCGGCGGCTCTGGCAGGCCTGGGAGGACTACGGGCTGCTGCGGCTGGTGCTGCGGTATGACGGCGACTTCGTCGCCCGCACGATCTCCGCTGACCCACGCGCGCCGGGCTACAATGTGCTCAGCAACCATGCCTACGGGGTGGCCTTCGATATCAACGCCCGCTGGAACGGCTACGGGGTGCAGGCGGCCCTGGTGGGCCAGGAGGGCTCTGTGCGCGAGCTGGTCGAGCTGGCACATTTGCACGGCTTCTACTGGGGCGGGCACTGGCCGCGCGCGATTGAGGATGGCATGCATTTCGAATGGGCCCGGGAGGCGTGACTCTCGCCACGCGGGCGCGCGGTTCATCGCCCCATCGTCTGGCTTTCAGGTGCCGATCAGCACCTATCTGCTACAATACGGATGCGCCCACATGTTCGCCACACCCTGTGTGCGCCCGGAAACAGGTGAGGACGAGCCGTGATGCCCCGAGGACGACCAGGTGATCCATATACGGACGAGACGATCGCCGTGCGCCAGCGGCGGCCAGACGTGCCCGCCGGGCGCTTGCCTCGGCGGGGTGGCCTGGCGCGCTTCTGGCGGCGCGCGCGCCTGGCGCTGATCATCGCGCTGGCGCTGGCGCTGCTGGGTGCCGGCCTGCTGTACTGGCAGGTGGCCAGCCTGGCCGGCGCGCTCACGGTGGCCGATGTGCGCAATAATCCTCCGATCGCCTCACCCCTGATCGGCGCCAACGTGCTGATCATTGGCGTGGACGAGCGGCCAGGCCACCCGGAGGAGGGCGTGCGGGGCGATACGCTCATCCTCGCCCGGCTCGACGCGGCGGGCCGCTGGGCCTCGCTCCTCTCCATCCCCCGCGATACCCAGGTTGAGCTTCCCAGCGTTGGAGTGACGAAGATCAACGTCGCCTATGGCCAGGGCTACGCCCGCGCCGAGGAGCTCTATGGCCCGGGTGTGTCGCCGCAGCAGGGCGGTATGGCTCTGGCTGCAAGCACCGTTGAGGAGTTCCTGCAGCTACGGCGGCGCGGTATGAGCGTCGACTTTGTGGCCACCGTCAACTTCGCCGGTTTTGCCGGGCTGATCGATGCCCTCGGCGGGGTGACGATCGATGTGCCGCGCTACATCCTCGATGAGGCCTACCCGACCGAGGACTTCGGTGTGATGCGGGTGGAGTTTCAGCCCGGGCCGCAGCGGATGGATGGGGCAACGGCACTGATCTATGCGCGCACCCGTCACGCCGATAGTGACTTCGGCCGTGCCGAGCGCCAGCAACAGGTCGTTCGCGCCATGCTCCAGGAGTTCCGCGCGAAGGGCTGGCTCGGCCAGGCCCTCACCGTCCCCGCCGCGCTGCGCGCCATTGGCGGCGAGGAGGGCGCCCGCCCAGTGGTGACCACCATGCCGATCGACCGGCTCGATGTGCTGCTGGGCTTGATGGGGCTTGCCGGCGCGGTGGACCCCGCGGCCCTCGGGCAGTTCCGGCTCGGTCCGGAGCAACTGGCCTTCGAGAATGGCTCCAACCTCGTCTGGGACGATGGGGCCGTGCAGGCCCTGCTGGACCAGTGGCAGCGCCCGCCGAGTGAGGCCGCCGAGAACGCGCTGGTACAGGTGCTCAATGGCACCGAAGTGACGGGCCTCGCCCGCGACGTGAGCCTGGAGCTTGAGGCGGCTGGTTTCCGGGTAATGGTACCGGGCAATGCCCCGCCTGCGCTCTACGAGCGAACGCGGATCTATGACCGCACAGGGAACCCGGCCACGGTCCGGCGTCTGGCCCGGACACTGGGGGCCGAGATTCTCGGCGATGGCCTGCCTGAGGGCGTGCTCACCGATGCCGACATCGTCGTGATCCTCGGCGACGACGCGCTGGAACGCTGAACGGTAGGCGCAGGGATGGCGCGCGTCAGGACGCCATCCGCTTGCGGTTCCCCGATGCCCTCTTCCTGGTTCTTGCTCCCGTCTGGCTGGCTCGGGGGCTTCGGCGGGGATGCGCGAAGCGGGCGCGGTCCTCTACGTAGAACAGACTCGTTACGATCAAGCCAGGTTTGACCTCAGGCCTCGTCGAGGGTTGAGAGCACACGGTGGGCCCGCAGAGCCAGCCAGAGGGCGAAGTGCTCCTCGGCGTTGTCAAGGTCGCGCCCGCTGATCTCCTTAATGCGCTCGAGGCGGTAGAGCAACGTGTTGCGGTGCACGTGGAGAGCCTCGGAGGTGGCGCGCAGATTCCCGAGGTGGTTGAAATAGGCATCGAGGGTCTTGAGCAGATCCCCACCCTGGCGCTGGTCATACTCAGCGAGTTTGGCCAGCGTCTCACGGTAAAAGGCCCAGAGCTCAGGCGTCTCCCGCAGGCGCACCAGCAGGCGGTAAACGCCCAGGTCGGAGAAGGCCAGCACTTTGCCGGTGCCGAAGAGTTGGCGCCCGAGCAGCAGAGCCTGCTCAGCCTCCTCCACACTGCGGCGCCAGTCGTTGAGGCCAGCGGCCTGCGTGCCGATGGCCAGAACCACCCGGGGGTGCTCGCCGACCAGCCGCTCGCGGAGTTGCTCCACCACCAGACGCGCATTGCCGGTGACGGGCAGCATCAGCAGCACGCTACTCTCACGGCGCGAGATTGGCGCGGCGAGATTGCGGCGAGTGAGCTCGTTCTGCACGGTGGTGCTGAGCCGGGCGAGGGCGGCGGGCGAGGCGTCCTCCACGTGGACGAGCACGGCAATGTGTGGGAGCGCGAGGTTGTAGCCAAGCTCCTGGCCCCGCTGGGTGGCCGCGGCCATCGCGCCGGGTGGTCCGGCAAGGATACTGGAGACGAAATCGCCCCGCAGGCGCTCCTCCGCCGCCTGAACGGCCTGCTCCTTGGCCAGTTCCAGCGCCAGGGCTGCCGCGCCGCGCTGGGCGGCCTCGCGGTCCCAGGCGTCCAGGGTCGTGCCGGCCAGCGCCAGGTAGCCGGTGGGGTAATCGCTCGGGCCGATCGGCTCGACCCAGATCTGCTGATTGAGCAGGGTCGCCTCGCCGCGTGCGGTTGGACGCAGGGCCTGCAACGCAATCCGGGCCGAGCCCTTGCCACGCTGCGCCCGCAGTTCACCGTTTGGCGCGAAGCAGGCCACACTCTGGCCGGTTCGCTCGGCGAGCACCTCGAGCAGGCCTGGAACCCCCTGGCCCGCCAGCGAGCGTTGGGTGAGCAGGTCGTACAGCTGGGCGCCGCGCCGTTCGAACTGGGCCTCGTAGTCGGTGATCAGCCGGGTGAGCTCCCGCTCGACCTCCCGCAGGTCGGCCTGGGCGGGGAGCTGGAGCAGCGGCAGGCGGGCCTCCTCGGCGGCGGCCACGTCGTCGGCCTCGATCGGGCCGAGCGCCACAACTCCCGCGACCGGCACTGGCGCCTGCCCCAGGCGTCGCACGAGCGTGGCGAGCGTCAGCCGGGCATCCAGCGCGCGGACAGCATCCACCGCCAGCAGGGCCAGTTCGCCGCCGCGTAGCTCGGCGAAGGCGGGCAAGGTAGCCCGAAGCGTGGCCACCCAGGTGACCTGCCGGCCCATCCCGCTGCTGCCAGCGGCCACAGTGGTGCCGGGAGGGAGCGCAAGGCGTAGCACATCGCGGACGGTGACCGACGGCATGGGGTGCTGCTTCTTGGGGCGATTCTCTGCACTATTATACCATGTGGCGTTCTGGCCCCCGGAGCCTCAGCTCTTGCTCCCGGAACGCGAGAAGAGGTGCGCGCGGGAGCGGGGCGGGAAATGCGGGCGTTGACGTTGCATTAGCCTGACCCATGTCCCGCCGCTTGCGTGGCATTCCCGAAACGCGGTATAATTCACGTACCGTGCAAGTGATGAGCCGTTGTGCGCCGCGCCCCGGGTCGGGCCCGGGCCGCTGACGTTGCGGTGTCATTCGTAGCGTGTGCTGCTCCTCGGTGCGCCCAGGCGCTTCTGGCAAGGAGCATCCTACCCCGCATTGGCAGTCTCCATTCCCCACTGGCGTTCTCCCCCCACCACTTACTTGACGAATGCCCGACTTCGTAGTACACTCGCGGGCACAATTATTGCGCTCACAACAATTGCAATAACAACGATGCTGTTGATGACTGCACCGATGCATCCTCTGGCCACACAGCAGTACCGGATGATCCACGACATCTACGTCCTGATGGATGACGGCGACAGGCGTGTGCTGCGGCCCTTTAACCTCAGCACATCGCAGTATGCCCTCCTCCAGCTCCTCGATGGTGAGGCCGGCTGGCGTCTCACCGATCTAAGCGAGCGCCTGCTGCTCGACAAGAGCACGGTCACGCGGCTGATCGATCGGCTGGAGCAGGCCGAACTCGTGCGGCGCATCGCTGATCCGAGCGATCGGCGGGTGCAGCGGGTGCTGCTCACGGTCGCCGGCCAGCGCCAGCGTGATGCTGCTCGCGAGGCCCACGAGCGCTCGCTGGAGCGGCGCCTGAGCGTGCTCGAGCCGGAGGAGCAGCGGCACCTCTCCACGTTGCTCGCCAAACTCTGTCGCGGACTTGCGGCCGAACTCAATCAGCCCGAGGAGCTGCAAGGCGGGCCGGCCCACGCCTAGGGCGTGCCTGGTTGGCCGTGCCCGGAAAGGGGGTGGTTGCCCACAGATTGAGGTGTCCTGCTGGTTTTCGATGTTACAGGTTTTCCCGGGAGCTATTCTGCTCCCACTCTGGCCAGTGTTGGCCTGCGTAGCGCTAAGGAGCATTGAAGCATGAAGCGGTCCCTATCGCTCTTCACCGTCATCGCCCTGTTCGCGATGATCCTGGCGGCCTGTGGTGGCCAGCAGGCCGCCCAGCCCACCACCGCCCCGGCGGCCACTGAGGCCCCC
>SFCB01000023.1 GCA_004367505.1 Chloroflexi bacterium OHK40 | reverse complement strand
GGACGAGGCCGAGGCGCCGCAAGCCAAGGTAGGCATCCTCGTTGCAGAGCAGGCGGCCGGGTGTGGTCAGGCTCTGTAGGAGCAAGGCCTGGTCGAGCGGGGGGCCGAGCACGGTGTAGCCGAGGCCAGGCAGCACGATGGCGTGGGCGCGGCCGTAGGCGAGCGTCAGGCGCAAGCGTCCCTCGGCCTTAACCGGCCAGTGGCCCGCAAGGATGCGGGCCGACTGTTCGGCGGCCCGCAGCGTAGTTGCCGGGCTCTGCGATCCCATGGCCCCGAAGACGAGCACGAGCCGCTCACCGGCGCGCACCAGCAGGGCATCGTGGCGCTCGGCCAGGGGGAGCGCGGCTGCTCCGAGCTCACGCAGGCGCGCGGCTGGCGCGGCCGGGCCCCCGGCCAGGCTCATGGCCAGCGCCGCGACTTCGTAGGTCACCCCCTCGGCGGGGTGGCCGCCGTCGGCCAGGCGGGCGGCCGGAGCGGCCGGGAGCACTGGAAGCAGATTCCGGATCTGCTCCTGGGTACGGCGCTGCTGGCGCAGCCGGTTCAGCGCGTGTGCCAGCTCTCCCCAGGCGCCCTCCGTCACCTCGAGCTTGACGTCCGGGCCAGTGCTCGCCAGGGCCGCAGCCAGCGCCCGCAGATCGCGCGCGAGGGCGATCCGATCGAGCAGCAGCAGCAGGGCAACAGTGGCCAGGGCGGGGAGCACGAGCGGCGGGGCAAGCAGCGCGGCCACCGCAGCGGCGAGCAAGGCCAGCGACAGGGCGACGAGGCGCAGGCGGCGACCGGTTCCCTGGGAGAAGGGCAGGCGCATGGCAGCCCCTGGCTCGGTAGCCTGACGTGTGTCGGCGAGCGCAGCGCCCGGGGCTGCGCCCTCGCGCCTGGCGCGCAGGTTCGGCGCGGTTGTCTGTGGGAGTGGCGTGGCCATGGGAGCGACGGCGGGGCAAGGAGCGCGGCGGTGGGGTTCAGGATGCCACGACCGCGCGGCATGCCGCTCGCCCACCGCGCGGCCCGGGCGACCCACCCGGTGGGCAGGGCATCCGCGATCCCATGTGGCCGACGCGCCAGGGACCTTGGGAAGGAGAGGATAGCACCACGGCCGAGGTATGACGAAGCGGCGTAGATTACAGATAGGGAACAAGGCGATGCGGCAGCGCGGCGCGCCCACCGGCTACTCCTCGCGCAGGATGTAGCCAGCGCCGCGCACCGTCTGGATCACGCGGGGCTCGCCACCGGCCTCAAGCTTCTGGCGCAGATAGCGCACATAGACCTCGATGATGTTACTCTCGCCGCCGAAGTCGTAGCCCCAGACGCGGTCGTAGATCACCTCGCGGGTGAGCACCTGGTTGGGGTGGCGCATAAAGAGCTCGAGCAACTCGTACTCCTTGGCCGTCAATTCGACGCGGCGCTCACCCACGCGCAGCTCGCGGGCGGCCGTGTCCAGGCTGAGTGCCCCAAAGCGCAGCACTTCGCTCTGCTGGCCGGCCTGACGACGCCGCAGTTGCACCCGGATGCGCGCGAGCAACTCTTCGAAGGCGAAGGGCTTGACGAGGTAGTCATCGGCGCCGTTCTCAAGGCCCCGCACGCGATCGGCCACCGCATCGCGTGCGGTGAGAATAATGATCGGGATGTCTGAGGCGCTACGCAGGCGCCGGGCCACCTCCAGCCCGTCGATCCCGGGGAGCATGAGATCGAGGATCACCAGATCATGGGGAGCCTCGCGCGCCGCCGCCAGGCCTGCCGGCCCATCGTGGGCCACCGTCACCTGGAACCCTTCAAGCACCAGGCCACGGCGGAGATAGCCCGCAATCTCCGGCTCGTCTTCGATGACCAGAATGCGCTGCATAGGTGGTTGTCCATCGTTTTGGCTTGCCGGTCCATAGTATACAACGCCACAAGAGTGGATCGCACAGGGCTACCGGCTATGGGGTGTGGCGTGGCTCTATGGCATAGTTCGGCGGCCACCACGTACACACGCGGGCCTGTCCCCGCGCAGGCGGCGGCCTCTCCCCGCGAAGGCGGGGATGCCGGGTTCCCGCATGCGCGGGAACGACACTCCACTGGGTGGCGCGCCGGGCTCCGAGCAGCGTGTCCGCTGGGCCTGGGGGCGGTTACAGGATCTTCCAGGTGCGGGGCAGCGCGGGCGCGCCGTAGGTGGTCCGCACCGTGAGCGAGCAGCGCCGGTTCTGGCCCCGTGTCAGGCCCGGGGCGTGCGGTAGGGGCCGAGGTAGCGTTGGACGAGGGCCAGATCGAACTCGCCCTGCAGGGTGGTGCGAGCGCCCTCGGCGGTGGCGGCGAGGGCGTGGCCAAGCTGCCGGCAGATCGCGTCGGCGAGGAACTGGGGTAGTGGCTCCTGGATGCTGCTCACACGCAGGGCGGACCGAAAGGTTGCCAGGACGGCCCCGAGGGGCTCGCGGGCGATCAGGGCCGCGGGCAGCTCCAGGCGGTAGGCCGGGCCAGAGGCATCGGGCCGGTAGTAGAGCACGTAGAGCTGGCCGTAACCCCGCTCGATCGCCGCGCGCCGCTCCCGGAAGTCATCAAGGGCGGGGCTGCGATAACCCGTGAGCAGGTGGGGCCGGTCTTTGCGGATCAGGTGGACCGGCAGCGAATACTCGCCCGGATTGAGCACGCTCGTCCACAACGTCCGGTCGGTGATCGTGCCGCTCAGATGGGGGGCGAGCTCCAGCACATCGTCGGCGGCGGTGGCCGACTTGGGGTGGGCCACCACCCGGCGGCACTCCAGCACCAGGCGCCAGTCCTCGTCGCGGAAGAAGGCCTCGATCAGGGGGCGGAAGCCCTGCCACCAGGCGGGCGGATGGTCCGCGCGGTGGTCCTGGGCGAAACGCACGAGTAACCGGTTCACCTCCAGCAGCATCGAGTAGAAGGAGCCATCGAGCACGAAGAGCCCGCTACTGGTGGAGCGGATGCGACGGGCGAGCAGACGTAGCTCCAGGACGCTGCGCAATCCGCCGAGGATCGTCTCGAGCTCCTCGACCGGAGGGAGCAGGCGCACAAGCACGTCCTGGTCGGTGAGGGCGGCATCTTCGACGGCGGCGGCTGCGATGGCAGCAAAGGTGGCCCCGGCGGCAGGGACGGTGGCGTGAGCGCCGTCCACCGCGCAGAGACGACGGGCCGGGCCATCAGGGGCTTTGCGGATGCGCCGATCGAGCGCCGCCCGCAGCCGCTCCCGCTCGCCCTCGAGCTCCCGCAGGGTGCCACGGCAGGCCTCGGCGCAGTCGGCGATCGCGCCGAGCACGGCGGCGGGCAGCGCGGCAGTGCCGTAGTCGGCGTGCGCAAGGGCCACCTCGACGGCTCGGAAGGCAGGCTCCGGCGCGCGCTGCTCAAGAGTCATGGGGCGGATGTCCTTCCCATTGGCACGACGATGCTCTGTGGTGACGTCGGACGCGGCATCGGACGCAGCACGCTGCGTCTCTACGGCGACTACATCCTCCCTGTCCCCCGTCCCCTATCCCCCGTCTCCTGTCCCCCTCAGGCGCTCCTCCAGGCCACGCATCGCGGCGGTGAGTTGCTCCTGGCGGAGCGCGGCGGTCATGTCACCGCGAGTGCGCTCCAGCACGCTGCGGAGGGCGTCGGTGGAGCGGCGCAGGCCACCGGTAATCGCGTCGGGATAGTCAACCGTCACCAGGGCGCTGTAGACATCGTCCATGTGCTGGAGCAGCAACTCGCCGCGCTCCACCTCGCCACGGCGCAGGCCATCGAGTAAGGCACGGCGCAGCTCGCTGGCGGCCTCGGCGAGACCATTCAGGTAGGCGGCCGGACCCACGCCGATCGTTTCGGCGGCGGGTGGCTCGCGCCCGGCCAGGAAAGCGAGCACGAGGTGAGCCTCGGCGTACTCCTTGAGCGCGTCCTGGGTATACCCGGCGAAGCGGATCTCGGGGTAGCCAGCCGTCGCAACGGCAAGGTGGCCAGCGGTGGCTTCGGCCTCGGCGAGCAGCCGCTCGGCCTCGACGAACTCCCCACGGTGGGCCGCGCGGATCGCGTTGGCACACTGGCGGATCAGCGCCCGCGAGGCGCCGATGGCCTGCTCGCGCGCGCCGTGGCTGGCCTCGATCTGGGCCACACACCCCGCCACCAGCTGGTCGATGCTCATCCTGCCCTCCTCTCGGCTCTGCCCGCACTCTAGCAGAGCGCGGCCCGCTTTGCAATGGGCGCGCCTCAGGCCCGTAGCACCGGCCTGGTGAGGCAGGTGGCGCCGCCCTCGGCCTTCAGCGAGATCTCGCGGCCAACATAGGTGCGCACCTCGCAGCCAGCAGCGGTAAGCCGGGCCCGTGTAACGGGGTTGCCCTCCAGCATGACGCACTCTCCGGGCGCGAGTGCGAGCACATTGGTGCCCATGGTGGCGAACTCGGCCTCGGGAACCTCGATCAGCCGCACTCCACGACGCTCAAGCATCTGTGCGAAGGGCACGCTGAGGAGCGGCAGGTAGACTACCGCCAGATCATCGGCCACCAGCGAGATCAGCGACATGAGGTGCAGGCAGGCTTCGGGCCCCTGGTACCACGGCAGTTCGACGGGGAGTACCGTGACGCCGAGCGGCGCGAGGATGGCCTGGAGCTGCCGCAGGCCTTCGGCGTTGGTGCGGAAGCCCACGCCCGCCGCGAGGGTGTAGCGGTCGAGCCAGAGCAGATCCCCTCCCTCGGCACGGGCGACACCCTCCAGCCGCCCGAGGATAGGCACATCGGCGGCGGCGAGGGCCGCGCCGATCGCCTCCTCTTCCCCTTCGCGCAGCCGCTTCCCCATCCGCAGCAACACGGCGCCCTCATCGGTGACGAGGGCCGGATCGTGGACGAAAATCGCGTCGGCGCGGCCCGGCTGCGGCACATCGTGCATGATCACCTCGGCGCCAGACTCCCGCAGCAACGCCACAAAGGCGTCGTGCTCGGCCTGGGCCGCCGCCAGGTCGGGCCGCGCCACATAGTGCCAGGCCGCCGGGTCATCGACCGCGAAGGCGGGATCGGGCCGCCGCACCAGGACCCGCCGCAGCGGGGCTACCATACTCTGCGCGCCGTAACTCTTCATGGATGCTCCATCGTAGTCGTGCAACACGCCGTTCCAACCACCGGCCATGGGCCGTCTTGCCTCGCCTCACCATCACGCCTGATCGGAGACCAGTCTACCGGGCGCCGGGGCTTATGCGTCGTAGCCACAGAAACGCATAGCGGTGAGGGCCAGCGTACGGGTAGCCGCCAGCAGGTCGTCCACCGCGACGAACTCATCTGGCCGATGGGCAACGCGCACATCGCCCGGGCCGAAAAGCACCGTAGGGATGTGGCCTACATTGACCAGCAGGCGCATATCGGCGCCGTAGGGCATGCCTTCCAGTGCCGCCGGCGCGCCGGTAACGGCAGCAAAAGACTCGGCCACGGCACCGACGATCGGATCGCTCTCAGGGGTGGATGCGGGGTCGAAGCGCCCACCCCACCACTCCAGGCGAGGGGGATGGTCGCGCAGCCACGGGTCGGCCGCAGCCGCGCGCGCCACGGCCTGCTCCAACTCCAGGCGCGCGGTGCGCGGATCTTCGCCGATGGCGATGCCGTAGCGACCCTCGGCCACCAGGCTCTCGGCCTCGGAGGAGGCCCAGGTGCCAGCGCGTAGCGTCCCGATGCAGATCGGGTAGGGGGTGCGATAGCGGGCGAAGAGCGGGTGGGTGTGGCGCTGGTTACGGGCGCGTTCGAGCTCAAGGATGGCGTGGTGCAGCGGCGCAAACTTTTCGATCGCGCTTACACCCTCCTCGCGTACACAGCCGTGGGCAGCCAGCCCGTGGACCGTGAGCCGGAAGTTATGGGCACCGGCCTGCAGCGGGGCGACCCGAAGCTCTGTCGGCTCCACAACCACGGCGCCATCGGCGCGGTGCCCGCGTCCAATCGCGGCCAGCGTGCCGAAGCCGCCATCCTCCTCGCCCATCACCGTCTGCACGAGCAGGCGGCCACGCAGCCGGATACCGGCATCACGCAGGGCTCTGGCCGCAGCGAGAGCGCAGCAGACCCCGCCCTTCATATCCACCGTGCCACGCCCGTACACCCGGCCCTCGGAGACGACGGCATCCCAGGGCGGGTAGCGCCAGTTGGCCTGATCGCCCGGGGGAACTACATCGACATGGCCGTTCAAGATCAGGCTGCGACCGCCGCGCTCCTCACCGAGCACGCCCACGACCCCGATCGCCCGCTCGCGCGGGACCTCCCAGCTAAAGTGCGGGTGCTCAGCGAGGGCCGGTACGTCGATCTCCCATACGTCCACTTCAAGGCCGCTGCGGCGCATGATCGCTGCGGCGACCTCTTGCGCGCGCAGCTCTTCCGGGCTGCCGTCAAGGCTTGGAACCGCCACAAGCTCGGCGAGATTCCGGAGCAACTCCTGCTGATCGATCGCGGCAAGCACTCGCTCTTCGGCGCCAGTCATCGTGCCTCCAGCATACAGGAGCTTTTATCGTACGGGCGCCGCACGCCTACGTCAAGCCGGGAGCAGGTTGTGGCGAAGCGGGGGGGCCCACAACGCGGGAGCCCCATGCTGAGCGCTGGCCAGCATCCAGGCGCAACTGTTCCGCTGCCCGTAGCCGGGCGTTGCAGGGCCCACGCGGGGATCGTCGAGGAAACACACGCCCCAAGGCCGCTAGCCTATGCTCGGCGCCGCCCCGTCCGCTATGGCACGAACCGGGCAACCCGGGCACGCCAGTTGCTACAGGCGCTGGAGAGCTGAGAGGCGGATAAGGATTTGGGTACCATGATGCGCCTGACGGTAAAACCTGAGTATACTATTGTTGATAAGTCCACGAATTGCTCCGGAGACACGCGGTGTCAGGACAGGGCGACCTTCAAACAACGGCTGAGCAGCGTGGTCCGCTGCTCCCATATCTGCCCGGCCTGGACGGGCTCCGCGCGCTGGCGGTGCTGGCGGTGCTTCTTTACCACGCCGATCTGCCGCTACGCGGCGGGTATCTGGGCGTCGAGATTTTTTTTGTGCTCAGCGGCTACCTGATCACGGCGCTACTGGTGGCCGAGTGGCTCCAGGGCGGCCGGCTCAATCTGCGGGCCTTCTGGATTCGGCGAGCGCGGCGCTTGCTCCCGGCGCTACTGCTGCTAAGCACGGGGGTACTGCTCATGGCTGCGGCACTCCCGCGCGCGGAGACAGTGGGCCTCGGGGCCGACCTGCTCGCCGCGCTGGGATACGTGATGAACTGGCACCTGGTAGCTAGTGGCCAGTCCTACTTTGCGGTCGGGGAGCGCCCGCCGCTCCTGCGCCACCTCTGGTCGCTCGCGGTGGAGGAGCAGTTCTATGTGCTCTGGCCGCTCGCATTCGTAGCGGGTGTTCGCTTTTTGCGTCCGCTCGGGCTCCTGGTTGCCACTCTCACCCTCGCGGTGGGGAGCGCGCTACTCGCCGCCGGCCTGTACGAGCCGGGCGCCGACCCGTCGCGGATCTATTACGGCACCGATACGCGAGCCACGGGCCTGCTGCTTGGCGCTGCGCTGGCGCTCGTCTGGGCGCCCTGGCGCCAGCCCACCCTCAACCGGCGGAGCCTGGGCCGGGGGCTGGATGTCGCCGGCCTGATGGGCCTGCTCGCACTGGGCTGGGCGTGTGTCTGGCTCTACGATTCGCACCCGCTGCTCTACCGCGGGGGGCTGGCGCTGGTGGCGCTCCTGACCACCCTGACAATTAGCGCGGTCACCCATCCGCACGCGCGCCTGCTGCCTGCGCTGCTCGGGTGGGCGCCGCTGCGCTGGTTGGGCCAGCGCTCCTACGGCATCTACCTCTGGCACTGGCCGATCTTCCAACTCACCCGGCCTTATCTTGATCTGCCCTTCGACAGCACCCACTTACTTGGGTTACGCATCGGCGCAGCGGTGCTGCTCGCTGAACTCTCATTTCGCTTCGTGGAAGAGCCAGTGCGCTACGGCACCCCTGGCCGCCTCTGGCAGATCGTTCGTCAACCCGCGCGCCTGTTCCCCTCCCTCAGGAGTGGCGCCTACCTTGCTGCTTCACCCACCGGTGTTGCCGTGGCTTCTGGCCGGAGCATCATGCTACAGTTTTCCAACACCCCCGACCACCGTTCTGCGCCCCCGCCGCCAGACCGCTCGCCGTCTGGTGGCTCGCCCCCGCCCTTTCGGCCACTGTCGCTCACCCTGATCGCCGCGCTCGTGCTCTCCAGCGCCGCCTGTACCGTTCTCGGCACCCCCCCCGCCCCGCCTGCTGCGGTCGCAACGCTCACGCCCGTGCCGGCCGCCGTGGCCACTGCCGAGCCCTCGGCTACACCAGAACCGGCCGATACGCCGACCATCACGCCCTCGGCCACGCCAGAGCCCTCACCCACGGCCAGCGCTACCCCCACCGCTAGCGCCACGCCGATCACGGCCGCCGAGGCGACTGCCACCGCCGAAGCTGCCTTGCCACCCGTCGAGCCCGAACTGGCCGCCGCCCTGCAGGCAGTGCTCGATCGCACCGTGGCCGATGGCTACATCCCCGGCGCCGTCGCAGCCGTCAACATTCCCGGCCGCCAGACCTGGGTTGGGGCCAGTGGGCTGGCCGATCGGCAGAACAATACACCGATCACGCCCGATACCCGCATGCGCATTGCCAGCATCAGCAAGACATTTACGGCGGCGGTCGTGATGCAGCTCGTGGAGGAGGGTGCGATCGGCCTCGACGATCCACTCTCCACATGGTTTCCCGACCTGGTGCCCGATGCAGACGCGATAACGGTGCGGGATTTGCTCCAGCACACCACCGGTCTCTACGACTACCTGGAGGATCGCTCGTACGTCACCCAGGCTTACCAGGACCCGACGCGCACTTTTGCGCCGAGCGAACTGGTGCAGTACGCTGCCGGCTTCCCGAAAGCCTTCCCGCCAGGCGCGCAGGGAGCGTGGGACTACTCGAGCACCAATTATGTCATTCTCGGCATGGTAGTGGAGGCGGTGACGGGCACAAGCCTGGCCGAAGAGATGCGCGCGCGGATCTTCGAGCCGCTGGGCCTGGAAGATACATTCTTCACGCCGGATGAACCGGTAGGGGAGCCGTTCGCCACCGGCTACGCCCGCTCGACCGCGCAGCGCGAGGTGGCTATGTCGTTCGCCTATGCGACGGCGAACCTCGTCTCCACCGTCGATGATGTGCAGACCTTCGCGCGGGCGCTGTTCCAGGGTGATCTGCTCGGCGACGAGGCCCGGGCCGAGTTGCTCACCTTTGTTGGCGGCAAGGGTCAGTACAACATGCCTGATCTCGGCTACGGCCTCGGCGTCATGCGTCATGTGCTCCCCATCGGCCGCCCGGTCGAGGTGAGCACGGTCTATGGTCATATCGGTGGCTTCGGCGGCTTCCGCTCGGCCGTCTGGCACGCGCCTGAGAGCGGCATCACCGTGGCGATCGGCGTGAACCAGGCCTCGACGAACCCCAATACCCTCGCCGAGGCGTTGTTCGACACGACACTCGATGGGCTGGGGCGCTGAGCGAGAGCTCCGGGTGCCGATCCCGACGCGGCACGCCGAGCGACTTCGGCAAGCGCCGAGCCTGTAGTCCGGGCCGTGTACCTGCGCCCATGCAGACGGAGACAATGCCCGATCTGGCATGCGCCACATTGCCATGCCCCGCGCAAGCTTCCTCGAACGTAACGCATGGCGAGGAACCGGGCACTGCCCGGAAAGGCTGAGCCGTCTGCGGAAGGCGGGAGCGCGTCAGGACGCCACCCGCTTTCCATTCCTGGTTCCCGATTCGTGCGCCTGAGCGCCGTCAGAGGCCGCGCTCAGGCGCCGGGGGCACTATCTCCCAACTCTGTCCGGATGTCGATTTCGCCGTGGAGGGTTCGGTGGACGGAACGACACACGCAAGGTTGCCATGAGCGATCCGTTCGTAACTGTCTGGCGGGGCGCATCCGTTATGCTCCCTGGCTGCAAGGCGAACCAGAAGCCGCCTGCGCGGTGGGGCTGGCCCGAGGGCAGGGTACCCCGTCAGGACGTGTAGAGGTAGGCCCGCGTGAGCGGAAGGCAGCTGCGCCCCGTAGCGTCGGGGCGACTGAAGAGCACCTGCACCACCCCAATCTGGCCGATTCCAAAGCGGTGCGCCGAGGCCGCCAGATAGAGGCGCCAGGCGCGGAAGGTCGGCTCGCCAACCATCGCGATCGCCTCCGGCGTGGCCGCCTCCAGCCGCGCGAGCCACATGCGCAGTGTACGGACGTAATGCTCGCGCAGATTCTCGACATCGCGCACCTCCAGGCCACCGGGCTCGGCGGCCGCCAGCACCTCTGCCGTCGTGGTGAGCTCACCATCGGGAAAGATATGGCGCTGGATGAAGCTGCCAGCGCCGATCAGGCGCCGGGCCAGCCTGCCCGGTGCCGCCGCGCCGGGGTGGACGACGATCCCGTGGTTGAGGAGCAGCCCGCCCGGGCGCAGATGCCGCCGCAGCGTGGCAAAGTAGCCGGTCAATTGTGGACGACCGACGTGTTCGATCATCCCCACGCTGGCAATCTTGTCGAAGCGCTCGGCTGGCGCGAGCCCACGGTAGTCGCACACTGCCACGGCGCAACGCTCTGTGAGACCAGCCGCCATGATCCGCTCGCGGGCCAGAGCTGCCTGGGTCGGGCTGAGGGTGATCCCAAGGGCATGTACTCCGTAGTGCCTGGCGGCATGGATGATCAGTGCGCCCCAGCCACAACCGACATCGAGCAACCGCTCGCCAGGGGCGAGGCGCAGCTTCCGACAGACCAGATCGAGCTTGGCGAGTTGGGCCTGCTCCAGGCTCTCGCTGCCGGTGGGAAAATAGGCGCAGGAGTAGACCATATTCCAGTCGAGCCAGAGCGCGTAGAAGTCGTTGCCGAGATCGTAGTGGTGGCGAACGGCCACCGCATCACGCTGCTGGCTGTGAACTGGCCAGCGCGCCGCGAAGCGCGCGCGGCCAGACGTGGCGGACGCAGCCCCGGTATCGCGCGGCAGTGCGCGCAGCCGGACGAGGCTCGCCAGCGCGGCGGGGTGGACGAGCGCAGTAGCGATTCTGTCGGCGAGGCCGGTAGCTGCGGGCAGATCGCCCTCGATGTCGAAGTCGCCCCGTAGGTAGGCCTCCGTCATCGCCAGCTCGGACGGCGGGAGCAGCATCCGGCGCAGGGCGCCCGGATGCCGGAGCACGAGGGTGAACGGCAGATCGCCTGCGGAGGTCGCAGGCTCACGACTGCCGTCCCAGAGCCTCACAGCAAAGCCGCGATCCTCGGGCGGACCAAAGAGTTGCGCCAGCACCTCGCGAACGATTCTGGGCGCATCGGTTGTATCGCCCAGCGGCCCGGCATGTACAGTAGCCATCGTGTAGCTCCTGTCATTGCACAGCGGCGAGCCTCGATACGATCGGGTGGCTCTATGCCCTCGGCTGGCCAGCGCGTCCGTCGGCCAGGCGACGACGGCGCCCGGTACGAATGGCGCGGCGATGAGATCGAGCACACACAGGCGGCGTGAGCCACCCTTAGGAATGCGGCACGCGATGTCGCGGGCCAATGCGAGCATTCAGGTCAAGGAATCTCGCCGCATGCGGCGACCCATGATCATTAGTAGCCTGGCACAGGCGGTTGTTACAGCTCAGCCGTGCAGGGAATCGCTCCCAGGAGCACGAGTCCCCCCCAATTGAGGGGACCTGCCATCGAGTCAGAGCCGGCCAGATAGCGGCGCTGCGCGGCAGCGAGGGCCCGTGCCGGATCGCCGCGATTGGCGGAGTGGGCCAGTTCATCATAGAGAGCGGCCATGAGCGCCGGGGTACGCTCATCGCCAAGGGGCCAGAGGCTCGCGATCACGCCGCTCGCGCCGGCGGCGAGCAACCCCCAGCTAAGGCTCAAGACCTCCTCGCCCTCCAGCACGTCGGCGGCCGCGCCCTCACAGGCCGAGAGCACCACGAGGGCGCCCGCCAGGCGCAGCGCGAGCAACTCGGGCAGCAGGAGCGGGCCATCCCCTAGCCACACGTGAGCCGCCAGGCCACGGGCGGGGAGCTGTCGCGCGTGGCTCGCCACGTGCAACAGGCCATACGGCTCGGCTGAACGCAGCGCGGCGCGCGTCGCTGCCGCATCGCGCAATTGGCGCGTCGCACCATGCCACCGGGCGGCTACAGCGTCGAGCTCCTCTGGCACTGACGGGAGCTCCGGGGCAGCGCCACCAAAGCTGGCACATCCTACCAGCAGTGCCAGGTCGCTCGCGGGCTGCCGCTGCGCGAGCAATGGGGCCAGCGTCAGCGATGGCAAGATCTGCACCACCGCCCGCTCAGCAAGCCAGGCACCATCGAGCCTGAGGGCCGCCCAGGGCACCGCGTGGAGCGCCCCAGCCGGCACGAGGATGAGCCGGTGGCCCGGATGCAGCCGGGCGCGGACAGCCTCGGGGAGCAGACGGCTGGCCAGGCCCCGCAGGGGCGCCCACGCTACCGTCGTTCGCCCGAGCTCGTAGGCCACATCGCCGTAGGTATAGCGCCGGTAAGCTGGCGATGTCGTCCGGGCCAGCAAGTCGTGCAACTCAGGGTCGAACGGCGCAGCGACAGCTGTGATGTGCTCCGGTGTGAGCACCACTGTGGTGAGAGTCGTGCCAGCAACCCCATAGACCAGCGCCGTCCAGTCGCTGCCGAAGCGATCGCGCAACACCGCGACGGCCTGGTCATGGTCGAAGGGTCCATCGGGCAGAAGCGCGCCCGGCTCGGCCACAAGGGCAAGCTGGCGCTCCACCAGCAATGCCTCGCTCAAGCGTTCGAGCGCATCATCGAGGAGCCGCGCATCGGCGGCGCGGCCATCGCTGAGCAGCGCCTCGATCTGGTTGGGTAGAGGCGCTAGTGGGGCAGCGCCCTGAGCCGCCGTCGCGCTGAAGAGCCGCCGCAGCGTCAGAGCGCGCTGGCCCTCAAGCAGGCTGAGCACCGCGTGGTGATCGCCAAGTGTCGAGGCCAGGCGCAGCGCCTCGGCATGCAACCGGGCCGCCTGCCGGTACAGCCCGCTAGAGGCAGTCTCACTGGCGAGCGTACCGCGAAGCGCAGCCACAAGCCGGCAAGCCGTCAGCATAGCGCGCAGCGCAGCGGGCAGATCGCCACGGAGCGCGGCAATCTGTCCGCTGGCGTAGGCCGCGCGCCAGGCATGGTGCGGGCGACCCTCAAGGGCCTCACCGGCAAGGCGCATATGGGCTTCGGCCGTCGCCGCATCACCGACCGCAAGCGCGAGCCAGGCCCGTTCCAGCCTGCTCTCGGCTGCGGCCGCGCGATTCCCCTGGTGCAGAAAGGCCATTTCGGCCCGTGCCAGGCGCTCGGCAGCCTCCTCGAGACGGCCCTCGTCGGCAAGCAGCGTGCCCTGGATATGCCAGATCTCGGCAAGCTCGCTCTTATAGCCGAGCTCTACGGCCAGCAAGGCCACGGCGTCCAGCAGATCGTGCGCCTCGGCGCGGCGGCCCAGCGCCCGGTAGACCATAGCGCGGTTCCGCGCGGCCCACAGGCTCTCGCTCACCAGGCCCGCAACCCGGGCATGCTCCTCGGCCATGGAGTACGCGGCCAGGGCCGCCTCCCAGCGGCCAGTGTAGAAGAAGATATTGCCCAGGTTCTTAGTACAGATGGCCGCATCGTGGGCGCGGCCCACCGCGCGAAACAGCTCGCGGGCAGCGAGCGTCTGGCGAGCGGCCAGGTCGTAGCGGCCCAGGCGCGCCCACGTCATACCGCTGCTGCGCAAAGCGAACGCACGCTGCAGCGGCAGATCGGCCGCATCAAAGACCTCCCCAGCCCGCTGACTGAGCCGCAGTGCCTCATCGAGCCGTTCCTGGTAGAGCGCAAGGCCAGCCTGCTCCAGCCAGCAGCGAGCCACCTCGATGGTGAGTTGCGCCGCGTCGAAGCGGCTGATTGCGGCTTCTAGCAACGTGAGCGCCTGCCCATAGTCGCCGCTGAGGATGGCGCTCACAGCCCGGGCGCGCAGCACCCGGCCAGCATCGCGCGGGGAGTCCTCGAGCGCCGGCCCGATCGCGTCGAGCAGGGCCGTGGCCTCGGCGCCTCGACCAAGGGCATTGAGCTGGCGCGCCTGTTCCAGGTGTGCCCTGGCAGCACCGAGCGGATCCCCTTCCCGCGCGAAATCGACGGCGAGCGCATCGAACAGCAGATCGAGATCCTGGCGAGCCTGGGTGCGCTGGGCGATGGTCAGATAGGCCAGGCGCGTCTGGAGGATGCCCAAGCGGTGCCGGGCGCGCACAAATCCAGCCCCCGCTACCCGCAACGGCTCAGCCGCCTCGTCGAAGCGCTCCCAGGCGATCAGGGCCCAGCCGTGGGCCAGTGCTACCCACGGGTCGTCCGGTGCACGGGCACGCAGCCGCATGGCGCAGCGAACAGCCCGCCGTGGCACCCGCTCACCAATGGTGAGCGCGCGCTCCAGAGCCACCATGGCCAGTGTATTGCAAGCCGGCATAGCGCGATTGTAACACGAGGCCCATTGATCTCGACGCCAGGACGCAGTACCATAACCATAGCTGCGTGAGGGGACGTTAGCCCCTCGCGCGCAGTCGTATCCTGGCGACCCCCACCGAGGTAGAGAGGCGGAAGGTGAGCGAAGCCTACGAGGAGACTCCCTTGATACACATCGTCCTGACGCGTCGAGCGCTCCAGCTTGCGCTCCCGGCCACAGAGGTGGCTCGTGGCGGCTCCGAGGATGTCTACGTGTTATTTGATGGTACGGAGGGCGACCCGCCACGCCGGCTGACGATCGTCGTCACCGAGGATAGCGAGCGGAGCAGCTGGGACATGCAGGTTACCACGGCACCACCAGTCTCCGGGCGTCTCCTTGTGACCGTCGGTGTCCAGAGTTTTTCCGGGCGCTTCGATGGCTCGGGCGCCGTGGCGATCACCGGCATCCCCAGCGTCCTACTTGCCGATGAGGACGGCCCTCCCTTCGAGCTGGCCATCCTCCCGCCCCGGGCATAGGGCCATTCCGGACACGCTCCCGGAGCAGAGACATCGTGGCGCTAGCGTCCAGCAGCGGCGCCAACGCGTTGCTGTCTGCCATCGACCATCGCGCGAATACCGGGCCAGGGCGGCAGGTGGCATGCGACACGGCGGTGCGTGTGGGCATCCGGCAGGCCCAACCTCAGGCGACGCGACGGCAGGGCGTCGCGGTCGCGCGCCGCTCGCTCTCGATCAGACGCGTAAAGGCCCGCACCACCTCAGGGTCAAAGAGGCCGCCCGCGTGGGCCCGCAAGTAGCTGAGCACGCGCTCACGGGGCCAGGCCGCGCGATAGGGCCGATCGGAACAGAGCGCATCCCACACATCAACCACGGCAAAGATCCGCGCGGCGAGTGGAATGTGCTCGCCGGCAAGGCCCCGGGGGTAGCCGCTGCCGTCCCAGCGCTCGTGATGACAATAGGGGATGTCGAGCACCGGGCCGAGCTCGGCGATCGGCGCGAGCATGGCATACGCGAACTCGGGGTGGCGGCGCATCACCGCCCACTCCTCCTCGGCCAGGGGGCCTGGCTTGCGCAGGATGGCGTCGGGCACGCCGATTTTGCCGATGTCGTGGAGCATGGCGCCCCGGCGGATATGCTCGATCTCCTCACCGCTGAGGCCCATCGCCACCGCCAGGCGCACCGCTAGCGCCGTGACTCTGGCGCTGTGCCCCTCGGTCTCGTGGTCGCGCAGATCGAGCGCGCGGGACCAGCCAGCCAGCATGTGCTCATGGGCCTCGGCGAGCGCCTGGGTGAGCTTCCGCTCGCGCTCACGGGCAGTTGCCATCCGGGCAACGAGCAGATAGATCAGCACGCTCCCCACACTTACGAGGGCGACACCGCTGCCGAAGCGCATCAGCAAGGCCGGCACGGCGCTGCTCGCCATCCGCAGGAGTACCTCGGAGCCAGCAAGCCACAGCCCGGCCCCCAGGGCATACGTGAGCGCCACCATTCCAGCGGCTCGGCGGGGGGTTGCCGCTGCCCTGCGCCGGGGAAGGCAGCGCGCCTCCCACACCGGAGCTTCGGGCCAATCATGTCGCTCGTTCGTGATCACCACGTCTTTGAGATCCCTCCCGCCGGAAGCGCATTGGTGCGGGATGGAGCGGCAGGGACGGGGCGCGCGACACCGGCATCAGCAAAGCCCGGGCCAGAGGCCCGGGGCGAGCAGCAGCGTCGCGGCTCAACGGATAGCCTGTTGTCTGTGAGCTGTACGCTATTCTACCACAGCTACGCGCCTCCATCGTTGCGCCAGATGGCCTTGCAAGCGGAACATTTGTACCTCTAGGAGCGTCATACGATTGTGGGCAGGCTGATTGTGACAGGAGTGTCAGCTTTTTGGCATCCTGGCTGTAACAGAGTTGCGGTATGATATCAACGGGCGAAAGCTCGCCGGCGAGTCCGTACACCGCAGTACGCGCCGGAGGAAGAGTTTGGGAGTCGCTCTGGATTGGATACCGGAGCGGACCAGTCGATGTCGCAGTCAGCACTCTACCACGGCGCTCACAGCCGCCCGGCTGACCGGTATCCACAGAAAGGACACCAGCTGTGACGGACATCGACATCGATGGATTGAGCATCGAGGAGCTTGAACAGCTCCGCGACGCGGTGAACCAGCGGCTGCTTCAGCTCCGCTACAGCGAGCGGCATACGCTGCCGGAACTGCTGCGCATGCTCGAGGAAGTCAAGGCGGTCCTCAACGACCAGGGGAAGCAGTGGCGCTCGCTTGAGCGCTGGCAGTGGATGGACGGCCAGATCCGTTTCTGGCTCAACCCGACCGACCAGGTGCAGTATCAGTCGGGCTGGTATACCATCGACGAGCTCATCCAATGGTCGCGCAATAACGGCCCGGTCCTCGTCACCGAGGAGCTCGAAGACGAGGAGGACGAGAGCTGGACCGACGTGGACGGTGTGCGCATCCGCTGGCTCCCCGATGGGTCGATGCAGCGTGAAGGGTAAGCGCGATGAGGCGGGTGCCTGAGGCACCCGCCTCGTGTTTGTAGCTCAGAGCCCGAGCACCCTGATCAGGGGCGGGACCAGCAGCGCCGTCATCGCGCCGTTCAGCCCCATGGCGAGGCCAGCAAAGGCCCCGGCTTCGGCATCCAGCTGGAGCGCGCGCGCCGTGCCGAGCCCGTGAGAGGCGAGGCCCAGCGCAAACCCACGCACACTCTGGTCGCGTATCCGGCAGAGATCGAGTGCCTCACTCCCGCAGAGCGCGCCGGTCATCCCGGTGAGGATCACGAGCACTGCGGTGAGCGAGGGCAATCCGCCAATGGCCTCGGCGATCCCCATCGCGATCGGTGTGGTGATCGACTTCGGCGCGAGCGAACGAAGCACGAGCTCGGGCAGTCCCAGGGCGCGCCCGATCAGCACGGCGGCCACCACGCCCATAGCCGCGCCCGCAAGGAGCGCCACGCCTCCTGGCAGGAGCACCTGCCGCAGCTTGCGCTCCGCCCGGTAGATCGGCACGGCCAGGGCAACCGTCGCAGGCCCGAGCAAAAAGTGGACGAACTGGGCCCCCTCGAAATAGGTGGCGTAAGGTGTGCCGGTTGCCCAGAGTAATCCCACCAGCACCAGTACGGCCAGTAACACCGGGTTGAGCAGCGCCGGGGCCCCCAGGCGCCGGGCCACGGCTACCGCCAGTTGGTAGGTCCCCACCGTCGCCGTCAGCCAGAGCAGAGGGGTTTGAGCCAGATAGACCCAGATCGAGTAGAGCTGCTGGTCCACTCACGCCTCCTGCCTATCACGCTGCGCGACCACACGGATCGCCGATCGCATCACCAGGGCCGTCACCAGCAGGGTGAGCAGCGTGCTCAGCAAGATCGTGAGCAGCAACTGCCACCAGCTGTCCCACAAGAGCGCCAGGTGTGCCGAGATGCCGACGCCAGCCGGGACGAAGAGCAGCGATAGATTGCTCAGCAGATTCCCCGCCGTGTGCTGGAGCGCCTCGGGTACGCTGCCCCGCGCCCGCAGCGCCACGAACAGCAGCAGCATCCCCACCACCGGCCCCGGCACCGGCACGTCGAGGGCCCGCACCAGTACCTCCCCGATCAGCTGAAACGCTAGCAACGCCAGCAGCGCGTTAATCACCACCCCGCTCCTTTCATTACACATGCTGCACGCCGGCGCTGCGGCGCCCCCGCCAGTGCTTGACGGAGAGGCGCGCGACCGGCTACCATACCAGCGAGAGCACACCCGCCTGGAGCTACAGCCCGCCTGGCGGCGCGCAGGCCACGGCGGTGGCCTGCGCGAACAGAGCCGAGGCGTTCACGCCGACGGCGTGCGTATGCTAGCCGCCGCGTGACACCAACGGCACCTGGAGGATCAGGATACCCCATGGGCAGCGACCTCCTTGGCCCTGGCTTTGAGGGGCCACCTTTTGTGCTCTTCTCGGCCGCCCACCTCCTGCCCCTGGCAGGGGTGTTCCTGGTGTGCGTACTGGTTGCCCTGCTGACGCCGCGCCTCGGCCCGGGCGGGCGCGAGCAACTCCGTTGGAGCCTGGCCCTCTTTTGCCTGGCCAACTGGCTCGGCTGGGATGCGTGGCAGATCGCCAACGGCCTGTGGAGCGTGCAATACTCTCTCCCGCTGCACCTCTGTACCTTTGCCGTGCCGCTCTCGGCCGTCATGCTCGCCACACGCAGCCGGCCACTCTACGAACTGCTCTACTTCTGGGGCTTTGCCGGATCGGTTCAGGCCATGCTCACACCGGACCTCACCTCTAATGGGTTCAACTTTCCCCACTTCGTCTACTGGATCTTCTGGACATCCCATGGCGTCATCCTGTGGGCGGTGGTGTTTGCCGCTGCCGCCTGGGGGTACCGCCCCACATGGGGCGCGCTCTGGCGCGCGGTGTTGCTCACCAACCTCTTCATGCTCGTCGCTGGCGCGGCCAACTGGCTCACCGGCGGGAACTACATGTTCATCGCGCGCCGGCCAGAGTTCCCCTCGCTCATCGATTATCTGGGCCCCTGGCCATGGTACATTCTGGCGCTGGAGGCGCTCGGCATTCTCGCCTTCACGCTTGTCTACCTGCCCTACGCTCTGGCAGACTGGCTGCGCTCCCGGAGCGCTAACCCCGCGCCGAGCGCCCGCAGCGGGTAGTGCCATGAACGAGCCACTCGGCGACGGGCCGATCCTCATCGTTGGGGGGTTCGGCACCAGCCACCAGCTCTATGGCCCGCTGCGAGCCCACCTGGCCACCGTGAGCGGACGGCCAGTTGCCGTAGCCCCGCTCACACTCCTCGACTGGGCCGGTGTCGTGGCAACCGACAGCTACGGCGCCCTGCTGCGTATCGTCCACCGCGCCGTTGAGGAGAGCCTGGCCGCGCATCGCGCCCCACGCCTGACCCTGGTTGCCCATAGCGCGGGCGGCGTACTCGCCCGCATCTACCTGGGCGATCAGCCCTACGGCCCGCGACGCCTTGTCTACAACGGCTTCCAGCGTGTGGCGGCGCTCGTCACGCTCGGCACGCCCCACTCGACCACGCGCCGTGGGCGTCAGGGTGGCTTGAACCAGGTTGCCTTTGTGCAGGCTACGTACCCCGGGGCCTACTGGCGCTTCATCCGCTACGTGACGGTGATGGGCCGGAGTGTGTGGGGCAACCAGGCCGGAACGCCCGAGGACCAGAGCGCCTTCCGAAGCTATACGCTGATCAGCGGAGTGGGCGCGCAATGGGGTGATGGCGTGGTGCCAATCGCCAATGGTCACCTTGAGGGAGCCCAGCAGATCACGTTGCCCGATCTACGCCACGCGCCCGGTCGCGTCAATCAGCGATGGTATGGCAGCACCGTCGAGACGGTGCGGGCCTGGTGGGAGGCAATCGAGTGGGGGGCCTGAGCTGGATGCCCCCGCGCGCCCCCGGCCCTGCTAGCGGACGCTGGCTGTATCGTAGCTGTTGCTGTGTGGATCGCCCCGGCGCCAGCGGGTGCCAGGAACGGATGTCGGCGAATGCCTCCGAATGCCCGGACCATCCCCGCGACAGCGGGCTTCGCCCTCCCCAGCCGGGAGCCCCGGCGCCGGCGACCGGTAGGGGCGGGCGTGGGCGAACGCCGCAGACGTGCGGCCTGGCCCGCCATATCCCGGCGCTGATATTGCGTGAAAAGCCAGATCATTGTACTATATGTCTATCCAGGGCAGCCGGAGCGAGCATCCATGCGTATTCTCTTCTACACGGGCAAGGGCGGCGTGGGCAAAACGAGTGTCGCCGCGGCCTCGGCGCTTCGCTGCGCCCAGCGGGGCTACCGAACGATCGTGTTAAGCACCGATGCAGCCCACTCGCTCGGCGACTCACTCGGGGTTGAGCTGCGGGCCGAGCCGCTCCAGGTGCAGCGGAACCTCTGGGCCCAGGAGATCAATGCGCTGCACGAGCTCGAGTCGAGCTGGGGCCAGGTTTCCCGCTACCTGGCTGAACTGCTGGCCTGGCAGGGGGTGGAGACGATCGCGCAGGGCGAGCTGTCGGTGATCCCGGGCACGGAGGAGCTGTTCAGCCTGTTGCAGATCAAGCGCCACTACGACGAACAGCTCTACGATGTACTGGTGGTGGATGCAGCCCCCACCGGCGAGACGCTGCGGCTCCTCTCGCTGCCCGACATTATGCGCTGGTGGATCGGGCGGCTCTTCCCGATCGCGCGGGCCTTGCTGCGTGTGGTACGCCCGGTAGCCAAGCGCGTTACCGATATGCCGATCGCCGACGACGACGTGCTCGCCTCCGCTCAACAAGCGATCGACGCGCTGGTGGATGTGCGCCATATTCTGACTGACCAGCAGGTGACGACGGCGCGGATCGTGATGAATCTCGAGAAGATGGTGATCCGCGAGGCCCAGCGCAGCCTGACCTACCTGAGCCTTTTTGGCTATGCCGTCGATGCCGTGGTAGTGAACCGCATCCTGCCGCCCGATGTGGATCGCCACTTCGCCGCCTGGCGCGCGATGCAACAGGAGTATGCGCCCCAGGTCGCCGAGATGTTCGAGCCGCTGCCTATCCTCCGGGCACCCCACTTCGACCGCGAAGTAGTTGGCTGCGCGCTGCTCGACGATCTCGCCGATGAGCTCTTCGGCGACCGTGATCCGGCCGCGTTCCTCTACCGTGGCCCGACTCAGCGAGTCGAGCGCACCGCCGGCGGCTACGACCTGATCGTGCCGCTGCCCTTCGCCTCGGAAGAGCAAGTGCACCTGGCCCAGAGCGCCGACGAGTTGCTGATCTCGGTCGGCTGGCACCGCCACCGGATCGTGCTGCCCCAGTCGCTCGCCCGGCTCCAGGCGCAGGACGCCTACTTTGAGGAGAGTGCGTTGCGGGTGGAGTTTCGCAAGGGAGCCGCGTAGCAGGCGGCTGCCCGTAGGAATCCCCGGCGCCAGGGCCGGAGAGCGGCCCTCCCGCGCAGCCCGGCACGGCATACCCCCGTGCCGTAGGGTGTGACGTGGCGTGCTGCCCGCCAGCCCGCCGTGGAGGTCATCGTCGCCCCCTGGACGCCCGCCTGCGCGGACGTGACAGGCCTTCGCCCACCAGGCAACAGCCGCCACCAGCGTCCTCGGAATCCCGCGCAGGCGGCCTTCGCGCTCTCGTCGCCGCGCCTCAGCGCCACGGCACGCAGGAATACGGGAACATACACGACACCCCGTACCGCGCGCCCGCTTGCCTCCCCGGCCAGGATGTGCTACAATCCCGCCAGCGCGTTGGGGGCGCCATTTTTGTGCGCCGAGCAGAGAAGGGCAGAGGTATGGCCACCAAAAAGGGCAACCGGATCGTCATTAAGCTCAAGAGCACGGAGAGCGGCCACAGCTACACCACGGTGAAGAACCGCCGCAACGACCCGAGCCGGATCGAGCTGCGCAAGTACGACCCGATCGTGCGCCGGCACGTCGTCTACCGCGAGACGAAGTAGTCCAGCGCGCCGCGTCGCCGTAAGGGCTGAGTGCCGAGTCCCCCGGGGGCCTGGCACTCAGCCTTTTTGTAGCGCGATCGCGCCGCACCGCCACACCTATGACCAGGCTGCTCTTCTTCGTAGTCCTGGCTGCCCTGGAAGCTACTGCGGTGAGCCTGCCGCTGACGGCGCTCATCCCGGCGGCCCCCCCGTGGCTGCTGCTGTTTGGCGTGGTGGCCTTGGGCTGGCTGGCCGACCAGGTGGCCCTGCGCTTGCCGGCCCGCTTCGAGCGGCCGGTGCTGCTGGGGGGAGCCCTGGCCGCCGCCACCACGCTGATCGGCGCCACCCTCGGCCTGGGTCCGGGCCGCGCCCTCGTCGCCTTGCTCCCCGGCAGTGGCCACACCTTTCAGGCCTACCTCACCCTCCTGCTCGCCCTCTACCTCTTCTGGCGCGGCACCCGCCTGACGACCCACGAGAGCGATGCCGTGCAGGCGCTCTTTGGCCGCGCCACGGCGGCGGCGGTCATCGCGCTAATGATCGGCGCCCTTGCGGGCACCGCCACCTCCGCTGTGCTCGGCCACGCCGTAGCCCTGGTGGCGCTCGGCCTGCTCGGCCTGGCCCTGGCACACGCCCAGGAAACGGCTGGCGGCCGCCTGAATAGCCTGAACTGGCGCTGGCTGCTGACGCTGCTCGCCGCGATCGGCCTGGTGGTGGCGCTCGCGATCCTCGTTACCAGCCTGCTAGGCGGCGGCGAGGCGATGGCCGCCGCCCAGACGCTCCTGCGCGTGGCGTTGCTCCCCTTCGCGCTCGTCGGCGGGCTGATCGCCTACCTGCTGATCACCTTCGTGGCCGAGCCCCTGACCCTGGCCCTACGCGCGATCCTCGCCGCGCTGCGGGGTGTGCAGCCTCCGCCAACCGACCCGGTGACGCAGGAGCAGGGCGCCGCCGGGCTGGACGCCGCCACCGATGTGATCGTGCGGCTGGCCAACAGCGCCACCTTCCTGCTCGCCCTCATCCCGATCACCATCCTGGTTCTTGCCATCCTGCTCCTGCGGCGCCGGGCCCGGCCACGCCCGCGCCCCGACGAAGAGCGCGAGTCGCTTGGGCTGCTGAGCAGCCTCACGGGTGACCTGCGGGATCTCCTCGCAAGCCTCCGTAACCCCTTCGCCCGCCCGCCCGAGGGTCTGCGGGCCGCCCTCGCCGCCCTCAGGGGCGACGACCCGGCTACCAGAGCGCGGCGGGCCTACGTGCGCTTGCTCCTGCTGCTCGAGAAGCGCGACCGCCACCGGCCCGCCGCCGCAACGCCCGGCGAGTTCCGCGCGGCCGCAGCCGAGGCCACCGGCCACCCCGAGGCGGTGGCCCACCTGACCACCGCCTACGAGCGCGCCCGTTACAACCCCACCGGTGCGACCCCAGCCGACGCCGATGCCGCCGAGGCGGCCCTGCGCTCGATCGACGAGGCACCGTCACGCTAAGACCCAACGGGAGTTGCCCGTTTGCGGGCACGGCGCTATGATCGCGCCCATGAAGACACTCCCCTTCTCCCTTGCCCAGGCCAGGGCGATCGTGGCGGCCCACCCGACGCCCTTCTACCTCTACGACGCGGCGGGCATCCGTGGGGCGGCCCGCGCCCTCAACGCCACCTTCGCCTGGGCGCCCGCCTTCCGCGAGTACTTCGCCGTGAAGGCGACCCCAAACCCGCACATCCTGCGCCTGCTGGCGGAGGAGGGCTGCGGCGCCGACTGCTCATCGCTGCCCGAGCTGCTCCTGGCTGAGCATGCTGGTCTGGCCGGTGAGCACATCCTGCTCACCTCGAACGATACGCCGGCCGAGGAGTTCGTGGCGGCCCGCCGTATCGGCGCCCTGATCAACCTCGACGATCTGGGCCACCTGGCCTACCTGGCCCGCTACGCCGGTCTCCCGGAATTTATCTCCTTCCGCTACAACCCCGGCCCCCTGCGGGAAGGCAACGCGATCATCGGGCGCCCCGAAGAGGCCAAGTTCGGCGTGACGCGCGAGCAACTCTTCGAAGGATTCGCCACCGCCCGCGACGCCGGGGTGCGCCGCTTCGGCCTGCACGCGATGATCGTCTCCAATGAGCGCGATCCCGGCTCAGTGGTGGCTACCGGGCAGTTGCTCTTCGGCCTCGTGGCCGAGTTGAGCGCGGCCCTCGGGATCTGCTTTGAACTGGTGAACCTCGGCGGCGGTATCGGCATCCCCTACCGGCCCGAGGAAGCGCCGGTGGATCTCCACGCCATCGGGACAGGCGTGCGGGTAGCGTACGAGGCGACCTTCAGTGGCACGGGGCTGCCACGGCCCGCCCTGGCCATGGAGTGCGGCCGGCTGATCACCGGCCCCCACGGCTATCTGGTGGCCTCCGTGCGCCACCTGAAGCGCAGCTACCGCTCCTACGCCGGGCTCGACGCCAGTATGGCCAACCTGATGCGGCCGGGCATGTACGGCGCCTATCACCACATCAGCGTGCTCGGCAAGGAGCACCTGCCGGCCACCGAACGCTACGACGTGACGGGCTCGCTCTGTGAGAACAACGATAAGTTCGCCGTGCAGCGCCCGCTCCCTACCCTGGCTCCCGGCGACCTGCTGGTGATCCACGACACCGGGGCCCACGGCCACGCAATGGGCTTTAACTACAACGGCAAGCTGCGCTCAGCCGAACTGCTCCTGCGCGAGGATGGCTCCACACAGCTGATCCGCCGCGCCGAAACGGTGGAGGACTACATGGCGACGATCGTCTGGTAAGGGCGCTGGCGCGGGCTACCGTTGCCGGCACCACCGGGCCCCTGGCGTTACTCCTCCACCGGTGGCACAACATACCAGGCGAAGCCCTCGATCGTCTCGCCGCCGAGCACGCGGCGGCGCGGCAGATGGTAGAGCATGCGCACCCGTTCGCGCGGAGCAGTGATCACGGCGCTGCTGAAGCCGAGACGGTGGACCAGGGCGGCCAGTGCGCCATTGTAGCTGCCCGCCGGGTAACTGAAGCTCACCACCTCGACGCCGAGCCGCTGTTCGAGCAGGCTGCGGGAGAGAGTGATCTCGCGCGTGGCTTCGCTCTGGCTCAGGCCGGTGAGGTCGGCGTGGCTGTGGGTATGGGCCCCGAGCTCCATCCCGGCATCGCGCAGCGCCGCCAACTCCTCCCAACCCATGTAGCCCTCGCGCCCGACGAAGCCTGTCACAATATAAAAAGTGGCGGGGAAGCCGTAGCGGCGCAGCACCGGCAACGCGTGCTCTGCCTGGTCGGCGTAGCCGTCGTCGAAGGTGATCGCCACCGGCCGCTCGGGGCAGTGGCGCTCACCCCGCAGGCAGGCCGCCAGGTCGCGCATGGTCAGGGGCGTGAAACCGCCCCGCTCCAACCACGCCATCTGCTCTGCGAAGCGATCGGGCCGCACCGAGAGCCGGAACCCGAGCGGGTCGACCGCTGCGTCCACCTCGCGTATATAGTGGTACATGAGGATCGGCACGTAGCCGAGATTGCGCTCAGCGATCATGCCCGGCCTGGCGGTCGGGGTCGCCACAGGGGCGGCAGTGGCGGTGACGGCGATCGTGGCTGTCGGCGGAGGGGTGGGTG
>SFCB01000092.1 GCA_004367505.1 Chloroflexi bacterium OHK40 | reverse complement strand
GGCGGTAGAGCCGCCCCAGTGGGGCGTCTGTACGTGTGGGCGAGACGCCGGGATGGGGCGGTAGAGCCGCCCCAGTGGGGCGGTAGAGACGCCCCACTGGGGCGTCTGTACGTGTGGGAGCCCAATGGGGCGCTGACGATCGGCTTTTGTGTTGGCACCGGGCTTGCAAAGCGGGCATGGGAGTGAGGACGGTGGTATCATGGGGTTATACAGGCAGGGCGGGGGGGCACAGCATGCTGTGTCCGTACAAGCGAGCAGGCTGGGGGGAGTTAGCCTGCTGCGTCCATACGATACGGTGGCTCAATAGCTGGGAGGCAACGAAAGGGGATCTTCATCATGGCGGCGACTCGAAGTGAGAAGAAGCGTGGTGTTCGCACGAGCGTGGACATCCCGGTGGAGCGGCGTGAGCCCCTGGTGGCGCTGCTGAACCAGCACCTGGCCGACTGCTTTGACCTGATGAGCCAGACTAAGGAGGCCCACTGGAACGTGAAGGGCCCCAACTTCTACCAACTCCACGAGCTCTTCGACGATCTTGCGGCCAACCTGATCGAACATATCGACACGATCGCTGAGCGTGTGACGGCCCTAGGTGGCCTGGCTACCGGTACGGCGCGTATGGCCGCCGCCGCCTCGCGGCTGCCCGAGTATCCACTGGAGGTAACCCAGGACATGGAGGTGGTGGAGTGCCTGGTGGAGCGCTACGCGGCCTATGCTGCCTTCGCCCGCCAGGCGATCGATGAGGCCGACGAGCTGGAAGATAAGGATACCGCCGATCTTTTCACCGACCTCTCGCGCGATCTTGATAAGCACCTCTGGTTCCTGGAGGCCCACCTCCAGTCCTGATATCAAACCCTGTTTGATCGAGTGCACGATGTTGGATTGGGCAGGGGCCGCAGGCCCCTGCGCGCATCTCCGCCGCTGTACGGTATGAAGCCCGACGTGCGTTGAGGCTCTCGGGATCGGTTGGTTGGGACACGCGCGGCGGCGGGCTCCGGTGCTGCTATAATCGCGGCCATGGAAACCCGCCGCCTACTCATATGCAAGCTCTGTGCTGCGCTCGTCGCGCTGCTGGTGAGTTGCGCTGCGCCACCCGCGCCGCCACTGGCTAGCCCGACACCCGAAGCTCCGGCGGCGCTGCGACCCTCTCCTCCACCAGCGGCTTCACCCAGCCCCACCAGGTCTGCCCCTACACCTACGCCGGGCCCGCGCACGCTGCGCCTCTGGGTTGCGGAAGAGGGACCGGCACTCGCTTTCGTTGAGGCTCTCGCCGCCGGGTTCGCTGCCGCCAGCGGCGCCCCAGTCGAGGTGGTGCCCCGCCCGGCCGATGGCCTGCGCTTGAGTGTGGCCACGGCGGCACTGCTCGGTGAGCCACCCCCCGACCTGATCTGGGCCAACCAGGAGGTCCTCGCTGGCCTGCTGGCCGATGGGGCTCTCCAGCCAGTGGGTCGGGAGCTCGGCGCCGCAGCGGTGCCGGCTCTGACTACTGCCGCCACTGCGGGCGGAGAGCTCTGGGGCGCGCCAGTGGCGGCTCAGGGCGTGCTGTTGCTCTATTTTAACCGCGCGCTCCTCCCGGCGGCGCCTGTCACGAGCGACGAACTGCTCGTTATGGCCCGTTCGGCGGTGACGCCTGAGATTGCCGGGATGGTCATGGCCTGGGACGAGCCCCCCTGGCTATTAGCCTGGATGAGTGCCTACGGAGGGGCGCCAACCGATGCAGAAGGCCAGACGATCACGCTCGATCGGCCAGAGACGGTGGCTGCCCTCGGGCTGCTGCGCGAGCTCTACGGTGCCTCGGCTGACGAGACGGTGAGCTTCGGGGCTGGGCAGCGCTTCTTTGCCCGGGGTAATGCGGCGATTACCATCGACGGCGACTGGTCACTATCGCGCTACCGGGCGGTGAGTGATACCCTGGAGTTGGGGATTGCGCCCCTGCCTACCGTGCCGGCTACCGGCCGTCGGGCCGCCGCCCCGATCGGCGGTAACTTCGTGATGATGCACCGGAGCCTGGAGGGTGAACCGCGCGAGCGGGCCCAGGCCCTGCTAGATCTGCTGGTTGACCCTGCAACGCAGCGCCGGATTGCCGCCGAGCTCGGGCGGCTGCCGGCTCGGGCTGAGCTGCTGGCGGAACAGTCTTTCGATGACCCGGCCCTGGCCGCCGCTGCAGTGCAGGCGCGGGTCGCCCCGGGCCTTGCGCCAACCTCGGCAGTGCGCTGCGCGCTCTTCGGGATCGACGTGTGGCTGCCCAGTGTGCTGGTGGGCCGCCTCCCCCAGGACGAGGCAGCCACGCGGATGCAGCGTGAGGCTGAGGCCTGCCTGGCGCGCGAGCCGGAGGGACTGTAACGTGGGCGGCGGCGCCCACGTATCAATGGCGTACCCCGGGGCGGTAGGGCGCCGTTGAGCGTCGTCGCAGGCCGCCTCGCGGGCGGAGGCTGTGATGAACTGTCGAAGCTGTGGCGCCGAGTTGCCCGATGGGGCCGTCTATTGTGTGGAGTGCGGTGTGGCGGTAAGCCAGCCCAACACTGGCGCAACGATGGTGCTGCCTACCCCCGCGCGCACGGCGCAGGCGTGCCAGATGTGTGGTGCCGACAATCCGGAAGAGGCTGACTACTGCGTGCGCTGCGGCGCGAGACTCGCGCGCCGGGTACCCACCACGGCGGCGCCTACGCCCGCCCCACCCGTGGCGCGGCCCGCGACTCCAGCGCGGCGCCGGCGGGGGCGCCGTGGGAGCCCGCAGTGGGAGGGCGCCATCTTCCTGATTGGCCTGGGCCTGATTTTCTTGCTCAAGGCCCCCTTCTGGCCAACCATCCTCGTCGTGATCGGGTTGTCGGCCTTTGTGGGCGCCGCGTGGCGGGGCCACACGCTCGATGGCCTGGGCCGAGCGATCTGGCTCTTCGGGATCGCTTTCCTCCTCACCGTGCCGCGTTTGCTCTGGCCCGGCATCCTCGTACTGGTGGGCGTGAGCCTCCTCCTCGATTGGGCCAAACGCGCTGTACGCCACCCCTGAGCGCCGTGCCATGTCTGGTCGGAGCTGCGTAGTAGCGGACATCCCCGCTTGACATGCCCCGGTCGCTGTGATAAGTTATCGTTAACACACCCCACGTGAACTGACTGGTCGGATGGCGTGATTGTCGCCAGAGAAACCGCCCCGTGGGACCCTTCCATGGAGCCGCCCGTCACCACCACGCTGTCGCTGAATCGCGCGCCGGTGGGGCGCGTGAGATGCTCCAATGGAGCGGCTGGACCTCCGGTGGGGCGCGCCAGTGAAAGGCCTGGCGGCGTGTGGGTTCCGAGACATGCTTCAGCGAAAGGGGCGTCCATGCTGATCGCACTTACCGAGACGCCGGCGCTACGCTTGCACCCCGACGACGACGTTGCGGTGGCGCTGATACCGTTGCCCGCGGGCCGCACTCTGACGGTGGCAGGTGAGCGGGTTCGCCTGACGACAGCTATCCCCGCAGGTCACAAGCTGGCGCTACGGGCCGTCGCGGTTGGGCAGCCGGTGCGCCGCTACGGCCAGTTGATCGGCTTTGCCACCGCGCCAATCGCTCCGGGCGACCATGTACACAGCCAGAACCTCGCGGTGGGCAGCATGACCCAGGTGTATGAGTTTGGCACCGATCTGCGGCCCGTGCCTGCCGTCGTTGAGCCACGGACCTTCTCTGGCTACCGCCGCCCTACGGGCCGGGCTGGCACGCGCAATACGGTGGCGGTGATCGGCACGGTGAACTGTTCGGCCCACGTGGTGCGCCGTATTGCCGCCCGGGCCAGGGAGGAGTTGCTGCCCCGCTTCCGGAACGTCACCGATATTGTGGCGATCGCCCACAAGAGTGGTTGTGCCACCAGAGCTGGCAGCCCCGAGCTTGAGCTCCTCCAGCGCACCCTTGCGGGCTTTGCGCGCCATCCCAACGTGGCCGGCTGCGTCTTTGTGGGCCTTGGCTGCGAGGTGAACCAGTGGGAGAGCCTGCTGGCGAGCCAGCGTGAGCGTCTGGCCCCGCTCGATGTACCGCCCTACCTCGGGATCCAGGAGACGGGCGGTGTGGCCGCGACGATCACGGCGGGACTGCGCGCCGTTGAGCGTCTGCTCCCCTATGCCGACAGCTTTCGGCGCGAGCCCGTGCCCCTGAGCGAGCTCTGCCTCGCCCTGCAGTGTGGCGGCTCCGACGGTTTCAGCGGGATTACGGCCAATCCGGCCCTCGGCCATGCCGTAGATTTGCTCGTGGCCCACGGCGGCACGGCGGTGCTCTCGGAGACGCCCGAGATCTACGGCGCCGAGCACCTGCTCACCCGCCGGGCCGTCTCACGGGCGGTGGGCGAGAAGCTCATCCGCCAGATCCGCTGGTGGGAGGAGTATACCGCCCGGGAGGGCTTCGAGATTGACAATAACCCGGCGCCAGGCAACAAGGCCGGTGGCCTGACAACGATCTTTGAGAAGTCGCTTGGCGCGGTGGCCAAGGGTGGCAGTATGCCCCTCGCCGCCGTCTATGACTATGCCGAGCCGATCACCGCTGCTGGTTTCACCTATATGGACACGCCCGGCTACGATCCGGTCTCGGCGACGGGCCAGGTGGCCGGTGGGGCGACGATCATCGCCTTTACCACCGGGCGCGGCAGTTGCTTTGGCTTTAAGCCCGCCCCGAGCATCAAGATCGCCTCGAATAGCGCGACCTACCAGCGTATGCGCGGCGATATGGACATCAACGCCGGGCGCGTGCTTGAGGGCGTTAGCGTGGAGCAGGTGGGCCGCGAGATCTTCGAGCGGCTGATCGCGGTGGCCTCCGGTGAGCCCAGCCTCAGCGAGGCCCAGGGCATCGGGGAGGAGGAGTTTAATCCCTGGATCCTCGGCGCGACGATGTGAGAGGAATCGTGCGCACACGGTACGCAGTGCGCAGAACGGAGGGGCCGGAGGACGCGGCACGCTGCGCTCGCGATGCGTAGTGCGGCGGTTCTCGATACTCCGTTCTCGGTTCTGCGGGGGTTGCGCCATGCCTACGATCAAGGACGTCGCCCGTCAGGCTGGCGTCTCGACGATGACGGTCTCTCGGGTGATCAACAACTCGGGCTATATCAGCCCTGCCACGCGCGAGCGCGTTGAGCGGGCGATCGCTGAGCTTGACTATCTGCCCAATGCCCTGGCTCGATCGCTGCGCTTCAAGCAGACCAGGACGCTCGCGCTCGTGCTCAGCGATATTACAAATCCCTTTTTTACGACGGTTGCCCGGGGTGTGGAGGACGCCGCTCGAGCGCAGGGCTTCAGCGTACTGCTCTGTAACACAGACGAGACTGATGCGGTCGAGCGCGAGTATCTCTCGATTCTGCTGCAGAAGCAGGTCGATGGGGTGCTGCTGGTGCCGGCGCGTGAGGATAGTACGGCGGCCGCGCTGTTGCAGAGTCGCGGCGTGCCCACGGTGATCCTCGACCGGCGGCTGCGGGGCGCCAAGGTCGATAGCGTGCGGGGCGACTCGGAGCAGGGCGCCTACGAGGTGGTGCGGCACCTGATCGGCCTGGGGCACCGGCGCATCGCCGTGCTGATCGGCCCCCTTAGCGTCTCGACGGCCGCCGACCGGGTGGCTGGCTACCGCCGGGCCCTGCGCGAGGCTGGGATTCCCGTCGATGAGGCGCTGATCGTCGAGGACAGCTTTTCGGCCGAGGGCGGGTATCGCGCTACTCTGCGCGTCCTGCGCGATGAGCCGCGCCCGACGGCGATCTTTGCCGGCAGTAACTTTATCGCCTTTGGCGCCTTCCGCGCGTTGCGCGAAGCGCGGCTGCGGGTCCCTGAGGCGATCTCACTCGTAGCCTTCGACGACCTGCCGGAGGGCTGGCTCATGGCGCCGTTCCTCACAGCCGTCAACCAGCCTGCCTACGAGATCGGCCAGCGCGCCACGGCCCTGCTGCTCGATCGGCTTGCGGGCCGGGGCGCGCCTACCCCTCAGGAGGTGATCCTGCCCACCGAGTTGATCATCCGCCGCTCGAGCGCTCCGCCGTGCGCGAGTTGAACGCACGCTGGTACCGGGCCCCCTGGAACTGTCGCATGCCACGCTCCGCGTGTGCGCCCACCCGATGGTTCGTTGAGGAGAGACTGGATGCTCACCTACCCGCTGCTGCACCCCGAGATCCTGGCGGCCCTCGGCGCTGCCGGCCATGGGGCCCAGGTGCTGATCGCCGACGGTAACTACCCGCTGGCCACCCGGAGCCACTCGGCGGCCCGACGGGTCTTCCTCAACCTCGCGCCCGGCGTGCTTACGGTTACCGAGGTGCTTGGCGTGCTCGCCAGCGCCATCCCGGTAGAGGCCGCCCACGTGATGGTTCCGGACAGTGGCCCTGAGCCGCCAATCTTTCACGAGTTCCGCGCCTTGCTCCCCGGGCTGTCGCTTGAGCCACTTGGCCGCTTCCAGTTCTACGACGCGGCCCGTAGTCCCGATCTCGCCCTGGCGATCGCCACCGGTGAGCGCCGTGTTTATGCCAACATCCTGCTCACGATCGGTGTGGTGCCGCCCACGTAGGCCAGGTGCCGATCACACCGGCCCGGAGCTAGCCGTCGCTTGCACGGAGCACTATGCGTTACCAGGACAAAGTGACGATCGTCACAGGGGGCACGCGGGGTATTGGCGCCGGCTGTGTGCGCGTCTTCGTCGGCGCCGGGGCCAGGGTGGTCTTCTGCTCGCCTACGCCCGGCGAGGGTGATGCGATGGCGGCTGAGCTTACGGCGGAGGGGCCCGGCGAAGCCTTCTTCGTCGCCTGCGACGTGACCGACGCGGCCCAGTTGCGCCGGTTGATTGATGTGACGATCGAGCGCTACGGGCGCCTGGACTGCCTGATCAACAATGCGGGCTGGCACCCACCCCACCGCCCGATCGATGGCTTCTCGCTCGACGAGTTTCGCGCCCTCCTCGAGTTGAACCTCGTGAGTGTGTTCGCCGCCTGTCAGCTGGCTCTGCCCCACCTGCGAGCAACGAAGGGCTCGATCATCAACATCGGGAGCCTCGTGGGTAGCATGGCCCAGCTCCACGCCACTACCTATGTGGCCACGAAGGGCGCCGTGATCGCCCTCACCAAAGCTCTGGCGGTGGACGAAGCCGCCCACGACGTGCGCGTGAATTGCGTCTCTCCTGGAAATATTTACACCCCGCTCTGGCAAGAGGCGATCGACGCCTCCCCGGACCCGGAGCAGACCCGGGCCGACGGTGAGGCCGCCCAGCTGCTCGGCCGCATGGGCACCCCGGAGGAGGCTGGCCGCCTGTGCCTCTTCCTCGCCGCCGAGGCCACCTTTACCACCGGTGTGGACCACCTGCTCACCGGGGGGGCCGAGCTGAGCTACGGTCGCAAGACGCGCAAATAGGGCGCAAGGAGCTTCGCATGACTACGCTTCCGATCGTTGATGCGCACGTGCACCTCTGGGACCCGGAGCGACTCCCGATTGCCTGGATCGCCGGTGATACGCTGCTCGATCGGCCCTTCGGCACGGACGACTACCGGGCTCACACCGATGGCCTGCCCGTCGAGGCCTATGTCTACGTACAGGTCGATGTCGCGACCGCCTACGCCCTCACCGAGGTCCGTCTCGTGGCCGAGCAGGCCGCCGCCGATCCACGGCTTCAGGCCATCGTCGCCTTTGCGCCCCTGGAGGATGGGCGGCGCGTGCGCAGCTACCTCGACGACCTGGTGCGGCTCAGCCCGCTTGTCCGGGGCGTGCGCCGGATCACCCAGGGCGAGCCCGACCCGGAGTTCTGCCTGCGGCCCGGCTTTGTGGAGGGGGTGCGCCAGCTGGCCGACTACGGGCTCAGCTGCGATCTCTGCCTCACCCATCGCCAGCTTGGCCCCACGGTTGAGCTGGTGCGCCGCTGTCCCGAGGTGCGCTTTATGCTCGACCATATCGCCAAACCCGCCATCCGTGAGGGCACGATCGAGCCGTGGCGCGCCCAACTGGCCGAGCTCGCGGCGCTGCCGAACGTCTGGTGCAAACTGAGCGGGGTGCTCACCGAGGCCGACCACAGCGGCTGGACGGTAGCGCAGATTGAGCCCTACCTCGCGCACGCCCTGGCCGTGTTTGGCGAGGAGCGGGTGGCCTTCGGCAGCGACTGGCCGGTGCTGCTCCAGGCCGCGAGCTACCGTCGCTGGGTCGAGACGCTCGACGGGCTCACGGCGCACCTGGGTGAAGCAGCGCGGCGCAAGCTCTGGGCCGACAACGCGCGCCGCTTCTATCGCCTCTGAATCGGGTGGCTCTTCCACTGCGCGTTTAGCGGAAGAACCGGGAACCAGGGATCAGCGAACCGCACGCGGATGGCATTCAGACGCGCTCAAGCGTGCGGGTTTCCGCGCCTGAAGGCAAGCATCTATGAGCTGCCGCGCTGTGTCCTTCCACGCGCTGGCACCTGAGGAGGATGGCGATGTCGGACGAACGATTCTTTGTCACGGGCGCGCTGGGCTGTATCGGGGCGTGGGTGGTACGCACACTGATCCAGGAAGGCGTGCCGACGACCATCTTCGACCTTGGCGGGAGCACCCACCGGTTGCGGCTGCTGCTGGACGACGACGAGTTGGCGCGGGTGCGCCTGGTGACGGGCGACATCACCGATCTCACAGCGCTTGAGCGGGCGATCGCCGATGCGGGGGCGACCCACCTCATCCACCTGGCGGCGTTACAGGTGCCCTTCTGCAAGGCCGATCCGCCGCTCGGCGCGCGGGTGAACGTGGTGGGCACGGTCAATATGTTCGAGGCGGCGAAGCGCGCCGGGATCAGGCGGCTGGTCTACGCGAGCAGCGTGGCCGTCTACGGGCGCAGCGAGGAGTACGGCGAGGGACCGCTGGGTGACGACGCGGCGCCGCACCCGCGCACGCACTACGGCGTCTACAAGCAGGCCAACGAGGGCACCGCGCGGATCTACTGGCTGGACGATGGCGTGAGCAGTATTGGCCTGCGCCCCTACACGATCTATGGCCCCGGGCGCGACCAGGGGCTCACCTCGGGGCCAACGCGGGCCATGGTGGCGGCGGCGGTAGGCGTGCCCTACCAGATCCCCTTCAGCGGCCGGCAGAGCCTGCAGTACGCCGACGATACGGCGCGGCTGTTCATTCAGGCGGCCAGGGCGCCCTTCGAGGGTGCGGCGGTGTTCAATCTGCGGGGGAGCGTGGTGAGAATGGAGGAGATTGTGGCGGCGATCGAGGCGGCGGAGCCAGCGGCGCGGGGCACAATCAGCTTTGGGGGGGCGCCGCTCCCCTTCCCCGAAGAGTTCGACGACGCGGGCCTGCGGGCGGCCCTCGGCGTCCCACCCTTCACCCCGCTGGAAGAGGGTGTGGCTCGCAGTATTGCCCTCTTCAAGCAGGCAATCGCGGCTGGCCGCCTGGACCCGGCAGGGTATCTGGGGGGGTAGGGGCAAGCCGGCGTGCTACAGGAACCACGAATACCGATCGGGCGCATGGGCAGGGACGCAGCGTGCCGCGTTGGTGAGGTGCCGAAGGCGCAACGTGGTTCGATTGAGCGCAAGAACCGAGATCCAGGAACCGGGACCGCGCGTGGCCACCTGGCTCTCGAATTAGTTGCGGGAGTGGACCTGCTGCACGACCGCGAGCATATACTGTTCGATCTCGCGGGTCAGCTCCTGCTCGGGGCCGCTCAGGGGGAGCCGGCGAAGCTCCTCGAAGTACCAGCGCACCATCGCCGCCTGATGCTGCACCGTGACGCCGTGGCGTGGGAGTACACCGTGGGCCCAGGTGAGCTCGCGGTCGGCGAGAGAGGGGAGCTCAAAGAGCAGCACGCTGCGTACAAGCTCGCTGAAGCGCTCTACCGCCACTTCCGAGAGCCGCTCGGCGGGCTGGTAGTTCTCCTCAAGCCGCAGCGTGCGCGTTAGCTCCGGATAGTCCCGCAGGAGCCGGGCCGCCACGTACTGGCAGAGCGACTTTTGCTGCGTGCTGAGCTTTCCAGCCAGGCGAGTTGCGGCGGCGGTATCCATGGCGCGTCCTTTCACGAGCGAGGCGCGGCGGCCTCGTCCTGATTATAGCACCCGCGATCAGCCGCCGCCACAGTGAACTCTGGCCTGCTGCACCGCCGCCCTTTCCCATGTATCCCTGGCCCCTCGCTCACAAGGGTTTAAGGGTAGACAGTACATCTGCTTGGAACGGTGGTTCACGGCGTTGGGACGCGCTGCGGGGCCTGCCCCCGCCTTCGCGGGGGCAGGCCCCG
>SFCB01000157.1 GCA_004367505.1 Chloroflexi bacterium OHK40 | reverse complement strand
GGGTGGGGGCGGCGGTGGCGGTGGGGGTGACGACCGACCGAGTTCGACCCAGGTTCCCCCTGCGCCACCTGCGCCACCCACACCGATTCCGGGTGTGCCCACTGAGCCACCGACACCGGAGATCATCATCTTCGATCCGTCCACGCCGGTGGTGCGCCCGACGGCTGCCGTGCGCCCGACGCGGGTGGCGATCGGCGCGACGAATACACCGGCGGCTCTCGTGCCCATCCCCACGGGCTCGCCCCAACCCACCACGCCCCCCGCAGGCGGCACCGATATCTTCTTCCGCCTCGCCAGCGACTGGGGCAGCGCCTATCCGGGCCAGCAGGTGAACTTCACCATGGTGGTGCGCAATACCCGCGCCCCGGCGGCCGATGGGGCCAACGATCTGCGCAACCTGACAGCCCGCAGTGTGTTACCAGCGAACCTTGAGGTGCTGGGCGCCCGCGCCGACCGGGGCAGTGATCCGACCGTGATGGGCAACGATGTGAGCTACAGCATCGGGCAGCTGCAACCCGGCCAGGGTGTGGAGATCACGATCGCCACGCGGATCCGGCCCGACGTGACCATCGGCACGCTGCTCGTGGCCCAGGGCCAGCTAACCTACGACGGCCTCGCGCAGCCGGCCTACTCGAATATCGTGACGGTGCAGGTTGTGGGTAATGCCCAGGCGCCAACTGTGGCTGTCGTACAGACGCCCGTGGGCCAGCAGGCCACGAACACACCCGGCGCCTACCCGCCGCCAGCGGCCAGCGCTACCACTGGCCGGCCCAGCCCCACGCCGCGAGTCACGAACACACCGGTGGCTGCGGCAACCCAGCCGCCCACGCCGATGCCGACGATCGTGGCGGTGCCGCCAGTGGCTCCGCTCCCTGAAACGAGCGCTGGTGTGCCGCTGCTGGGGATCGCCCTGCTCGGTGGCACCCTGCTCACCCGCACCTGGCGCCTGCACCGGGCCAGGGAGCGCCTGTAGCGTAGAGGGATGGGGGAAAGCGGGGTCAAGACGCCCCATCGTGGCGTCTTGACCCCGCGCGATCATCGGTGGCCGGACACTGGTGCAGCCGTCCGGAAGACCCTTGCCGGTTGCCGGGAGCGCGAGCGTCTCGATCGCCTCGGCTGGATGCCCGCGCCCTCAGGCCACATCGGAAAATAACCCTCCGGCGTGGCCTACGAGCGGTTCCCGGCGGCGGCCCGGCGCAGCTGTGGCTGCCAGCCATCGAGCGCAAGCCAGAGCACCACGGCGAGGAGTAGCCAGTGGAGCTGGGCGCGCACCGCATCGAGTACCGCCACGAACTGGCGCGAGGCAGGCAGGGCCTCGTAAAGCCGTTGCAGGCCGATGGCGGGGGTGTGTCGCAACTGCTCGATGACGGCAACAAGGCCCAATTCGGCGCTCACGGCGCTCACAATGTGCCAGGCGACCGCGAGCGAGAGGCCGATCGCCACAGCGGTGAGCACCAGGACCACCATGCTGTACCATGAGCGGGGGCGAGGCCGAGCGACGGGCACCCCGATCACTGGCGCACCCGGGACGAGGCTCAGAAGGCGAGCCGTCAGCTCGGGAGGAGCCTCCCAGCGCAACTCCTGGCGCAGCACGGCATCGAGCCGGTCGTCTGGATCGCGCGTGCGCAGCGGTGGTGTGTCGCTCATCATCTCACCTCTGAGCCAGGCCGAAGGCCAGGTGTAAGGGGGCGGCGCCCGAGAAGGGGCCGCGCCGATCTTGCGGCTTCGGCTGGGCGATGGCGCGGGCGGCAGGAGGCTGCTCCTGCGTCTCAAGAATCGTGGCGAGACGCTCTTTGCCGCGCCGGATGTGGCTCTTCACCGTATTGAGCGGGATTTCGAGGATCTCGGCGATATCGGTGTACTTCAAGTCCTCGAAGTAGTAGAGCGTCAGTACGAGCCGGTAGTGCTCCTCCAGCTGGCCGAGGGCCTGGCGCACCTGTGCTCGCAGCTCACGCGAGTCGAGCGCCTGCTCCGGGTCGGCCCAGCGGTCATCATCGGCGACACCGGCGAGCTGGTCAGCCTCCTCCTCCTCGGTGGAAGGCGGGGCCAGCGGCACCTGGCGGCCCCGGCGGCGCAATTCGTCACGGCACATGTTCACCACCAGGCGATAGAGCCAGGTTGTGAAGCGGCTTTCGCCGTTGTACTGAGGCAGCGCCCGGAAGAGGCGGATGAACGCCTCCTGCGTCAGGTCTGCGGCGTCCTCCGGATGCTTGAGCACGCTCATGGCGATGCTGTAAACGTAGTGCTGCTGGCCCATGAGCAGCTGAGTCAGCGCCTGTGGGTCGCCCTGTTGGGCCTGCGCGATCAGCTCACGAGTCGGTTCAGCCACCGTGTACCTTTCCCTGGCGCAGAGGCGCCATCACTGGTCCCTTCCTGCGCCAAGTATCGCAGATCGGGCCGCCGCCGGCATCGCTCGGCGGGCGGATTAGCGGACCGAACTTTCGTCACAGTCCACATCTGCCATCTATGACGAAGGGAACAGGGCGAAGGTTGCGGGAGCGGCGGTCGTTCTCGTCAGGGCACCGGATCGTAGCCGCCACGGCCCCAGGGGGCGCAGCGGGCCAGGCGCTTCAGGGTGAGCCAGCCACCCTTGAGGGCGCCGTACTTTTGCACGGCCTCATAGCCGTAGGCCGAGCACGAAGGCGTGTAGATACAGCTCGGTGGCAGCCACGGCGAGATCGCGAGCTGGTAGAAGCGGATGAGTTTAAGGGTGAGCCAGCGCATAGCGTCACTCGACAGATCGGCGGGCCAGACAGGTGAGGACGCAGCGTGCTGCGTCCTCGGGCGAGCCATCCGAAGCCTCACGCGCTCCCATCCTCACTCCAGGGGTTCTTTGCCGATCGTAAAGCTGCACGAGCTAGCCCCCTGGGCCATACAGGTGCACTGTTCCACGGCGAAACGCCGCCCACCCGAGACCCAGGCCGTCGCCTCTTCGATAATGCCACGGGCAATATAGAAAACCGGGCCAGGCTCAGGGCGGGTGATGCAGTTGGAGCACTTGGTGATATGGTAGACAAACTGGCCTCGCTCCTCCTCCACGTGGCTGGACTGATCGCTGAAGCGGTCGAAGGTTTGCGCCGTGGCGTTGAGCGCAATCTTCAGCTTCATGGTGATCGGCATCAGCTTGAGGGCCAGATCGGCCATGCCGAGGAGAGGGCCAAACTCCTTGAGGCCGAGGGAGAAGGCCACACGGCCGGCGCGCAGCTCCAGGCCACGGGCGCCACGGGGGCCGTACATGGTGCCAAGGGCCACCGAGGTGGCCGAGATGGCCTCAAAGGGAAACTCGCGCTTGAGGTCGTTGGGGGGGTACGCGTCGAGGTACTGGGGGAGATCTGCCAGCCGAAGCAGCGCCTTTACACCGTTCTGGCCCATCACCTCTTCGAGCGACAGGAAGCAGAGACGTCCGATCTTATTGGGGTAGTGCAGGCCACGGAAGGCTTCTACTGACGTCATGGGCTCTCTGGCTCCTTACACAGCTATGCAGAGAACGGCAGTATTGACGCTGCGACGCATACTATACCAGATCCAGGCAACCGTCGTATCACTGCCGAACTGTCTCCCAGACCAGATGGGCCAGCTGTGGTACGATCAAGCGTTCCATGGCGAGACGCACCGCATTGGTGGACCCTGGCAGGCAAAAGATCAACGCGCCGCTGTAGGTGCCGGCGGTGGCCCGTGAGAGCATCGCGGCCGGGCCGATCTCCTGATAGGAGAGCATGCGAAAGAGTTCACCGAAACCGGGAAGCCGCTTCTCGAGCAGAGCGTCGATCGCTTCGAAGGTGCTGTCGCGCCGCGCGATACCGGTGCCGCCATTGGTGATGATCAGCTTGCAGCCTGCCTCAGCCGCCGCGCGCACGAGCCCGGCGATCTGCTCTGGCTCATCGCGAACTACCGTATATCTTACCACATCGTGGCCGGCCCGTGTGAGCGCAGCGCGGATCTCCGCCCCGCTGCTGTCAGTCTCGGGGGTGCGGGTGTCGCTGATCGTTAGCACGGCACAGGGGATGCGCGCCGGGGCTTCGTCACGGGCGCGCTGCTCGTGCTCCTGATGTCCCATAGGGAGCTCCGCTTTGTCGCTGGCGAGTGCGAATAGCCTATGGTACCACCACATGCCGCGTAGTGTCCACTAGAACGTGTAGGAGAGAACGGGGGGATAGGGAGATCCGTACGTGTTCATCCGTGTCCCAGGACCGCCGCGCTTGTGACCTCGCCCGACCGACGAGGGCGTGCTTCGCTCGCTCCCGGGCACAGGTGTAAGGCCACGCCTGAACACGAACGAAGCGCGTGGGGATGTGGGGCGGGGGACTGCTGTCACGTTTGGCGGCTGGCCGCTCCTGTGCGCCGCTTCACCGCTTGCACCCCTTGTGGTTTGCTCCCACACGGAGGTAGCCATCCCGCAGCGCACGGCGTCAGCGCCACAGCCCCCATACCACGCGGTGTGGTGTGGGGGCCGTGGGGGCCGCTTCGGGCGATGCTAGCGCGCCCCTACCGCCGCTGCGAGCTCACGCTCGACGATGCCGACGATCAGGTCGTCGAGGCGCTCGACCGTGTATGGCTGCTCGCCAGCTTCGAGCGTGGTGCTTTCGCCGGGGGCGCCGCTGCTGGCGCCGGGCTGGTAGGTCAGAAAGACGAAGCTGGCGAGGGTTTGCTGGGCCAGTTGGCGGAAGACGTATTCGGCCTGAGGGTCGGTGTTGCTGGCGGCGATCGGGTAGATCTTGACGCCGCTGGCCAGGGCTTCGCGGGTGGCGTCCAGGTAGGTGAATTGGGTATTCCCCGGCACGTGTGGGCCAGCATCACCCACCAGGAAGGTGAGGCGCACGGCGGGCTCGTCGCTCCAATCTAGCCGCGTGGTGGCCTCGTAGAGGGCTTCCTCAACCGCTTCAGGGGTGTCGCCGCCGCCATCGGCGTAGAGCGCGCCGAGCCGCTCGCGGAAGGTGGCGAGGTCTGGGCTGAACGCCTCGGTGTAGGTCACGTAGGTGTCGCCGCTATCTTTGTAGGCCACCAGGCCATAGCGGATGCTGGGGCGGGGCGTAAAGGCGTCGATGCGCCCGGCGATGTCGTCGATGGTCTCCTGGATACGGCTAAGCTCGTCGCCCATGCTGCCGGTTGTATCGAGCAAAAAGAGCAGGTCGAGGCGCAGGGTGTCGTCTGGCTGGAGTTGGCGAAGCCCGAGCTCGACGCGCTCACTCCCGTCGCGCGGGAGGGTTGCCTCCGCGCTCGATTGGCCGTATTCGGCCACGATGCGGAATTCAGTGGCGTTGGCGGCATCGGTAAGGCCGGGCATGAAGATGGTGTTCCCGCCGGCGAAGGTGCGGCTGCGGAAGATCGGCCTGGTGCCGTCGTAGACGGTGACGCGGGCATCGAGGACGGGGCGCTGGCGGTCATCAAGGACGGTGATCAGGTAGCGCTCGCGCACATCGGCGCGGCGCACGTCGCCTGCGGTGTAGCCCTCGGTGTAGGCCAGGTAGTCGGCGAAGCGGGCATTGTCGTCGATCTCGCCGGCCCGCAGCGAGGCCTCCTGGCCGAGGGGCCGCTCGCGGGCAGGAGCTGCGGCTGTGGCGGCGGGCGGGCGGGCCTCGCTCGCAGTCGAGCCGGTGACAACATCGGGGGCGCTGGCGGCGGGCGCTGAGCTTGATCCAGCGGCCGACTCACCGGTGACCTCGGCGGCCGTAGCGCCGGGACCATCATTGATGAACGCGGGAGCCGTGGGAGCGCCGTCTGCTGCTGCGGCCGGGGCCATGGTGGGCAGGGGTACCTGGGCTGCCGGTGCGCCTCCGCAGGCTGGCAGGAGCAGGACTCCGAGCAGTACCAGGACGAGGGGGAGGGCTGGGGTGCGCTGCGTCATCGGGAACCTCCGGGCGGGTGAGCATCTGGTAGCGATAGCTGACAGACGCCTCACGAGGGTCTGAGGTTCCCTCCGCGCAGGGGGACGGCGCGGCTCAATCTTCCCAGAACTGGCGCACCCAGCCACGGCGAGCAAAGACCTCGCGCAGCTCAAGCATGGCGGTGTAGGTGGGGAGGATGTAGAGCGTCGCCCCGGGTGGGAGCCCGGCGATGGCCCGATCAACGGCACGGCTCAGCTCGGGCTCGACGTGAATGACCTCCTCGGGGACACCGGCGTATTTCAGGCGCAGGGCCATGTCGTCGGCGCGGGTGCCACTCACCGTGGCGGCCGTGACCGTGCCATCCAGCGGCTCGAACTCCGCGTCCCAGAGCCAGGAGACATCGGTCCCGTCGGCGTAGCGGTCGTTGATGGCGATCAGCAGGTGGAGCGGACTCGCGGCGTTTGCCGAGGAACCGGCGGCGCTGGTCTCGTGGCCCGTACTCTGAACCAGCATGCGCACGGTCTCGGTGGCCCCCACCGGGTTCTTGATCAGCGCAATCAGCATCGGCGGGCCATCGGGGCCGGCGCTCATCCGCTCAATCCGGCCGAAGGCGGCGCTGAAGCGCTCCAGGGCGCCACGAGCCGTGGCTGGCGCCACACCGAGCGCCATGGCGGCGGCGAGCGCGGCGGTGGCGTTCGTGGCGTTGTAGAGCCCGGGCAAAGGGAGATCGACCTCCATGGCGCCGCCGGGGTAGAGCAGGTAGAGCCTGCTCCCTGCGGTGCCCTGCAGTTCGAGCCGGGCGAGGCGGACATCAGGCTCAGGACGGGCATGGTCGCAGCGTGGGCAGCGGTAGTGGCCGATGTGGGCGTAGAAGGCCAGGCTGTAGTCGTAGCGGTGGCCGCAGCGCCGGCAAAACTGCGAGTCGGCGATGTGGGCGCCCGCCCCTACCGCGTGGCGCGGATCATCGAGCCCGTAATACGTAACGCGCGTTTCCAGGGTGCGCCCCAGGTCGGCCACGGCGGGGTCGTCGGCGTTGAGCACCACGTGGGCCTCGGCGGGGAGCGTGGCGAGGGCCTCGCGCCACGCGCCGGCGACCGTATCGACCTCGCCGTACCGGTCGAGTTGGTCGCGGAAGAGGTTGTGAATGAGCACGAGGCGCGGCCTGATCTCGGCGATTGCGGCGGGCAGCGCGGCCTCATCGGTCTCGAAGAGGCCAATCGTCGCCCGGGGGCGACCGCGCCAGTCGGAGTCGGCCACGGCGGTGGCGGTGAGGCCGGCGATCAGGTTGGCACCGGCGCGGTTATGCAGCACCCGCTCGCCGTTAGCGCGCAGGATCTCGGCGATCATGCGGCTGGTCGTGGTCTTGCCGTTGGTCCCAGAGAGGAGTACCGCGCCGTGGGGAAGGGCGGTGCTGAGCTCGCGGAGGACGCCGGGAGCGATGCGACGGGCGATCGTGCCAGGCAGGGTGGTACCGCCGCCAAGGCGTAACTGACGTGAGATTCTCCCGGCGGCTTTGCCGATCGCCACGGCGAGGGGGGTGAGAGGTGCCATAGCTACGGGTCAGGCAAGCGCGTTGCCGCCGTGCGCCTGTTCGCGCGCGACGGGTGCGCCATGCCGGGCGCGAGGTTGGCCGGGCCGATCGAGGGAGACGGCGCCGGCGCGCGAATCCACCACCAGCACGGTGCCATGACCTTGATTGATGCTAGGACGTGGCTGCGAGATGGCCATGCCCTCACTCCTGCGAGAGGCCGGCCCTGCGCAGGGCGGCCGCGAGCGGGTTGTCGTCGGCGTCGGGGGGCTCATCGGCGGCGCTGCTGGCGTAGAGTGAGGCGGCGGGGCGGGTTTCAGCCGGCTCCTCAGGCTCCTCGTCGTCATCCTCCCAGTCCAGATGGAGGTTCTCGGCGCCCGCGATCGCGATGATTGACTCGACGCCAAAGCGCAGCACGCCGATTGCTCCGGGCTCGAGTTGAGCATCCAGGCTATCGACCAGGCGGAGGCTGGGCACCGCCTCCAGGACCTCGCTGAGCAGTTCAGGGCGGCGGGGCGGGGGGTGGTCCGAGGCCATCAGCGCCTCCACCTCATCGACTGTGGCGGGAATGCCTGTGTCAACGAGCAAGATCGTAATCACGACACGCGGGTAGACCTGGCTCAGGATCTGCCGGGTCTCGTGAAGCTGGGCAGCGGCGCGACGCAGGGCGCCGGCGCTCCGGCTCGCCTTGATCTCGAAGACGCGGGCCTCGCGCCCCTCGATCGTCAGCGCATCGAGCTCACGGTACTTGATGATCCCGCGTTTGTTGCGCCGCTCCTCGTACTCAATGATCCGGCGGTCGTCCAGCTCGATCCGCTCGGCAAGCCACTGGCGCAGGGCCGCCTCCGCCTCGGCGCCGAAGAGGTCGCGCTGGCGCGGTGGGCGCAGCGCTTTCTGGTTCTTGCGCTGCAACTTGAAGCCCTCGACGTAAGCCCGATAGTGCTTGTCGGCCTCGGTGATCAGGCGCACCCGACCATAGCTTGTCATAATCGATGCACCTCACCCCGCATTCCTCGCCGCGCGGGGCACTCACTGGGGTTTGCCGAGCTCTACCGACCGGCGGTAGGCTGCCCAGATGGCGTCGGCGAGAACGGTCCGCATCCCGCCGCGCTCAAGCTCGGAAATAGCGGCGGCACTCGTTCCACCCGGGGAGGTAACGGCGTTGCGTAGCTGGGCCGGATGCACGCCGCTCTGCTGGGCATAGCGCACCGAGCCGAGCATCGTCTGGAGTACGAGCTCCTCGGCGATCCGCCGGGAGAGGCCGAGGTGGACGCCGGCGTCGATCATGGCCTCCATCACCAGAAAGAAGTAGGCCGGCCCGGTGCCATTAATCGCGGTGGCCATATCCAGATAGGCTTCGCTGTCGACGAACAGCTCGCGGCCGAGAGCGCCGAGCACGGTGCTGGCCCAACCACGCTGCAGCTCGCTCACCTCTGGCGCGGCGGTCCACACCGTCATGCCCTCGCCGATGATCGCGGGGGTGTTGGGCATACTGCGCACGACGGCGGGGTGTTCGAGGCCCTGGGCGATACTGCTGATCGTGGCCCCGGCCACAACCGAGATTGCAAGGTCGTCGCCGCGCAGGCTCCCACGGAGCGGTGGCAGCACACGGCGGAGTTGCTGCGGTTTGACGGCCAGGATCACGATCCGGCCCCAGGCGGCTGCGGCGGCATTGTCGGCGGTCGTCTGCACACCGTAGTGGGCCTGGAGCTCACGGCGGCGCTCTTCGCGGGGGTGGCTCACCAGCACCTGGTTCGCGGCCACAAGCTCCTGGCGCAGCAGGCCGCCGATGATCGCCTCTCCCATCGCGCCAGGGCCGATCACGGCAATGTTGAGATCTCGGAGCATAGTCTACTCACGATCGGTCACGGAGTCTGCCGGGACGATAGCACGGGCGCCAGCGGCTGTCAACCGGAGAGCAAGTCGGGTGTGACGTACTGTTCTGCACGCTGGCACGCCCCCGCTTGCGCGGGGGTGGGCGTGAACGCCGCAGCTCGGTTCGCGAGGGCCACCGCCGTGGCTTCGCTCACTGGCCTATGGCGTGCGCCGTCAGGGGCTGTTTGCGTCTGGAGCCCGCCGGAGGGTCTGGAGGCAGGGCGCGCGGCGCGTCCCGCTCAATCGTTCTGGGCGGCGCCGGGAAGATCGGGCGTGGCGAGCGTGGACGCTGGCGGAGGCGCCTTCCCGTCCATGTGCTCCAGGAGCTGGCGCAAGTCGTCGAGGAAGACGCGCGGGCTGCGAGCGCGCATCCCGGCGATGGCGTGGTCCACCCCGGGATAGATCCGCAGCGTTGCGGCGGGGTTGTGCTCGTGGAGCAGGTAGGCATTGCGCACGGGCACGGTACCATCGCGGTCGCCGTGGATGAGGAGCAGCGGGATGGAGATCTGCCCGACGACATCCAGGGGGCGAGGCAGCTGCACCTCGCCGAGGCGGAAGCCGAGCAGCGGAGCTACGGGGCGTAGCCAGCTCACGGGGGCGACATACTTCACCAGCTGGGGGCGCAGGCCGGCAGTGAGGGCGTAGTCGGCGGGGGCGCTCACGGCGGCGAGCGCATCGGGCATAGGGAAGCCCTCGCTTCCAGACTCGGCGCCCAGTGTGGCCAGGGCGATCAGGCCGCCCATACTCTCGGCCACTACACCGACGCGGGCGTAGCCCAGCTCGCGGGCGCTGGAGAGCACGGCGGCTAGATCGAGCGCCTCGGCACCGCCGAAGCTGGCGTGGCCGGTGCTAGCGCCGTAGCCGCGCCAGTCGAAGGTGAGCACATCCATAGGGCCGGCCAGTTGCTCCGCGAGCCAGACAATCGAAGCGGTGCGCTGGGTAGTTGCGAACCCGTGGCACACAATCGCCAGTCGATCGCGGCCCCGCCGCAGCAGGGTGGCGGCGATCGTGATCCCGTCGGCGGTGGTGAGCGCAAGCCGCTCGACGGCGCCGCTGTAGGGCGCGCGCTGGAGATGGGGCACGGGGGTCAGCTCGGCTGCCACGCGGCGCACGGCGTAGGGGTATCGTCTGCGGTGTGATGGCATCGGCTACAATATCGGGGCTATGCTAACACGCTCAGAATCAACCAACGGAACACGGCCCACACTGTTGGCCGTCCTGGCCCACCCCGACGACGAGAGCTTCGGGAGCGGGGGAACGCTCGCCCGCTACGCCTGGAGCGGCGCCCACGTCCACCTGATCTGCGCCACGGGCGGCGAAGAGGGCACCGTCGCCACCCACTTCCTGGAGGGCTACGGCTCGATCGCCGAGCGCCGCCGCGCCGAGCTCATGTGCGCAGCCGAGGCCCTGGGGCTCGCCAGCGTAACGCTGCTCGGCTACCGCGACAGCGGGATGGCCGGTACGGCGGCGAATCAGCACCCCGAGGCCCTGGCTGCCCAGCCCCTGGAAGCGGTGGCCGCCCGGGTGACCCACGAGATCCGCCGCCTGCGGCCCCAGGTGGTGATTACGTTCGACCCGATCGGCGGCTACATGCACCCGGATCATATCGCCATCCAGCGGGCTACGGTGGAGGCCTTTCATGCTGCCGGCGACCCGGCGCGCTTCCCCGGCGACCTGCCACCCTACGCGCCCCAGAAGCTCTACTTCCAGACCTTCTCGCGGCGCGTGCTGCGGGCCGCCGTGCGCCTGATGCCGCTCTTCGGGCGCGACCCGCGCCGCTTCGGGACGAACGGCGACATCGACCTTGCAGCCCTTGCGGCCTACGAGTTTCCTACTCACGCCTCGATCGATATCCTCCCTGTGCTGCCGGCCCGCGAGCGAGCCGTCGCCTGCCACGCCAGCCAGGGTGGTGGCTCGGGCGGATTGCGAGGGGGCCTGGCCCGTCTGCTCGCTCTGGCCGGCGGGCACGAGACCTACATGCGCGCCCATCCTCCCGCGCCGGAAGGCCTGCACGAAACCGATCTGTTCGAAGGGGTGGTGTGGTAGGGCCTGGCCTACCTCGCGTAATGCCGCCAGTTGGTGGCCAGGGCGAGACTGGAATGGCTCGCGGGGCGCTTTCACGATGATCACCACGCACCCGAGCGCTGCGCTTATTCAAGTACAATCTCGGCCACCGAATCGACGACATAGGTAGGCCGGTAGGGAAAGCGCTCCACCTCGTTGCGCTGGGTAACACCGGTAAGCACCAGGATGGTTTCCAGGCCACTCTCGGTGCCGCCAATGATATCGGTATCCATGCGGTCGCCTACCATCACCGACTCTTCCGAGTGGGCCCCGAGGGTGCGCAGCGCGGTGCGCATCATCAGCGGGTTGGGCTTGCCCACGAAGTAGGGCCGCACGCCTGTAGCCGCAGCAATCAGCGCCGCGATCGCGCCGCACGCGGGCACGATCCCGCCATCACCCGGGCCACTCACGTCGGGGTTGGTGGCCACGAAGCGCGCCCCGGCGGCCACAAAGCGCACAGCCTGAGTGATGCGCTCATAGCTGAGCGACGTGGTCTCACCGACCACCACGTAGTCGGGGTCATGGTCGGTAATGATGTAACCGGCGTCGTAGAGGGCAGTGGTGAGACCCACATCGCCGATCACATAGGCGGTGCCGTGGGGCAACTGCGATTTGAGGAACTGAGCGGTGGCGAGGGCCGAGGTGTAGATCGCCTCCGGCGGGATCTGCAGGCCGATGCGTTCGAGGCGGGCCGCCAGATCGCGTGGGGTGTAGAGCGGATTATTGGTGAGCACCAGAAAGCGGGCGCCGCGTTCGCGCAGCCGTTGGATGAACTCGTTGGCGCCGGGCACGGGCTGCGAGCCACGCACCAGCACTCCGTCCATGTCGATCAGATAGTTCTTCAGACCGGGCATGGCCGATCGTCTCCTTCAATGTTTCTGGATCAGAGATCCCGGGCCGCCGCGGCCCTCCGTGGAGGGGCCGCGCCAGCTTAGTATACTCCCTCAGGCGCCCCTGGTGCGCGTCTTCAACGGGGCCAACCACCCCTGGGCAGCGCGGCCACCAGCAGGTACCCGGCCACGAGTAGTCCGAGGGTCAGAAGCCAGTTGCCGCTGATCCGCAGGACAACGAGCGCGATCACGAGCGGGAGGGCCGCCGCCACGAGACCGCCGAGCCCGCCGGCGCTCATTGCCTCGGCCGCGCCCCGTGTGCCGGTGGGGGCGAGTTCGCCAATGCGACCCTCGTCGCGGGCCGCTTCGCCCGTGCCCAGGAAGGCCTCGGGTGGCAGCGGCGCGCCCGGAACCGGGCGCTCGCTGGCCTCGGCCAGGTAGGCCGCTCGCCAGTCGTAGCCGGCGTCCACCTTGGCCTCGAAGAGGTGGTAGGCTGCCCGCTGCAGGTAGGCCGGGTGGCCCGCGCTCAGGGCTGCCAGCTCCCGAAGCTCACCCTGGCTGAAGGCCACCCCCGTCTCGTCCAGGTAGGCCTCGGTGAGGAGTCGCACCTCTGCCGGAGCAATGGCGCCGAGGCGCACGACGGCAAAAGGTTCGGAGAGGAGCGGGGCTGGCTCACCGGCAGCGGCCACCAGCAGCATGTCGAAGCGCTCCGTGCCAGCCATCGCACCGGGCGAAAGTGGCAGGCTGCGGCGCGCCAGGCGGGCGAGTCGTTCCAGCAGATCCTGGCCCCAGCCTGCGGCGAGGGCGGCCTGGGCGTTGTCGAGGCAGAGGATCGCGCTCCGCCCCGAGCGGGCGAGGGCCGCCTCAACATCCGTCGCCGTAGTGCCCTGGCTGCCCAGTTCGCGCGTCAGCAGGCGGTAAGCGGTTGCCGCGTCGGGGAGGACGGCAAGGTCGAGAAAGAACGAGGGCAGATCGGGCATTTCCAGTACCGCAGCGGCAGACTGGGCCACGTGGGTGAGCAGCGACGACTTGCCGGTGCCAGGGGAGCCTGTCACCAGCACTGGCCGGCGGCGCTCCAGCTGCTCGAAGACCATGCCCAGTTCGCGCCAGCGCCCGGTGAAGCGGGCGGGGTCGGTGATCCGGGTGCGCTCGGTGAAAGGGTTCATGGTGCGGCTGCCCTGGCCCTACTGCAGATACCACCGCTCGATGTTCCACATGTACACCGGCGACGAGAGGTTAACGGGGCCGTCGAGCGTGGTGACACGGCCGCTCAGCGCCACGGGGATGCGATCGGCCCAGAGGAAGAGGTAGGGCAGCTCCTCTGCCACGCGGGCCTGGGCCTGGGTGATCGCCGACACGCGCTCGTCGAGGTTGTAGAGCTGGCGGGCGGCCTGGGCCTGATTGTCGTAGGCCGGGTCGCTGAAGCCCACAAAGTTGCGGGTCGAGCGGGCGTCGGCCTCGCCCTGAACGAGTTGGCTGGAGTGGAAGAGGGCAAAGTCGTCGGGATCGTAGAAGGCCACATCAGCAAAGTCAGGGTCGCCGGCGCCATTGCTCCAGCTCCCGAGCAGCATGTCGAAGTCGAAGGGTGGCGCGTAGCGCGAGAGGATCACGCTGGCGAAGTCGGCTGGCACTACCTCGATCTGCATGCCGATTGCCGAGGCCGCCGCGGCGATGCGTCTGGCGGCCACGACGCGCCGCTCGTCGTCGCCACGCACGTAGAGGCGCGCGGTGAGCGAGATCGCATCGCGCTGGCGGATGGTGGCGCCGGCGGGCAACGTCCAGCCGGCCTCGTCGAGCAGGGCGCGGGCGGCATCGAGGTCGGCGCCGGGCGCCGGGGCAGGGGTAAGGTCGGCCCAGGAGCCGGGGAGGGCGCTGGAGGCGATTGGGATGCCCTGGCCGCTGGTGGTGGCCTGGACGAGGCGCGGCACATCTACGACAAGGGCGAGCGCACGACGCAGGCGCACATCGGCGAAGGGGCGCCCCTCACGCAGATTGAAGCCGAGGAAGTAGAAGCCGTTCTCCGGGTAGGCGCCGCTGAAGAGCCCGGGAGTCGCAGCCACTGTGTCGCGGGCTTCCCAGGGCAGTTCGGCCAGTAGCAGGCGACCATCGCTGAGTGCCGCCCCGGCCACCTCGGCGTCCGGGGCCACCACAAAGGCGACCCGGTCGAGCAGGGGGGCGCCGCGGTGAAAGCCCTCGTAACGCTCCAGCACGATCGACTCGCCGGGCCGGCGCTCGGCAAACTTGAAGGGCCCGCTGCCCACCGGTACCTCCCAGAAGCTCACATCGGCGAGGTTGCGCTCTTCAAGCAGGTGGCGCGGCAGCACGGGCACGGTCAGAGCCGCGAGCATCGGCGCGAAGCGACTGGTGAGGGTAATCACCACGGTCGTGCTGGTGGGGGCGGTGGCCGCGCTGATGTAGCGCAGATCGGCGAGGAGCGCGGTGCTCGTGAGGGGCAGGCTACGCAGGCGCTCCAGGGTGAAGAGCACATCGCTGGCGTCGAGTGGGGCGCCGTCGTGCCAGGTGAGGCCGCTGCGCAGCGTAAAGGTAAGGGTGCGGCCGTCGGGAGTGGTTGCCCAGCGCTCCGCCAGATCGGGCACAGGGCGCAGCCGCTCATCGAGGCGCATGAGACCGCTGTAGAGCAGGCCCGTCACCTGTTCCTCGCCGCGAGAGCGAGGCTGCCAGGGACGCAGGTCGGGCAGGTCGGCGGCCAGGCGCACGGTGAGGTTGCCGCCACGGGGCAGCGGGGTGGGCGTAGGCGGCGCGGCGGTGGGCGCCGGGGTGGGCGATAGGGCCGGGGTAGGCGCCTGGGAGCCGGGGGTGCAGGCGACGAGTGCGGCGAGGGCCAGCACCGCAGCGGCGCAGCTGATGAGGAAGAGGCGGCGCGTGGGTAAGAAGCTCATAGGGCGTATTATAGCGGAATTGACGTGAGGAATACGCACGGCCCAGAGGCTCCCCCGCCGGCACTGGCATTCCGCGATCAGGCCAGTCACGGCCGTGCTATAGTGAACAGAGGTGCATAGACTGGAGGATGTGGCATGAATGAATCGACGTTTCTGCAAGAGTTGGATCGCTACGCTGAGGTGATTGTGCGGGTAGGCTTGAATCTGCAGCCCGGGCAACGGCTGCTGGTGCGCTCCGACATCCAGTCGGCGCCGCTCGTCCGGGCGGCTGCCCGGGCTGCCTATGCCGCCGGCTCGCCCTTCGTGGATGTGATCTGGTCCGACGAGCACCTGGCGCTGGTGCGCGTGCAGTCTGCCCCGCGAGACTCGTTTGGCGAGCATGCCCGCTGGGCGCCGGCCGCCGCTGTGGACTACCTGAACTCCGGCGCGGCCCTGCTCTCGATCTACGCCGCCACGCCCACGCTGATGAACGGGCAGGACCCTGAGGCGCTCAGCGCGATGATGCGCACGAACGCCACCGCCAACCGGCCGGTGAGCGAGCTGGTGCAGCGGAATGCTTCGGCCTGGGCAGTGGTGGCCTACCCCACGCCGGGCTGGGCCACCCAGGTTTTTCCGGACCTGCCGGTGGAGACGGCGGTAGCCCGGCTCTGGCAGGCCATCGCCACCACCTGCCGGCTCGACGCGGCCGACCCGGTGCTGGCGTGGCAGCAGCACGTGCGGGCGCTCAATGCGCGGGCCGACTACATGAATAGCAGGCGCTACCAGGCGCTGCACTTCCGTGGCCCGGGCACCGACCTCCGGGTGGGCCTGGCTGATGGGCATCTCTGGGCCGGCGGCGACTCAACGAGCGAGCGTGGTCAGCCCTTTGTGGCCAATCTGCCCACCGAAGAGATCTTTACCTTGCCCCATCGCATCCGGGTGGAAGGTTTCGTACGGGCGACCAGGCCGCTGAACTACGGTGGCACGCTGATCGAGGGCTTCAGCCTGGCGTTCGAGGGTGGCCGCGCTACCAAGTCCGAGGCGGAGACCGGCGCGGCGGTGCTCCAGCGTCTCCTGGCGACCGACGAGGGCGCGGCCCACCTCGGCGAGGTGGCCCTCGTGCCGGACAGTTCTCCGGTTGGGCGCACTGGGCTACTCTTCGCCAACACGCTCTTCGACGAGAACGCCGCCTGTCACCTGGCCCTCGGCAATGGCTACCGTTTCTGCGTGCGAGGAGGCGCCGCGCTCAGCCAGGAGGAGTTTACAGCGGCCGGCGGCAACAGTAGCGCCACCCACGTGGATTTCATGATCGGCTCGGCGAGCCTGGATGTGGACGGGATCGCCCCCGACGGAGGTGTCGAGCCAGTGCTGCGCGGCGGGGAGTGGGCGTTTGCGGTCTAGTCCTGCCGGGCAGCGGTACCGACGTTATGCTACAATAGAGTAATCATACTCGTACGCGGCGTGGTTGAGGAGGGGCGCATGACGAACGTGCAGCTTGGCGAGGACGTGGGGCCCGGGTCGCTCTGGACCACGCTGGAGCCTCTGGGCGAAGTGCAGCTCTTCCGCCGCCACAGCTACATCTACACTCCCGGCCAGCCGGCCCACGCGCTCTATCTGCTTCAGTCGGGGCAAGTGAGCTTGCAGATGCTCTCCACCGAGGGGCGGGTGCTGACGGTGAAGGTCGTTGAGCCCGGACAGATCTTCGGCCACAGCGCGCTCGACGGCGGCGAGCGTTACGATACCTACGCCGAGGCGCTGAAGCCGGCGCGCGTGGTGGCAGTGCCGAGGGCGGCGGTATTGCAGGCCCTGCGCAGCGCGCCCACCCTCGGGAGCGCGCTGATCGAGCTGATCGGCCAGCACCGCCTCACCGTGAGCCGTCGCATCGACGAGGTGGCCTTTAAATCGGTGCCCGCGCGCCTCGCCTCCGTGCTCCTCGAAATGTCGGAGGACCAGACGGAGGGTCCCCGCCCCCAGCAGCGTGTGCCGCGGCGCACCCACCAGCAACTCGCGGAGATGATCAACGCCTACCGCGAGACGGTCACCAAAGTGATCAACCAGTTCCGCGACGCCCGCCTCCTTGATATCGACCGCTCCGGCATTACGTTGCTCAACCCTTCGCGGCTCCGGGAGTTGGCCCAGAGCTAGCCCCTGGGCAAGCGCCTTGCACCGAAATCACAGGCCGGAACCCGTGAAGAGCATGGGTTCCGGCCTGTTTCTGGCGCCTGAGACGATCGGTTCCTGTCTGGATGGTCCGTCGGGGCACGGGGACGCGATCCGTTGCGGTGCTCCGGCTCCTGGTGTTCGGTTCGTGCTTCAGGAGCGGCGCAAGAGGTAGATCCCGGCGCCGATCAGCAGAGCCGGGAAGAGGAGCCCGCTGGCGCCGGGCCAGATCATCTGCAGCGCGATGATGGAGCCAAGGCCGAGCAGGGCATAGCCGAGTAGCCGGCCGCTCGGCGAGCTCTGGGCCGGCCTGCCGCTGTCCTGGCCGAGGTTGTTGATCGGGATCTCCTGCTCCGGCTCCGCTGGCTGGCCGGTGGCCGGATCGATCCGCAGCCGCTGCGTCTCCCCGGTGGCCACGAACACCTGGCCGGGGGCGGCGCCCGGGCTGCCGGCCGTGGGGGCCGCCTCGCGGGGCATCACGATCCAGAGAAGTGGGTAGACCAGGAAGGCGGGGCCACTCAAGGCCAGGAGAACGAAGACGAGCCGTACGATCGCAGGGTCGGTATTGAGGTAGCGGGCGATCCCGCCGCACACACCGGCGATCATGCAATCGCTGCGGCTGCGCTCAAGGCGTGGGGTGCTTGTCATACCAGGGGACTCCTTTGCGTCTGGGCCGGGCCGGCACGAGGCTGGCTGCGGCGGTGCCTGGCAATCAGACGGTAGGATGCCCAGGATTGTTTCAGCGGTGAACTGCCCCGGCCTCGGCGGCAAGCTCGCGGCGCCGGCGGGCGATCTGCGCTAGGTGCTCCCGGCGCACCACTAGCTTCCACCAGAGCTGGATCAGCTGCACGCCGGTGCGCCACAACCGGGGAAAGTTGAAGAACTGGCTCTGCCCGTAGGTGCGGTGGTAGTGGTGTACCGGTACCTCGGCGAAACGGTAGCCCGCGTCCTGGAGCTTCTTTACCAACTCCAGACAGATCGTCCCGCTGTCCGACTCGAGCTCGATCACGTCAAACACCTTGCGCCGGATCAGGCGGAAGTCGCAGTCAACATCGCGCAGCGTAAAGTTGAAGAGCAGCTTGACGGTATGATGGTACACGCGCCCGATGATCTTGCGGTGCAGCGGATCGCCCCGGTCGATCTTCCAGCCGTTCACGATATCGATATCGTCGCGCAGCGCCGGGATCAGCAGCCGGAGCTCACGCGGGTCGTACTGGGCGTCGCCATCGGTGTAGAAGATCAGCTCCTTGGTCGCTGCCGCAAAGCCGGCGCGTAGCGCGCCACCATAGCCGAGCGGGCGGCGGTTGGTGAAGACGCGCAGCCGAGGGTAGTGCTCGGCAAGCGACTCGAGGACCTGGACGGTGTAGTCGGTGCTGCCGTTCTCGACCACGATGACTTCGTAGTCGTCGGTCAGCTCCTCAAGGGTTTCAATCGTGCTCACGACCATGCTGCCGATCGTGCCTGCATCATTGAATGCCGGGAAAAATGCTGTGATGCTCGGTCGCTCGGCCATGGCTTGCTTCCTTGCCTGTCACCCTCTGCCCGCCAACCGGGCGCGCCAGTGACCGATTATAGCATACGATCGGCGCCACGACCGGCCCGCCTGTGCTATCATGAGCGTACGCACCGACATCCCAGGAGTTCGCCGTGTGGCTCTGGACTTTCTTTACCGTGGCGGTGATCCTCTTTGAGCTCTGGTATGCCGCCGCCTACCTGGCCGCCTTCCTGCAGACGCGCGACCGGTTGCTGCTGTTGATGGTCGGCCAGGCGCTGCTCATGCTGGCCGCTTTCGGCTACCTGGTGCTCGCCCTGCTCAACGGATGGGCCGCCAACCCGGTGCTCGTGGTGGCGCTGCTGGTGGGCGCCATGCTGCTCTCGTTTATCTGGCGCCGGCATCCCGCCGGCCTGGCACAGCTGGTCAAGAGCTACCCGCGCGGTACGCTCGATGTGCTGGCGTTCCGCCGGCCCGCCGTGGATCTGAAGCGCCGGGTGCGATCCAGGTGAGCGCTCAGGAGGCTGCGCGGCGCCAGTTGATCGCCGCCCTCACCCCGATTGTCGGTGAGCGCTATGTTCTCCACCGCCCCGAGGAGTTGCTGCTCTACGAGTACGATGGCTCGGCCCTGGACCAGGCTACCCCCGATGTGGTGGTGGTCCCCGCGAGCACGGAGGAAGTGGCCGCTTGCCTGCGCGAGGCATGGCAACGAGGTGTCCCGGTGGTAGCTCGCGGCGCGGGCACTGGCCTCGCCGGGGGCTCGGTGGCCGAGCGGGGTGGGCTGGTGGTGTCCCTCGCGCGCATGAACCGCGTGCTCAGCGTTGACCCGCTCGCGCGCACGGCGGTGGTTCAGCCAGGCGTGGTCAATGTGGACCTGAGCGTGGCAGCCGCACCCTATGGGCTCCACTTCGCGCCCGACCCGAGCAGCCAGCGCTCGAGTACGATCGGTGGCAATGTTGCTGCGAACGCCGGTGGGCCCCACTGCCTGAAGTATGGAGTTACGGCGGCCCACGTGCTCGCGGCGACCCTCGTGCTCGCCGATGGCAGCGTGCTGCGGGTGGGTGGTGCCGTCCCCGATGCGCCGGGCTACGATTTGCTGGGCGTCGTGGTGGGCAGCGAGGGCACTCTGGGGATCGTGACCGAGGTGATGGTGCGCCTCACACCCAACCCCGAGGCCGTCCATACCTTCCTGGCAATCTTCGACGAGATGGACGGCGCGAGTGCGGCGGTGTCAGCGATCATCGCGGCCGGGATCGTGCCGGCTGCGCTGGAGATGCTGGTGGGCGAGGGCATCGCGGCAGTGGAAGCGGCGGTGCGGGCTGGTTACCCTACCGATGCCCGGGCAGTGCTGCTGATCGAGATTGATGGCCTGCGCGAAGATCTGGCCGACCAGGCGCGCCGTATCGCCGAGCACTGTACCGCCCACGGTGCTCGCGAACTCCGCGCCGCCGCCGACGAGGAGCAGCGCCAACGGCTCTGGGCTGGCCGTAAAGGTGCCCTCGCCGCCTGTGCCCGCATCGCGCCCCACTACCACATCCAGGACGGGGTGGTGCCCCGATCGCGTCTACCCGAGTTGCTCCGGTTCACCGAGGAGGTGGCCCGCCGCCACCGCATCACGGTGGTGAACATTTTCCACGCCGGCGATGGGAACCTGCACCCGCTGCTGCTCTTCGACCTGCGTGAGCCGGGGGTGCGCGAGCGGGCGATCGCTGCGGGTGAAGAGATCCTGCGGGCCTGCGTGGAGGCGGGCGGCTCAATCAGCGGCGAGCACGGGATCGGAATCGAGAAGCGCGATTATCTGGCCTGGATCTTCGGTGCTGCCGACCTGGAGGCCTTTGCCCAGCTGCGGGCGGTCTTCGACCCGGCAGGGCAGATGAACCCCTGCAAGCTCCTGCCCATGGGTTCCTCGTGCGCGGATATTCAGCAGGCTCGCGGGGCCCTCAGGGCGGTGGCCCAGGGAGCGTGGATCTGATCATGACCGTCAGGCTGGTTACATGCCTGGCACGCGATGAGGTGGGCCGTTGCATCCCATGAGCGATTTCGCCCTCCACGGCCTGGCCCCGTCCCGGGTGCTGGCCCCCGCAAGCGCCGAGGAGCTCGCCGACTGCCTGCGAGAGGCTTCGGCCCGTGGGCTCGCGGTGGTGCCCTGGGGCGGTGGTACGCATCAGCACCTGGGCCGTCCACCGGAGCGCTATGATCTCGCCCTGACGACCAGCCGCCTCAACCGGGTTGTCGCCTACCATCCTGCCGACCTGGTGGTGACGGTCGAGGCAGGCGTGACGCTTGACGATCTGCAGGCGGAGTTGGCGCGCTCCGGGCAGTGGCTGCCGTGGGACCCGCCGCTGCCGGCGCGGGCCACGATCGGCGGGCTGCTGGCCAGCAGGGCCACTGGGGCGTTACGACTCGCCTATGGCCCGCCGCGCGACTTCACGCTCGGCATGCGGGTGGCCCTCGGCGATGGGCGGCTGGTGAAGAGTGGCGGTCGGGTCGTGAAGAACGTGGCCGGCTACGACACTCACAAGCTGCAGATCGGCGCCCTCGGCACCCTCGGCGTGATCGCCGAGGCAACCTTTAAGGTGGCCCCGCTGCCTGAGTACCGCCAGACGATCCTGGCCGCGTTCACCAACCCGCACCTCCCGGCCCGGGCGATCGAGGAGCTGCGCGCGGCCCCGCTCCAGCCGATCGCGATTGCGGCGCTCAACCGCCTGGGCGAAGAGCGCATCGCCGCCTTGCAGCCCTTCCGCGACGGCCAGCCCGCCCATCTCGTGGTGCTGGCACGCTTCGCCGGCACGGTGAGCGCTGTGCGGAGGCAGATCCGCGAGGCAACGCGGCGCTGTGTGGCCGTGGGCGCCCGCACGATCGAGCTGCGCGAGGAGGATGATACCCCGCTCTGGGCTGCGATCGCCGACAGTACCGCCGCCGCCTACGACGGCACCCTCTTGCTAAGAGTTGGGGTGCCGCCTGATGCCTTTGGGGCAGGAGCCGGGCTGCTTGAGCAGATTGCCTGTCGGCGCGGCTGGGCCCCCCGGCAGCTCGGGATCGCGGGTGGCGGATCGATCTACAGCCGGTGGCACGTGGCGGGGGCGGAGCCAGCCGCCGTCGCCGCCGCGCTGGCTGAGGTGCGCGCTGGCCTCGTGACCCACGGCGGCTACGCCGTGGTGGAGGAGGCTCCTGCGGCCCTCGTGACCCACCTGGACCTGTGGGGGCCTCCGCCCGAGGGTGTCGCCCTGATGCGCGCCCTGCGGGCCAGTTGGGATCCGGCGGGCGTGCTCAATCCGGGGCGGTATGTGATCGCGTAGGGGCGCGGCCGGTTGTGCCAGGTACGGCCAGGACGGGCGGCGATCCTGTGGGGGAGCGCTCGGTTCCGGATGGAGCAGCAGGCCGCGCCTGTCGGTTGGAGCGGGATGGTTCTGGTAAGTGGTGTACGGACAGCTCGGTGGCGAGCGAGCGGCGGCACAGCGGGGGCGCGATGTGGCGCAGGAGGGGCAACGATGCACGTGCTGGGGATCGACATCGGCGGCTCGGGGATCAAAGGCGCGGTGGTGGATGTCGCGACGGGCACCCTGGCTACACCACGCCATCGCATTCCCACGCCCGAGCCGGCCACACCCGAGGCGGTGGTTGAGACGGTGGCCAGGGTCGTGCAACACTTCGCCTGGCAGGGACCGATCGGCTGCGGCTTTCCCGCTGTTGTCAAGGGCGGGATCATCCACACGGCCGCGAACATCTCGCCGCGCTGGATCGGCACAAATGGCCAGCAGATGTTCGAGCAGGCCACTGGCTCGCCCGTGGCCCTGCTGAATGATGCCGACGCTGCCGGCCTGGCTGAGATGCGCCACGGTGCTGGTCAGGGGCGTGGCGGCCTTGTGCTGATGCTCACGATCGGGACGGGGATCGGCACGGCCCTCTTCATCGATGGCCGGCTCGTCCCCAACACCGAGCTGGGGCACATTGAGATCCGCGGCAAGGATGCAGAGCGCCGGGCCTCCGACGCGGCCCGGGAGCGGAAGGGACTGCGCTGGCGCGCCTGGGCCGCCGACCTCGACGAGTACCTGCGGCGTATCAGTGCGCTGCTCTGGCCCGACCTGATCATCATCGGGGGTGGGGCCAGCCGTGAGTTCGAGAAGTTCGCGCCGCATCTCAGTGTACACGTGGAGCTGCTACCCGCCGTGCTGCGCAACGAGGCCGGCATGATCGGCGCCGCGCTCTACGCTCACGAGCACGTGCCCGTCGCGGCTTGAGAAAGGATCTGCCCATGGCCGCCCTTGGCTCGCTGATCGCACTCGGCGCTGCCCTTGTCTTCGCCATTGTTGGCCTGCTGACGCTCTGGGGCGGCCTCATCACCCTTACAGGAGAACTGCCCAGAGGCTTTCGCCGCACCGCTGCCGGCCCCGGCAATCGCGCCGCGACCGTGGCCCTCGTTGCGCTGCCCCTGATCGCGACCGCAGCCTTCAGCCTGCTCGCGGCCTGGCGCATCCTGCTGGTGGCCCTCGGCATGGGCTGATTCGGCGGTATAATGCCGGCGGAACGGAGCTGAGCGTCTCGCACCTCGGTATCGCAGGCCTGCCGCCGCTGCGTGGCCTGAGGCGCGCCCGGGGTGACCATGTGGCGTGTGGTAGCTCAGGCGCGCACCTCCAGAGGCTCTTCGTGCCCCTCGGGCCGCGACGGCTCCTGCCGGGCGGCCCGGCTCGATGATGCCCACCGGGGCGACCCCGCCCGCGACGCGTGAACCCGACTGAAGGAGACAGCTATGCCCGACACTATCCGCCCGGTAGTCCTGGCGATTATGGACGGCTGGGGCCTCGCTGACCCTGGCCCCGGCAACGCGGTGGATCTGGCGAACACGCCGAACGTGGACGGCTGGATCGCGACCTGCCCCTTCACGACTCTCGCCGCCTCCGGGCTCGACGTGGGCCTTCCCGAAGGCCAGATCGGCAACTCCGAGGTGGGCCACCTGAACATCGGCGCCGGCTTCGTGGTGTACCAGGAGCTCACCCGGATCAGCAAAGCGATTGATGACGGCGACTTCTTCAGCAACCCGGCGCTGCTCGGCGCGATTGAGCACGCCAGAGCCAGTGGCGGGGCCCTGCACCTCATGGGCCTCTTCGGGCCTGGCGGCGTTCACGCCCACGAGGACCACCTCCACGCGCTGCTGGAGCTCGCCCGGCGCCAGGAGTTCACGCGAGTGTACCTGCACCTCTTCCTGGACGGGCGCGACGTGCTGCCTCGCTCGGCGCTAGGCTTCCTCGACACACTGGAGGCGGCAATCGCGCGGAGCGGAGTTGGCACGGTTGCCACCGTATCGGGACGCTACTACGCGATGGACCGCGACAAGCGCTGGGAGCGCACCGGGCTCGCCTATGCCGCACTGGTGGAGGGTAAAGGCAAGACGGCGAGCAGCGCCCGTGAGGCGATCCAGCAGGCTTACGATGCCGATGTGAGCGACGAGTTCGTGTTGCCCACCGTGATCGTGCGCGACGGCGCGCCGGTGGCGACGATCCGCGACGGCGATGCGGTGATCTTTACCAACTTCCGCCCCGACCGGGGGCGCCAGCTCACAAAGGCTCTGGTGCTGCCCAACCTGGACGAGGAGATTCGCCGGCACTACGCGAAGCAGGAGCAGGAGGGGCAGAAGCTGCCCGCGACGATCTGGCAGCGCGGGCGCCAGCTCCAGAACCTGTCCGTGGTGACGCTCACCCAGTACGAGGATGATCTTCCGGTGCAGGTCGCCTTCCCGCCCCGACCGGTGCGTGAGCCGATCGCTGCGGTGGTGAGCGCGGCCGGTAAACGACAGTTCCACCTGGCGGAGACCGAGAAGTATCCCCACGTGACTTTCTTCCTGAACGGCGGGCGTGAAGAGCCCTTCCCGGGGGAGGAGCGCGTCCTGGTGCCATCGCCGAAGGTGGCCACCTACGATCTGCAGCCCGAGATGAGTGCGGCAGGCGTGACGGCGGCGTTGCTGGAGGCCATCCGGAGCGAGCAGTACGACTTCATCGTGGTGAACTATGCCAACCCCGATATGGTGGGGCATACCGGCGTGATCCCGGCTGTGGTAAAGGCCTGTGAGACGGTCGATGCGAGCCTTGGCCAGGTGGTGCCGGAGGTGCTGGCCCGCGGAGGGGTCCTGCTGATCATCGCCGACCACGGCAACGCCGAGCTCATGATCGACCCTGGCACCGGTGGCCCACACACCGCCCACACCACCAACCCTGTGCCGTGCATCCTGGTGGCCGCCGAGGGGCTTGGCCTCGGGAAGGGCGAGATTACCCTGCGCGAGGGTGGCCGTCTGGCCGACGTAGCGCCCACACTGCTCGAACTGCTCGGGCTCCCCAAAGCGGGCGACATGACCGGGGAGAGCCTGATTGTACGCGGGTAACCACGCCGGACGCGAATCATCGCGCCATGTGCCGATCGCGAAACCCGTGCATGGTAGAGAAGGACGCGAAGCTAAGGGTGCGGCGCGCGACAGAGTGCGTGGGGCGTATCCTGGGAGGGCACTGCTGCGGTACATAGGCAGATCGCGTCCGCACCCTTCGTGTTCGTTGCCTTCGCGTCCTTTGTGCCTTTTGCGCCCTGCGTGACAAGCCATGCACCACAAACCACTCTCTGCCCGTAACCGACGCTGGGATCTGCGTGACCCGGCGCCTGTTGAGTTTGCCTGCCAGCTGGCGCTCAATCCCCTGATCGCCACGTTGCTCTACCAGCGCCAGCTGCGTGATCCGGAGGCCGTGCGGGCCTTTCTGGAGCCCGATATCCGCACGGGCTTACACAACCCGCTGCTGATGAAGGGCATGGCCGAGGCCAGCGCCCGCATCGCCCGGGCGATCGAGGCCGGTGAGCCGATGGCCGTCTATGGCGACTTCGACACCGACGGTGTGACCGCCGTGACGCTGCTGGTCCAGGCGATCGGGGCGATGGGCGGATCGATCCGGCCCTACATTCCCCATCGCACCCGCGAGGGCTACGGGCTCAACCCCCTCGCCGTCGGTCAGCTCGCCAGCGAGGGGGTGCGCCTGCTGATCACCGTGGACTGTGGGATCAGCAACGTCGCCGAAGTAGCCGAGGCCACGCGCCTGGGCCTCGATGTGATCGTCACCGACCACCACCAGCCCCCACCGGTGCTCCCCGATGCCCTGGCGATCGTGAATCCCAGGCAGCCCGGTTGCACCTACCCCTACAAGCACCTCGTCGGTGTTGGGATTGCGTACAAGCTCGTCCAGGCCCTGGTGCGCCGGGGCTTATCGCTCGGCGAGTTGCGGGGCCGCGATCTCCTCGACGTGGTGGCGCTCGGCACCGTCACCGATATGGGTCCCCTGGACGGAGAGAATCGCGTGCTCGTCACCAAAGGCCTCGAGGCGATCAACACCACCCGTCGCCCTGGCCTGAGGGCGCTGATCGCCGCGACGGGCCTCAGCCAGGGGCGGGTTAGGGCATCCGATATTAGTTTTATGCTCGGCCCGCGACTCAACGCTGCTGGCCGCCTGGACGACGCGGTGCGGGCCTACCAGTTACTCCTGGCCGGCGACGATTCGACCGCGGCCGCCCTGGCCCAGGAGTTGAACCAGGCCAACCGGGAGCGCCAGGAACTCACCCGGCGCGTGCAGGCCCTCGCGCGCGAGCAGGCGGAGGCGGAGCGCAAGCACGAGCGGCGTATCGTGATGCTTGACGGCACCGAGTTTGCGGCTGGTGTCGTCGGGCTCGTGGCCGGGAAGCTTGCCGAAGAGTGGGGCCGGCCCGTGCTGCTGATCGAGCGCGGCGCCGAGCAGTCCCGTGGCTCGGCCCGCTCAGTGCCGGGCTTCAACATGATCGAGGCCCTCACCGCCTCTGCGGATCTCTTTGTGCGCTTCGGCGGCCACGCCGCGGCCGCCGGGTTCACGATCGAGAACGCCAAGCTCCCGGTGCTCGAACAGCGCCTGCTCTCTCTCGCCGACGCGCGCCTGACCGACGACATGCTCGTGCCAGCGCTCCCGATCGACGCGACGCTGCCGCTGCACGAGCTCGGCTGGGCCCTGTTCGACGAACTGGCGCGCCTGGAGCCCTTCGGGCAAGGCAACCCCCAGCCGACGCTCATGAGCCCGGCTGTTGAGGTGGTGGAGGCCCGGCCGCGCGGCGCGGATGGCCAGCACCTGCGTCTGCTGCTCCGGGGCGGTGGTGAGACCTACGAGGCGATCGCCTTCCGGCTCGGCGGCCTTGCCGAGGCTGTCCGCCGCCAGCGCTTCATCGACGTGGTTTACACCCTGGACGAAAACCTCTGGAACGGTGAGCGCCGGCTGCAGCTGAACGTGAAGGACTTCAGGCGCGCTCATCCTGGGTGAGGATGAGCCCGCGCGCCCGCGCCTGCACCAGCGCCTCGACACATTGCGCGTCGAGCTCGCTGCCCGCGATCCGCCGCAGGGTCTCGATCGCTTTCTCCACCGATTGAGCAGGCCGGTAAGGCCGGTGGCTCGTAATCGCGTCGAACACGTCGGCCACGGCCACAATTCGGCCCACCAGCGAGATCTCATCACCGCTGAGCCCGTACGGGTACCCCCGCCCATCGAGCCGCTCGTGGTGCTGGGTAAGCGCGGGCCACGTATCGCGCAGCAGCTCCAACTCCAGCAGCCCGTTCTCCTGGAGGAACTCCAGGCCGTAAAGCGGATGGCGGCGCATCTGCCGGAATTCGGCGTCAGTCAGGCTCTTGCGCTTCTTCAGGATGCGGTCCGGTACACGGATCTTGCCCACATCGTGGAGCTTGCTCGCGATGCGTACGCGGAAGATGGTATCTTCGTCGAGGCCGAGCTCCTGGGCGATCGCCACCGAGAAGTCGCTCACCCGCTGGCTGTGGCCGCGCGTGTACGGGTCCTTCAGGTCGATCGCGCCGGTGATCGCATCGATGATGCGGGTCGAGAGGGCTGCGACATCGGTGTACAGCTGGGCGAGCCGCACCACTGTCGCCGCCTGGCCGGCGAGCGACTCGAAGAGCGCTACATCCTCCTGGCCGAACTCCCGCCCGTTGCGGGGGTTGAGAGCCTGGGCGCCGCCGATGATCCGCTCCTCTACCGCGCCCCGCTCCCCGCCGAGCACGATCCGTGGGGCGCGCAGCGGCACACAGAGGATCGAGCGCGTGACGAAGCCGCTGCGCGCGTCGATCTCGCGGTAGAAACGGGTGTCAGTGGAGACATCGTTGACCACCACTGTCTCGCCGGTGTCCACCACATGCCCGATGATGCCATGGCCCGAGGGTACGCGCTGGGCGACCATCTGCTCGCGGCGGAGGCCGGTGGCAAGGTGCAGCACCAGATCGCCCTGCTCCGCGTCGCGGAGCCAGATCGAGGTGGCCTCAACCTCGAGCAGATCGCAGGCAAAGGTCATGATCCGGTCGAGCAGTTCGTCCCGGTCGAGCGTGGTTGTCAGGCGCGAGATGATCTCCACCAGGGCCTGCTGGCGCCGCTCGCGGCGGCGGGCCTCAGCAAGCAGGCGCGCCTTCTCTACCTCGGTCACCAGGCGCGAGCAGAGCAGATCGATGATCGTCAGCTCCTCTGGATCGTCGCAGGTCTCGGGTGGAAGATTGAAGAGCTGCACCACGCCCGCCGGGCGGCCGCGCAGCAGCAGCGGGACGCAGTACATCGTGTAGAGGCGCATGCCGCCGAGTTCGCCCATGGACCGATCCCAGCGTGGGTCGTCGGTGACGTTGGGGACGAAGAGCGGTCGTCCGTCGCGCAGAACGTGTCCGGCCACCCCCCGGCTAGCCGCGATGCGGGTACCCACGAGGCGCTGGCTCTCCGGGCTGCCCTTCACCACCTTGAACACCAGTTCGTGGGGGAGCTCATCGTAGAGATAGAGCGTGCCAGCCTCGGCGCTGGTAACCTCGATGAGCAGATCCAGCATCTGGTCGAGCAGCGCGTCGAGCTCGGTACTCGCGGCGATCTGGTTCGCGCGCTGAATGATCCCGACGAAGGACTGAAAGCGCGTTTGCCTCGTGGCCATGAGGAGCCCTCCGCCCTGGATTGGATGGCTGGCCGCTACCCGCTCTGCGCCAGCGCTCGGACATAACGCACGAGCTCATCCGGGTCGGCGGCGAGCGCCACCGGAACACCGGCCTCCTCGGCGATGCGCTGGGGGGTTGAGTCGTCGATCGTACGCTCGCCCTTGTAGTCGAACATCACACGGGGCAGCAGGGCGCGGACGCTGATCTGCTGGCTGGCGAGGCTCTCACGGAAGGCCCGCAGTGCCGGGACGACATCCTGGGCGGTGAGTAGCCCGCTGACGGTGACAGTCTCGCCGAAGAAGGCGTTTGTCACCGGCAGCACGCGCGCCACCAGACCCTCGACCCGGTTGAGCCTGGTGGCCACCTGCTCCATCATCGGGGCCACGAGGGTGCCGCAGACGATTGCCAGGCCAGCGGGCTGGGGCAGGCGTGCCGGAAGTCGGCGCCTGGCCCGCGCCCAGAGATCGAGAAAGTCGCGCACCATTCCCACGCCATTGGAGTACTGGGGCATATCGTCGTAGCGCTCAGCAGCAGGGATGGGGTGGCCCGCGAGGATGTAGAACTCGTCGCTGGGGTAGACGAAGCTGAGGCCGAACTCGTCGCGGCAGCGGGCGGCGATCGGCTCAATCAGGTCGATCACGGCGGCTGCCTCCGCTGCGGTGAAGCAGCGCAGGGGGATATCGGAGGCCGCGCCGAGGCGTGAGCAAAAGCCGAGGGCCGGGTCGTGGACGTGAGGCTGTGGGTTGGGCGGCAGGCGCCGCACACTGTGATGGGCTGGATTCGAAGGCTCGCCCTGTGCCCGTGCCCCTGGCATATCATCGTCCCAGAGGGGCTGGCGCTCCCAGTTCGTATCGATCCAGTCAGGCGACTCGTGGATCTGGATCGCGGCCCGAATGCTGCTGGGGCGCTTCCCGTCAAAGCGGTACTTCGTAAGCCCCACCGGGACCACGGCGATTGACTGGACCGTCGGGCGGAGGGCGAGCAGATCCTCAATGCTCTGGCGCAGCACTTCGCCATCGTTGGCGCCAGGACAGGCCACGATCTGCGTATGGACCGCAATCGTCATAGCGCCCAGGCGCCGGATCTGCTCGCGCACATCGGGTACGTCGCGCTTGCCGAGCATCACGGCGCGCCAGAGTGGATCCGTCGCGTGAACGCTGATATGCATTGGCGAGAGCCGCTGCCGCCCGATGCGCTCCCAGTCGGCCTCTGTAAGGTTGGTAAAGGTGACGAAGTTGTTGTAGAGAAAGGAAAGACGGTAATCGTCGTCCTTGAGGTAAAGTGTCTTGCGGAAGCCCTTCGGCATCTGGGTGAGGAAGCAGAAGGGGCACTTATTGTTGCAGGTGCGCAGACGGTCGAAAAGCGGCTCGGTAAACTCAAGGCCGAGGTCGGCGTCGGGGTCCTTCTCGATGTGGAGCAGGCGTTCAGTGCCATCCGTGGCGCGAACGCGCAGGATGATGCGCTCCTCGGCGATCGCGAAGCGGTAGTCGATCACGTCGCGCAGCGGCTGCTCGCCTACGGCGATAATGACGTCGCCCGGAGCAATACCGATAGTGGCAGCGATGCTTCCCGGGGCCACCGCGGCCACCACGCCCCCCTCCCCGGTGATCTGTTTGACGTCGGGCTGATACTCCACGCTGCTGCGCCCCTCTGAACCACCCAACGCAGTTCGCTGCGTTCCTCTGCCCCCCGGCTGCTGGACAACATGTCCAGAGCGCCATTATACCACGGTGCCCCGCACTTCTCGCTCCAGCCGAGCCCGGGCTCCAGGGTTGATGCAACGTCCTGGCCCCTTCTCCCAGCGCGAGACACGAGCGCTGGAAGGCTTCCCGATGCAGATTGTCCCCGCTCCCCCTGTGGCGAGAGTTGCCCCCCGCGCCAACGGTACTGTCGCCCCCGCGACAGCAGGGGCCCAGGCGGCGGGGGCCAGCTGCCGCAGGCAAGGGATCGCCGCGCCAACGATACTGTCGCCCCCGCGAAAGCAGCCCCCGCGGAGGCGGGGACCCGTGGGGACTTTCAGCCAATTGCCTCTGCCCTACTCCGCACCCCTGGCGATACGCAGGACATCCTCGCAGGCTCGGAGCGTGGCGATCCTGGCCCAGCCGAGCGAGGCATTGGGCCCAATAGCAATCAGCAACAGCAGATCGGCCATTGTGGCCATGATAATGCTCTGATCCTGCCCTTCGTGGATCACCAGGTGGCCGGGCGCTTGCTGGCCCAGGTTGCGCCCGATCTCGGCCAGGGCCAGAGTATTACCGGCGGCGAGCGCGGCTACCACCGTCACATTGATGTCGCGCCGGCGGCTCCAGTGGGTGAGCACGATCCCGCTCATGTCGGCGAGCAGGGCACACTGGACATCCGGCTCAAGGGCGAGCTCCTTGAGTGCCTGGCGCATCGCCTCGATCTGCTGGTCGGAGTAGCTCCGCCCCACCGCGCCTGGCGCCCGCGAGGTGAGCCGCACCGCAACCGGTGCGCCCTGGGCCGGCGCGAGCGGTGCTGTTTGTTTTTTGGCCCGCAGCGCAGCCAGTCGCTGGCCGAGGGGCCCGGTAGGCGTGGGGCCGCTCGTTGGGGCTACCGGCGCACTCACGACTGCCGGCTCGTGTGACGGGGCCTGCTCGCCGCGCTGCGATGGTCGTGGCAGCAGCTTGATCGGGTCGAGCAGCAGGTCTACCGCCAGGCGCATCCGTTCAGGCGATACTGGTTTCTCCAGCAGGCAGTCGATCTGGAGCTCGGCGGCTCGCTCGGGCGTCAGATCCTGGGGGCTCACCGTAAAGACGATCACCGCCGTCTTCGGGTCCAGCTCGCGCACGCGCTGCACCAACTCCAGCCCGTTCATACCGGGCATGCGGATGTCGGTGAAGAGCAGATCCACCGGGTGCCGGGCGATGTGCAGCAGAGCCGCCTCGGCTGATGAGACGGCGTGGACATCGTAGGGCGAATCGTCGGTGAGGGCCAGACTGACGATCCGGCGGACATTGGGGTCGTCGTCGACGACCAGGATGCGCTTCAGCATGGGCGTGGCTCCCGGGAGTGGCGCCATCCCCCTCAGCGGGCGCCTGTAATGATGGTCGCTCTCGGCCTATGTAGTATAACGCAATCATGCCCTGTTCTTCAGCTGCCTTCGGTGGGAGGGTCTGTACCATCCGAAACGCCAGCCCGCCCCGCCCAAGCGGGGGTGGGCGTCACCGCCGTGGCGCGTACGGCTCCCACCCCCGCGCAAGCGTTTGAAGGCGGTCAGAACGTGCGTTCGCGTAGCGATGTGCCGCATCCTAACGGGCTGCGTCTCCCCACTCCTGCACGCGGGAGCGGGGTCAGGGGCCTGCCCCGCGAAAGCGAAGCTGAGGGCCTGCAGCGCGTCCCAACGCGGAGCATCCCGTTTCATTCTGCCTGTTCTGTCCGCCCCTGAACGCGCAAGCGAAGAGGACCAGCCCTCGCGCAAGCGGAGAGGGCCAGCCCCCCGCGCAAGTGGGGGAAGAGCCTTCTGACGCAACCTTAGCCTGGATGATCAGGCCAGAACCGCCTACGACCGTCGAGCAGGATTGTGCGTCGTCGGCGGGCAATCTGGTTTCAGCCCCCCGGCGCCAGCCCACGCTCCTACGGCCGCACGGCGATATGCAGCTCTTTGAGCTGGCGTTCGTCTACGCTCGACGGCGCGCTCGTCATCAGGTCGGTGGCCTGCTGAGTCTTGGGGAAGGCCATCACCTCGCGGATGGTGCTCTCATCGGCCAGGAGCATGACGATTCGGTCGATCCCGGGAGCGATGCCGCCGTGGGGGGGGGCGCCATACTCAAACGCCTCGAGCATGTGGCCGAACTGAGCCTGGGCCGTCTCCGGGCTGATCCCGAGCAGCGCGAAGAGTTTCTGCTGGATATCGCGGCGGTGAATGCGGATGCTGCCACCACCCACCTCATAGCCATTCAGCACCAGGTCGTAGGCTTTCGCGCGCACCTTGCCCGGGTCGCTCTCCAGCAGCGGGAGGTCGGCATCCTGGGGGGCGGTAAAGGGGTGATGAACAGCGTCCCAGCGCCCTTCGTCGGCGTTCCACTCCACCAGCGGGAAGTCGAGCACCCAGGAGAAATGCAGCGTATTCGGGTCGGCCAGGCCCAGGCGGCTGGCGATCTCGCGGCGCAGCTTGTCGAGGGTGGCTGCCACCACAGCGGGCCGGTCGGCGACGATCAGCAGCAGGTCGCCCGGCTGGCCGCCGAGACGTTCGACGATCGCCTCCAGTTCGCCAGGGCCGAGGTTCCTGGCGAAGGAGGAGCGCACCTCGCCGCCGTCGGCGGGCAGGGCGGCCCAGGCAAGCCCACGGGCGCCACCGGCTCTGGCCAGTTCGGTCAGTTCGTCAAGTTGCTTGCGCGAGTAGCCGCCGAGGCCGGGCGCCCGCAGTCCCTTCACCTGGCCACCGTGCTCCAGGGCGCTGCGGAAGACCGTGAAGGGTGTGGCGGCCAGCAGGGGGCCGAGGTTCACCAACTCCAACTCATAGCGTAGGTCGGGCTTATCGGAGCCGTAGCGCTCGATTGCCTCGGCATAGCTCAGGCGGCGGAAAGGGGTGACCAGCTTCTTCTGCGGCACCACGGCGCGACAGAGCTCGGTGAAGAGCCGCTCGATCAGTTCCAGCACGTCCTCCTGGTCCACGAAGCTCAACTCCATGTCGAGCTGGGTGAACTCCGGCTGCCGGTCGGCCCGCAGGTCTTCGTCGCGGAAGCAACGGGCGATCTGGAAATATTTGTCGTAGCCGGCCACCATCAGCAGTTGCTTGAGTTGCTGGGGGCTCTGGGGCAGCGCGTAGAACTTCCCGGGGTGGACGCGGGAGGGCACGAGGTAATCGCGGGCGCCCTCCGGGGTAGACTTGATCAGGATCGGCGTCTCGATCTCGAGAAAGCCCTCCCTGTCCAGGAAGTCGCGCATGAACTTGATCACCCGGTGGCGCAAGATCAGGTTGTGCTGCATCCGCTCGCGCCGTAGGTCCAGGTAGCGGTACTTCAGGCGCAGGGCCTCCTCCTCGCCGCCCTCCTTGGCGATGTAGATCGGGGGCGTACGCGCGGGGTTGAGCACTGTGGCGGCCTGGCCCTCCACCTCGATCGCGCCGGTGGCCAGATCGGGGTTGGCGGCCTCGGGGGGCCGGGCGCGCACGAGCCCTCGTATCTGCAGCACGTACTCGGAGCGGGCTTCGCTGGCTACGGCATGGGCCTCCGGCTGATCCGAGGCGTCGAAGACCACCTGGGTGATCCCGTAGCGGTCGCGCAGATCGATGAAGATCAGGGGGCCGTGGTCACGGCGGCGGTGCACCCAGCCCGCCAGCGTTACCTCCTGGCCGACGTGCTCCAGGCGCAGCTCGCCGCAGGTGTGCGAGCGGAACATAGACTCTCCTCAGGGTAGCGAGGGCGACGGACGATAGCTGGCGTTGGCAAGTGACCACACAGGGCCTGCGCGCCGCGCAGGAACCGCGGCATTATAGCACGTCAGTGGGCTGGCTTTGTACTGCGCTATAATGTTTCGGCGTCGCCGGCTCTCTGGCGCTGCTCGCGCCGGTCCCCGTCGTTGCTGGCTTCGGGAAAGGTTCGACGGGCATATCATGGCAAAGCTCGAACAGTTGTCGCAGGTCAGCCCTCGCTGTCCGCTGCCCCGCAGTGTGCAGATCCTCGGTGTGCGGGTCGATGACGTGATCGAAGACGAGGCGGTGATCCTGGCCGACGAGATGATCCGCGCGGGGGGAGCGCATCAGATCTGCACGGTCAACCCGGAGTTCGTGATGGAGGCCCGCCGAAATCCCGCCTTTGCCGGCGTGCTGGCCAGGGCCGACCTGTGTACGCCCGATGGCGTCGGCCTGCTCCTGGCCTCCCGCTATCTCGGCGCGCCGCTTCGCGGTCGGGTGACGGGGGTGGAGCTCAGCCGGCGTCTGGCGGCGCTGGCCCGGGCCCGGGGCTACCGGCTGTTTCTGCTCGGGGCCGCACCCGGGGTGGCTGAGGCGGCGGCGGCGACGCTGCAGGCCGCCTATCCGGGGCTGCTGGTGGTTGGCACCTTCGCTGGCTCACCCCAGCCCCGCCACGAGCCGTTCTTGCGCCAGTTGATCAGCGCTGCCCGGCCCGATATCTTGCTTGTCGCCTTTGGGCATCCCCGCCAGGAGCTCTGGATCGCCCGCAATCAGCCCTACCTGGAGGTGCCGGTGGCGATGGGCGTGGGCGGCGCCCTCGACTATCTCTCGGGCCGGGTGCCGCGCTCGCCCCGCTGGATGCGGCGGCTGGGGCTGGAGTGGCTCTACCGCCTGCTCCGCCAGCCCGCGCGCCTACCCCGGATCATCGATGCGGTGCCACGGTTCGTATGGGCCGTGGCGCGCTATGGGCGCGGCTAGACGGCTATTGTGTCGCCCTGTGTGTGGCCGGCGCATCGGCCAGTCGGTGCACCGGCCTTTGAGGAAGGCCAACATGTCACAGACGACTGCGGAGAAGATCGCGGCCCTGCGGCGGCGGCGTGAGCAGGCCCTGGCCGGCGACCCCCAGGCCATCGCCAGGCAGCACGAGCGCGGGAAACTCACCGCCCGCGAGCGGATCGAGCAACTGCTCGACCCGGGCTCCTTCGTCGAGCTCGACGCCTTTGCCGTCCATCGGACCTCGGCCTTCGGCATGGAGCGCCGCAAGCCTCTGGGCGACGGGGTGATCACTGGCCACGGGACGATCGCCGGGCGCCCCGTGTGCCTCTTCTCCCAGGACTTCACCGTCTTCGGCGGTAGCCTCGGCGAAGTCTTCGCCGAGAAGATCACCAAGGTGATGGATCTGGCGCTGCGGATGGGCGTCCCATGCATCGGCATCAACGATTCGGGCGGGGCGCGCATCCAGGAGGGCGTCGTGAGCCTGGGCGGCTATGCCGAGATCTTTTACCGCAATGTGCTCAGCAGCGGCGTGATCCCGCAACTCTCGATCATCGCCGGCCCTTGCGCCGGCGGTGCTGTCTATTCGCCGGTGATGACGGACTTCATCTTGATGGTCAAGGGCTCCAGCCAGATGTTCATCACCGGCCCCGATGTGATCAAGACGGTTACTGGCGAGGAGGTGGGTTTCGAGGAGCTTGGTGGTGCTATGACCCACAATACCCGCAGTGGCGTGGCTCACTTCGCCGCCGACAGCGAGGAGGAGTGTTTCGAGCAGTTGCGCACGTTGCTCTCCTTCCTCCCGCCAAATAACCTCGACGACCCGCCCTACCTCGCGCCGGTCGATAGCCCCGAGCGGATGGACGAGTCGCTGCAAACCCTCATCCCCGACAACCCGCGCAAAGCCTACGACATGATCAGCGTCATCGAGTCGGTTGTCGACGATGGCTTCTTCTTCGAGGTGCAACCCTACTGGGCCCGCAACCTGGTGATCGGCTTCGCCCGCCTCGATGGGCACGTGGTGGGCGTGGTGGGCAACCAGCCGATGCACCTCGCTGGCACGCTCGATATCGACAGTTCGGTCAAGGGCGCCCGCTTTGTGCGCTTCTGCGATGCGTTCAACATCCCGCTGGTGACCTTCGTGGACGTGCCGGGCTTCTTACCGGGCACCCAGCAGGAGTATGGCGGGATCATCCGGCACGGCGCCAAGCTGCTCTACGCCTACTGCGAGGCGACCGTGCCCAAGCTCACCGTGATCACCCGCAAGGCCTACGGTGGCGCCTATGACGTGATGGCCTCCAAACATATCCGGGCCGACTTCAACTTCGCCTGGCCGACCGCCGAGATCGCTGTGATGGGGGTCGATGCCGCCGTGCGGATCATCTTCCGCAAGGAGCTGGCGGAGGCCGCCGACCAGCAGCAGCGGCTTGCGGAACTGGTAGAAGATTACCAGAATCGTTTTGCCAACCCCTATGTCGCGGCCGAGCGCGGCTATATCGATGCCGTGATCGAGCCCCGGGAGACCCGGCCGGCCCTGATCAAGGCGCTCGGGCTCGCGCGTACCAAGCGCCAGAGTATGCCCGCGCGCAAACATGGCAATATTCCATTGTAATGGTCATAGATCGTATCGAACTTCCGTCCTATTGCGCGCATTTCACGCTCTGTGCTATCATTCCCCCGTGGGATGGGCAGCCTGGCACAACACGGACCGTGTTGCGCGAGGCAGCTTTACTGTTTTAAATGACTTGTCGATCGCATCACGCTGCTCCGCAGCGATCATCGTACTGGCACAGGTACCAAGGGCATGAGCGACGATACCACCCGGCGTGAACCTGTGGAAAAGGTGATCGAGCTGCGGCTGCCGAGCAAGCTTGGCTACGAGCGTGTCGCGATGGATACGGCCTCCTCTCTCGCCCGGCGCATGGGTTTTCATGCGGACCGGGTTGAGTCGTTGAAGACGGCGATCAGTGAGGCGGTGACGAATGCAATCGAACACGGCAATCAGCACGATGCCGCGATGAAGGTGGTCGTGCTCCTCACTGCCCGTGCCGATGAGTTGATCGTCCACGTGGCCGACCAGGGCCGTAAACAGCTTGATCAGGAGTGCACCACCCCGGAGCCAAAGATCGAAGACGCCTTTGAGCGCGAGGACAAGGGCGGCTGGGGGATCTGGCTGATCCGCGAGTTGATGGACGAGGTTGAGTTTACCACCGCCCCGAGCGGGGGCAACCAGGTCCGTATGGTCATCCATCTCGAACAATGAGCACGCCGTCCCCCACCCAGATGAGCATGGAACTCACGCTCCCAAGCGAGCTTGGCTACGAGGTGATCGCCCGTGACGCGGTGGCCGCCTTTGCCCGCCGGCTCGGCATTAGCCCCGATCGGCTCGAGGATCTGAAGACCGCGCTGAGCGAGGCCTGCATTAACGCGATCGAGCACGGGAACTTGCTTAAGCCCGGGCTGCGCGTGCAGATCTTCTGCCGTTTCGAGGAGGAGCAGTTGATTATCGAGGTGGTGGACCAGGGTGTGAATGCATTTGCTCCAAAGGGTGAGCCGCTGAGCATCACGGAGAAGATTGCGGGCCTCGGATCGCTGCGTGGCATGGGCCTGATGCTGATCAGCCAGCTTTGCGATGAGGCGGGCTTCGTGCCCCGGCATGGTACCGGGAATTGCTTTCGTTTTGCGTTCTACCGCCGGCCAACGCCGGCACTGCAGCGGTAGCCCGCTGCTCATCCTGCGGGCCCCTGCCCGTTCGCGTGTTTGAACCGCGAGGCGGGACACGGAAATGATCCACGCTGTCGTCGCTTGACGGCTGCCGATATGCTGGAGGAGCGCATGATGCTGGAAGATGAGCTGACAGTGAGCACCCGCGAGCGGGATGGTGTGGCGATCATTGATCTGTTCGGCGATGTGACAACCTTTGCCGAGGAGAAGATCAATGGCGCCTATCGCGAGGTGACCAACAAGGGCGCCCGGTTTGTGCTGTTGAACTTCCGCCAGAACGACTATATCAACAGCGCGGGCATCGCGATTCTGATCGGGATCGTTACCGAGGTCAACCGCAATAACCAGAAACTTGCCGTGAGCGGTCTATCGCAGCACTTCCAGAAGATTTTCCGCATGGTTGGCCTGGCCCAGTATGCGGAGATCTACCAGGACGAAGAAGAGGCGCTCGCCGGTTTTCGGCGCCTCGCTGCCGCCTGATCGCATCCTTTGCCCCGCTCAGTAGCCGGCTGGTGGGGCTCCCCCACCCCTTCCCGGCCATACAGATTGTTCTTCGGCGACGCCGCACTGCGGCGTCGCTATGCGTTTACGGCAGCCATGAGCTCGGTGGGCGTCACGACGGCGTTGCCAACCCGGCGCACCACCAGGGCCGCCGCCCCGTTGGCCAGGTGCGCGGCCGCCAGTGGGTCAACCCCGGCCGCCAGGGCGAGTGTCGCGACTGCTACGAAGGTGTCTCCCGCGCCTGTGGTGTCGTAGACCTCGCTCACCTGCATCGCCGGGATGTGCCGGTAGCCTACCCCTTCGCCCTCCAGCGAGAGGCCATGTGGCCCCCGCGTCACGATCACCAGCCGTGCCCCGAGCTCGGCCCGCAGCCGGCCAACGCCGTTGACGAAGTCGGCCTCCGTGCGCAAGGGCATGCCTAGCGCGGCCTCGGCCTCGCGGTCATTGCAGCGGAACAGGTCGGCGCCGGTGTAGTAGCGTGAGTTTCCCTGGGCGTCCACACAGAAAAGTGCGCCGCTGGCCCGGCAAAGCTCGCGCACCCGCGCGACGACCCGTGGCGTGAGCAGACCGAGCTGGTAGTCCGAGCAGAGCACCGCCGCCGCGCGCGGGGCCTGGGCCTCCAGCGCCGCGAGCACCTGTGCCTCCTCTGCGGGCGCCAGTGGCGCGCGCTCCAGACGGTCCAGTCGGGCTACCTGCTGGGGCAGGCGCGGGGCCTCTTCGGCGAGAATGCGCGTCTTGCGGGTTGTGGGGCGCCCCGGCGAGACAACCAGGCCAGCGGTGTGGATGTGCGCCGCAGCGCAGAGCGCGCGTACCTGCTCGCCCTCCGGGTCGTTCCCAACGAGCCCCACCTGGATGGCGCGCCCGCCCAGGGCCACTACGTTGCGGGCCGGGTTGGCTGCCCCGCCGAGGATGATCTCGCGACGCTGTAGCTCGAGTACCGGAACTGGCGCCTCGCGAGAGAGGCGCGTGGCCCGGCCGTACAGGTACTCGTCGAGCGTCACGTCTCCCACGACGAGCACGGCGATGCCAGCGAACCGTGGGACGATAGCGGCGAGATCCGTCATTGGTGATCCAACCCCTCGCCTGCGCCGCCCCTCGCCACCTTCCTGGCCCCCACCGAATCAGCTGAGCGAGTCGCGGAAGCGGCGCATCCCCTCGACGATCTCCTCATCGCTGGTGGCGTAGGAGAGGCGCAGATACCCGGGTGCGCCGAAGGCCTCGCCGCTCACGCACGCGATGTGGGCCTGGTCCAGGAGGTAGGTGTTCAGCTCCTCGCTGGTGGCGCAGACCTGGCCATTCTTCAGGGGGCGGCCCAGCAGCCCGGTGACGTTCGGGAAGACGTAGAAGGCGCCATCCGGGATGGTGCAGCGCACCCCGGGGATCTCGGTGAGCAACTCGATGATCAGGTCTCGGCGCCGGCGGAAGGCGGCCGCCATCTCGCGGACCGACTGCTCAATAGCGTCGCTCGGCGAGTACGCGGCCAGGGCCGCGTACTGGGCGATCGAGGCCGTGTGGGTGCTCGTATGGCTCTGGATGTCCTTGATCGCGGTGATGATCGGCTGGGGACCAGCCACGTATCCGACCCGCCAGCCCGTCATCGCGTAGGCCTTGGCGGCCCCATTGACGATCAGCGTGCGGTCGGCGAGATCGGGGGCCACCCGCAGCCAGCGGGCGTAGTCCACGTAGCTGATCGCGTCGTAGATCTCGTCGGCGATCACGATCGCGTCGCTCTCGCGCACGACGGCGGCGAGGGCTTGCAGCTCGTCGGCACTGTAGACCGCGCCGGTGGGATTGGAGGGCGAGTTGAGCACGATCACCCGGGTGCGGGGGCTGATCACCGCGCGGAGTTGCTCCGGCGTGAGCTTAAAGCCGCTGGCTTCGCTCGTCTCCGGTGTGATGGCCGTGGCCCCGGCGAGCCGGGCCTGCTCGACATAGCTCACCCAGTAAGGCGCGGGCACCACCACCTCGTCGCCCTCGTCACAGAGGGCCTGGAAGGCCAGGTAGAGCCCCTCCTTCGCGCCGGCCGTCACCGTTACCTGGCCCACCCCGTAGCTCACGCCCTGGTCGCGGCTGACCCGGGCAGCCACGGCTTTGCGCAGTTCGGCGATGCCGCCCGTGGGGGTATAGTGCGTGTGGTTCTGGTGGATCGCGTCGATCGCCGCGTCCTTGATCGGCGTGGGGGTGTTAAAGTCGGGCTCGCCAACACTGAAGGAGATCACACCGATGCCCTCGGCGCGCATCTGCTGCACGCGGGCGTTCATCGCTGCGGTGGCCGAGGGCTCGAGCTGCGCCACGCGCCGGGCGAGCCGGTATTCCGTCTTCATGCACGCTCCTCGACGTTGCTTGCTGGAACCAGAGGGTGACCGGGCTCGATTATACCACTGGCGTACAGGGACAACGTGCGTAAGCCGGGTGCGGTGGATGATCATGAACGTCGCCCGCCGCGCATGCGAGGGCTGGGCGCTTCAGCGGCCTGCGCTTACCGATGCGGGGCTTCAGGGCGCGGGCGGGGGCCAGAGTTGCACGTTCGCCGGGTGTTCCGCCCCCTGCTCGCTCACGGTTGGGTGTACTCGCGGACGGCGTGGTAGATCGCGCGGGGAGTGCCGTCGGGGGCGACGAAGTTCCAGGCATCGGGGTAGGAGCGCGTGGAGAAGGGTGTGGAGAACTGCCAGAGCGCAACGGCCTCCAGCCAGGGGTAGCGGCGTGCCTGCTCGTAGGTGGCGATCGTCCAGCGGATGCGGTCGGCGGGGCGCACCGCCGCGCTCCAGCGGGGGTGGTCGTTGTAGCCGCCCTCGGTGACGATGATGGGCTTACCGGCATCGCCGCTACGGTCCATCAGGGCGCGTACCAGTTCGATGCGGCGAAAGTTCACCTTCTCCGGCGCTGGAGCGGCCCCGGGTGGCTCCTGGCCGCCATAAGCGTGGACGGCCCACATATCGAAGAATGGGCCTGCCTCCGCGTCGTAGAGCGAGGCGAGGTACTGCATGTCGTCCATGCGTGTGCGCCCGCCGTCCAGCGAACTTCCGGGCGAGAGCGCCCCGGCGATCACGATCGCGTCGGGAGCGACGGCCTTCACGGCCGGGTAGACGACCTTGAGTAGAGCGGCATAGGCCCCCGGGTCGGGCGGGCGCTCACCCCACTCGAAGCTGAGGTTGGGCTCGTTCCAGATCACCAGGTGGCGTACGCCAAGGGGGCCGTAGCGCGCCGCGAAAGCGGCCACAAAGGCGGCGTAGTCGGCGTAATGCTCCGGGTCGAGGTGCCGGTCGGTGCTGCCGGGCGGGCGCGCCCAGGCGGGCACCAGGTCGAGCCGGGCCACGATGGTGAGACCCTGGCGGCGGGCGTGGGCGATCACCATGTCTGCGCCGGCCCAGTCGTAACCGTAGCGTGAGCGAGGCTGTACGTAGGCCCAGGGGAAGAGCTCGACAATCCAGGGCGACCCGAGCTCGCGCACCTGCTCAAGCGTGCGCCGCACGTAGCCCTCGTCACCTACACCGGTCAGCCGGGTGTGCACACCGACGAGCGGGTTGCGTGTGGCGACCACTTGCTGGGGCGGGAGGGTGAGCGGGCGGGGCAGGCGCAGGCTGACGAACTGGGCTAGTACCAGCGCGAACAGCGCAATAGAAAGCCCTGGAGCCGCTAGCTTGCGCGCCATACCTACCCGTGCTATAACGAAAAAGGCTTACGGTTTCGTGTCGGCAATGAAAGAGCACCCACGATGCGTGTCATTATAGCTGGTGGCGGCCCGGCCGGATTTGTCGTGGCTCGCACCATGGTCGATCGCGGCCACGAGGTTGTGCTGCTCGAGAAGCGCGCCGTGCCGGGTGGTAAGGTTTCGGCCTGGCGTGACGAAGATGGCGACTGGATCGAGTCCGGCTTGCACGTCTTCTTCGGCGCTTACCATCACCTGCTCGGCTTCCTGGAGCGCTACGGCCTGGGCGACACCTTCAACTGGAAACCTGCGGAGATGATCTTTGCCTCCGAGCGCCACGGCCTCGCTGGCATCCGCTTTGTGCCGTGGCTCCCCACGCCGCTCAACGGGCTTGCCGGCGTGGCCGGCTTTAAGCCCCTCAGCTGGGGCGATAAGCTGCGCATGGGGCTGGGGCTGATGCGCCCAATCTTCGGCGACCAGCGCTACGTCGATCAGCAGGACGATGAGAGCTACGCCTCCTGGCACCTGCGCCACGGGATGGGCCAGCGCTCCCTCGACGAGGTGATGCACACCATGGCCCTGGCGCTCAACTTCCAGCCCGCCGACCGGGTCTCGGCCAAGCTGGCGCTCACGGCCATGCTCCACTTTGCCCACGAGAAGGAAGCGCCGCGGATGGCGCTGGTCAAGGGTTCGCCAGACACGAACATCTGGCGCCCGCTGATCGCCCAGATCGAGGCGCGCGGGGGGCGGGTCGAGCTCGGCCGGAAGGTGGTGGCGATCAAGCACGATGCCGCCGCCAACCAGGTGACGGGCTTCGCGCTCGAGGACGGCGAGATGATCACCGGGGATGTCTATGTCTCCGCGATGCCCGTGCACAGCCTGCGCAAGGTGCTGCCGGAGAGCCTGCGCCAGTTCGCCTACTTCGACAACCTCAAGCACCTCAAGGGCTCGCCGGTGATCACCATGCAGCTCTTCTTCGACCGGCAGATTGCGGGGGTGGACAACCTGCTCTTCAGCGCGGGCACTCATCTGAGCGTCTACGCCGACATGGCGATGGTGGCGCCGGAGTACCACCGGGGTGGCAAGAGCATTATGCAGTTCGTGGTGGCGCCCGCCGAAGAGTTGATCAAGCTCCCCGACGATGAACTGGTGCGCGTGGTCATGGAGGAGTTTGTGCGGCTCCACCCCAACGCCCGCTCCGCGCGGCTCCTGAAGCATACGATCGTCCGCATTCCCAACTCGGTCTACCAGGCGCTGCCCGGGGTCGATAAATACCGGCCCGACCAGGCGAGCCCGGTGCCGAACCTCTTCCTGGCCGGCGACTTTACCCGCCAGCATTTCCTGGCCTCGATCGAAGGGGCGACGATCAGCGCCGAGCAGTGTGTGGCGCGGATCGAGGAGGCTCTGGCGCGCGGGGCGATCGCCCCGGCGGGGGCGGCGATCACGGTCGATTAGCCTGGAGCGCAGGGTGTAGAGTGTGGTATGCTCTCCCTGAACATCCTGCGCTGCCGCGACCCCTACGCTCTTTGCTCCGAGGGAGACCATGCTCGCACCCGAGTCTAGCCTGAACGAGCGCTACCGGATCACCTATGTCGTCGAGGAGCGCCCGGACGGGGTGATCTACCGGGCCATCGACACCCGCGACTCGCTGCGGGTGCTCGTGGCCGCTCTGCCGCAGCCAGGCGAGGGCGCCCTGGCCGATGTGCGCCATCTGGCTGAGCAGATCGCTGGCGTGAGCACGCCTGGCCTGCTCACCCTGCGCGACCATTTCGCCCAGGGGTTGACCTATTTCCTCGTCGCCGATGATCCGGGCGGGCAGGATCTGGAGCGGGTTGCCCGCGACCGTGGTGGGCCGTTGCCCGAGGGCGAGGTGCTGAACTATATCGATCGGCTCCTCGGCGCCCTCGATGTGCTCCATAGCCGTACGCCGCCGCTGCTGATCGGCGATCTGCGCTCGACCGATCTGTGGTCGTCCCTCGATGGGGGGCTGTTTCTGGCGCCGTTCGCCCTCGTGCGCCACTTTACGGTCGAGCCGTCGCCGTACCGTGCCCCGGAGCTCCACGATACGCGCGCCGAGCCCACCACCTCGAGCGATATCTACGCGATCGGCGCCGTGCTCTACCAGTTGCTTACGGGCTGGGCTCCGCCACCAGCCGCCCAGCGCGAGAGTGGCACGCCCCTGAACTCGCCGCGCCTGCTGAATGCCCGGGTCTCAGCGCTTGCCGAGCAGCTAGTGCTGCGGGCGCTGGAGTTGAAACCCGGGAACCGCTACCAGCAGGCCCGTGAGATGCGTAGCGCCCTGGAGACGGTGCGCCTGATGGCCGGGCGGCCCCTCGGCGCGACGGCCCCGGTGGCCCAGGAGGTGCCAGCAGCCGCTCCCCCCGCCGCGAGCGCTCCGCCCGCGCCCCCGCGCCCGGTGCCTGCGGCTGCCGGTGAGCCGGCCACCGGCTATGGCCCGCCGCCACCAGCCCCACCCCCCCAGTGGGGCAGCGGGCCGCCACCCGCACCGCAGTATGCCGGTACGGCCACCACCTGGCAGACGGTGCCGCCCTCGGCGCCGCCAGCGCGCCAGGGCTTCCGTGTGAGCAACGGTTGCCTGCTGGCCCTCGTGGCCGTGCTGGCCGTCCTCGCCCTCGGAATTTGCGTCGTTGGCCTCTGGCTCGGCTGGCTGATCATGAACAATGGCGCAACGCTGCCCATCCTGCCTGGGTCGGCTGCGATGGCCACCTCCGCGCCAGCCGGCGGCGCGAGCAGCCAGAGCCCTGCGGCAACCGCTGAACCGACGACGCCGGCGCCCAGCGAAACGCTGGCCCTGGCTGGCAGCTTTACTGAGACGGTGCAGCTTGAGGACGAGGCTGTTGGCGCGGTGCTCTACGCGCCCGATGGGCAGCGTATTGCCGTGGGTCTGGGTGGGCAGATCCAGCTGCGCAATGCTGAGAGTCTCGAGCCCGGTGCGGCCCTGGATGGGCACAGCACCGATATCAGCGCGCTCGCCTTCTCGCCCGATGGCCGCCTGCTCGCCTCCGGCGCCCAGGACGATACCATCATCCGGATCTGGGATGTCGCTGACGCTGCGGAGGTGCGCCAGTTGGAGGGCCATACGGGCTGGATCCGTAGCCTCGCCTTCTCGCCCGATGGCCGCCTGCTCGCTTCCGGCAGCACCGACCAGACGGTGATCATCTGGGATGCGGCGAGCGGGGAGCGGCTGCGTACGCTTGAGGGCCATACCGACTTCCTCGGCAATATCACCTTCAGCCCCGATGGTGCCAGCCTCGTCTCTGTCTCGCGTGATGGGACCGCGCGGCTGTGGGATGTCGCCAGTGGCCGCCAGCGCGAGGAGTTTGCCTACACCGCCCCCGTCGACCCGCAGAGCGGCGCGCCGTTCTGGTTAACGGGCGTCAGCTTCAGCCCCGATGGCGGGCAGGTAGCGGTTGGCTCGATCAGCGGCAGCGTCTACATCCTCGATGCGGCAAGCGGTCGCCAGGAGCGCGAGCTCCAGGGCCACAACGGATGGGTAGTGATCCGTGGTGTGAGCTATAGTCCGGATGGCAGCCTGCTCGCCAGCGCCAGCCTCGACGGTACCGTACACCTCTGGAGCGCCCGTACCGGCGCCGATCGAGGGATCTTGCAGCAGCGCGGCCTGCGTCTGCTTGGCCTGGCCTGGAGCCCCGACAGCGAGCGCCTCGTGACCAGCAGCGATACTGCCGGGAGCGTAGCTGTCTGGGATGTCTCGCGTCAGGAGGTCGTTCAGAGCGCCATTCTCGCCCAGGGCGCCGTCACCACCCTGGCCTACTCCGATACCGGCGCGCTCCTCGGCACCGGTGGCGCTAACGGCTCGGTGAAGGTCCATATCCTCGCCGACGGTCGGCAGATCCCGCTCAGCGGGGGTGCGCCCACTAACCAGTACCTCAGCTTCATCAGCGACTCTCAGATCGTCGCCGTGAGCGACGCGGGCGATGTGGTGGTGATCAATCTGACTGGTACAGCCGAGGCGCGGCAGCTGGAAGGTCTCGATGGCTTTGCCCTCACGGTCACGGTGAGCCGTGATCGGCGTCTGATCGCCGCCGGCAACGAGCAGGGCGATGTCGCGCTCTGGGATGCCACCACGTTGGAGGAGGTGCGTACCCTGCGGGGCCTCGGGGGGCCGGTCTATGCGCTGGCCTTCAGCCGCGATGGCTCGCAGCTCTCTGGCCTCACCAACGAGCCCGCCGATCGGCCCGAGGTGACGGTGTGGGATGTGCAGAGCGGCGATCGGCAGAGCAGTTTCAATGGCCACAGCGGCCCGGTGACGGCGATCGATATGCCCGCTGGCCGTGGGTGGGTTGCCAGCGCCAGCAGCGATGGCACGCTCAAGATCTGGGAGGCCGCTACCGGCGATGAGGTGCGCAGTATCGCCGCCTCGCCCGAGCAGGGCTGGTATAGCAGCATCACCTTCTCGCCCGATGGCGCGGTGCTCGTCACCGGGACGCTCTCGGGCCTTGTGGAGTTCTGGAATACCGACAGCGGTGAGCAGATCAGCAGTCTGGATCTCGGCGCTGGCACCATTCTCGGGCTGGCCTTTCGCCCCGATGGCGGGCAGGTGGCGGTCGCAACCCGTGATGGTGGGGTGGTCCTGCTGGAGCCGGCCGGCTAGCCTAACGGTTGTGCTATCAGTGTCGCGATGGGTGCAACCCGGCCCGTCGTGCGCGCTCGACAAAGCCGGCCTGTGCTGGCTCGCTCTGCTCCCGCAGGGAGTTGGTGGGGCGGCCCGACGGAGGCCAGGAAGCCCCGGCGTGGGCGCGCGGTGCCGCCGGAAGATCGTCGTTTCCGCGCCTGGTGCGCCACAGCTACGCTAAGCGCCGTCGCGGCGAGTAAGCCCCCGATGAGGCCAGGGTAGCCCTGCGGGCCTGCCAGGAGCCCATCAGCCCTCGAGGGCGCGTAGGTACTCCTGGTCAAACTGCCAGAGGAGCCCCTCCGCCTGGGCATAGGGACCCGGTGCGTAGGCGCGCGAGCTCACGCCCTGCTGCGACAGCTCGCAGACGTGCCAGTCCTGGCGGTTGGTCAGATCCCAGAATGCCACCGCATCAGACGGGTCGAATCCGGGTGCCGCCATCGCTGAGGGCTCGAAGTACCACTCACAGACGACGCGCGTGTGGCCGACATCCGTGGGCCAGAGCGTGTGGGCCATCACGTAATCCGGGTGGAGGCTGAGCAGCAGGTTGGGGAAGATCGCATAGTAGTAGACACGCCGCAACTCCTCGCCGGCCAGGGTACCGATGGGTGGGCGGGCGGTGGCGCCGCCGACCGTCATGCTGGCGTGGTTCAGTTCCATGTAGCCGCCGAGAAAGGGCCCCTCACTCAGATCGTTCCGCCCACTCTGCCAGGGCGAAAGCTCCACCAGCGCCGGGTGAATGAGCGGGCAGTGGTAGCATTCGGAATAGTTCTGGACGATCAGCTTCCAGTTGGCGGCCACCTCGTAGGTGATCGCGGCACCGCGCCGCAGGCCCCCCACCCCCCAGGCCGCAAAGCGGCCGATCAGTAGGGCGAAGGCCTCCTCAAACGGCTCGGGGCGCTCGGCGAGGCACACAAAGACGAAGCCCTCCCACTCCGCCACCGCCGCGCTCTGGAGGGGCCAGTCGGCCTTCTGGAACCCGGGTGTGTCCTGCATGTGCCTGGCGGTCAGCAGACGCCCATCAAGGGCGTACGTCCAGGCGTGGTAGGGACACTGGATGGTCTCGCCGAAGCGCCCGGCGGAGCCCTCGCACATCCGCGTGCCCCGGTGCCGGCATACGTTGAAATGGGCATGTAGCGTTCCGTCCTGGTCGCGAACCAGGATCAGGCTCTCACCGGCAAGGTCCACGAGTACGTACTGGCCGGGCTCCGCGACCTGCTCGCTCCGACCGACGCACACCCAGCGCTCGCCGAAGATACGGCGCAGCTCGGCTGCGAAAATCGCGTGATCCGTAAAGTAGCGGCCCGGAAGCGTATAGACGGCCGTGGGGACCGAGGCTCTGGTGAAGCTCGTCATGGCAACCTCTCCTGGTAGCAGGAGCGATACGCGCGGCGCAATAGTCTCGCGACGCGGGTCGGACCTATCAGCCGGCCAGGGCATACCGGTGGGATATTCCAAGCTTACCCGCCGGTGCCCGATCCTGTCAAGGTGAGGTGTGACGTATCGCGCTGCACACCAGCGCGCCGTGGGCGCCAACGTCGCGGTGCGCGCTGCTCGATGGCCGCTCACGCTTACCCGGAGCCGCGCTTCCACACCACCGCACGCGGGGGTACAGGCACATCCGGCACGCCCTCAAGGCGGGGGTGTAACGCCAGAGAAGGTATAATGGACTGGATCTTGATAAATGCGTGCTGGTAGCGAGGAGCAGACCATGTTCGACGCCTTCAAGAAAAAGCGTGATCGCACACCGGCTGGCCAGGAGGGGCGGGTGCCTCCGGGCCAGTATGTTACAGAGAAGTTTCCCATTCTGCATTATGGAACGGTGCCGCAGTACCATAACCTTGAGGAGACCTGGGACCTACGGGTCTGGGGCGAGATCGAGGCGCCAGCCAGACTCAGCTTTGCCGAGTTTCGGGCCCTGCCAACCGTCGAGATCGTGACCGATATTCACTGCGTCACTCGCTGGAGCAAACTCGACACCCGCTGGGAGGGTGTACGCTTCACCGACTTTCTGAAGGCCATCCCTGCGCTGAAGCCCACGGCAAAGTATGTGATCGCCCACTGCGAACAGGGCTTTACGGCCAATGTTCCCCTCGACGCGCTCACGCACCCCGACGCGATGCTCGCCTATAAATACGAGGGCGAGGAGCTCACGCCGGAGCACGGTTACCCGCTGCGGCTCCTTACGCCGGGCAAATATTTCTGGAAGAGCGCGAAGTGGCTGCGAGGGCTCGAGTTCCTCAGCTACGACAAACTCGGCTTCTGGGAGCGCTACGGCTACAACAACAACGCCGATCCCTGGAAGGAAGAGCGCTACGCTGAGTAGCGGCTGCACCAGGGATCGTATGCCGATGTCGGCATGGTGCGGTGCGCATGGAGTGGCCAACGACAATCGAGGATGCTGTCGCGGTTCAGGAGGCCTTCCGTGCTCAGGTGCGGATCGCTGACGAATACGGCGTGATCCGCACCATCGCGGGCGTGGATGTTGGCTTTGAAAACGAGGGCGCAACGGCGCGGGCGGCGGTGGTTGTGCTCAGTTATCCAGCGTTACGGCCGCTGGACTATGCCCTGGCCCGAGGCGCGGCCCGTTTCCCCTACGTGCCGGGCTTCCTCTCCTTTCGTGAGGCTCCGGTGATCCTCGATGCGCTGGCGATGCTCAAGACGCCGCCCGATCTTGTCATCTGTGATGGGCAGGGGATCGCCCATCCGCGACGACTCGGGATCGCCAGCCACCTTGGGGTCCTGAGCGGCCTGCCAACCATCGGCTGCGCCAAAGCACTGTTAGTGGGCCAGCATCCCACCCTGCCCGACGAGCGGGGCGCGCGCGTGCCGCTCACCCATCGTCGGGAGCAGGTAGGCTGGGCTCTGCGCACACGACCCGGCGTTAAACCTGTCTACGTCTCTCCGGGTCACCGCGTCGGCCTACATTCGTCCGCCGAGATCGTCATGGCCTGCATCACGCGCTACCGCCTCCCCGAAACCACTCGCTACGCTCACAACCTCGCCTCCAACGGCATCCTGCCGCCCATCAGCTAGCGACCCGCGTGCTTCGCGCCGTATCCTTTCAGGGGATGGCGGTTCACCACGGAGATGTCGCAAGATCAGGATCACGTTGAGACGCCCCGGTGGGGCGCCTTTACCCGCACGATCAAGGTTCAGCGGCGGATAGTACGTCTGGCCGGAGTCGTGGTTCATGGCTTGGGCCGCGCTTCTGGACCTGTCCCCGCGCAGGCGGGGGCAGGCTCCCCTCCCCTGTCCCCTCGCGTTCTTGCGTTCGGGTGTGACGTAACGTCTTGCAGCCAGTGGTAGGATGCGGGCAGCTATCGCTGCCTACCGGAGGTGCCAGCATGAGCGGCAAGATCAACGAGCAGTT
>SFCB01000209.1 GCA_004367505.1 Chloroflexi bacterium OHK40 | reverse complement strand
CGCACCCGCTGCCAGCGGTGCGGGCGACCATGCTCGTCGAGCGTGGTCAACGTACGCCGCTCCTTATTTGAAAGGTATTGGCTCTAGGGCAAGGTTTCAGAAAGGCTCAAGGTCGTTTACGGTGCATGGTGCTTCCTCACCCCCGCCGCTGGCGAGGCACCCCCGCTCCCGCATGCGGAAGCGGGGGCCGGAGGGTGAGGGCCAACAGCGCCAAACGGCACACCTCCAACGAACCTTGCCTAACCTCGGGAGCGCGGCCGTGATGATCGCAACAAGCTCACTGGGCACGCGTTGGCGAAGCTTCCTCCGGCGCCTCGCCGCTTCGCGCCCGCTGCTGAAGACCGCCGTCCGTGGTGGGGTTCTGCGCCTGACGGGGAGCACCCTCGTCTATGGCGAGGGTCCCCTCGGCTCGCGGAACCCGTGGCAGCTGCCCCTGGCTACCATCGAGGCGGTCGAAGTGCTGGCGCCCGTGGCCTCCGGCGGCGTTAGCCTTCGTATTCGGACGGTAGCAGGCCAGGTGCGCTGCGTCGAAGGGGTGAGCCCGGCGGCCGCGCGGCGACTTGTGACCCTCGTCACGCTGCTTGGTGGGCATCGTGGCTGAAGCAAAGGAGCAAACCATGTACGAGACGACGGTCACGATCCGTCATGCCTCTGGCCTGCACGCCCGCCCCCTGGCGGCCTTCGTGAAGCTCGCGAAGGGCTTCGCGGCGGAGATCACGGTCCGCAATCTCACCACCGGCAAGGGTCCGGTGAACGGTAAGAGCCCGGTCAACCTCCTGATGCTGACGGCGCAGCAGGGCCACGAGCTGCGGATCAGCGCCAGCGGCGACGATGCCGAGGCCGCGCTGGCGGCCCTCGCTCTGCTCGTCGAGTCCGATTTCGTCCAGGAGTTGGCCAATGGTACCCACTGAGCACACTCTGCGTCTGGTGGGCGTGGCCGCCTCGGACGGCATCGCAATCGGGCCAGCCTTCCACCTGCGCCCACAGCGCTTGCACGTCCAGCGGCGCGAGGTCGTCGATGTAGCCGGCGAGATCGTGCGTCTCGGCGATGCTCGCCGCAGCGCGCGGGCTGAACTGGAGGCTTTGCAGGCCTACGTTGCTACCACGGTCAGTGTGGCCGAGGCCGAGATCTTCGAGGCCCACCTGGTCTTTCTGGACGACCCGACGCTCTTCGACGATGTGGAGGCCTACTGCCGCGCGCAGCGCTGCAATGTCGAGGCGGCCCTGGTGGCGATCTTCGACGGCTATAAGGCCGTGCTGCTCGACAGCGACGACGAGCTGTTCCGCGCGCGCGCCGATGATCTGGAGGATATCAAGCGGCGGCTGCTGCGCACCCTCGGCGGCGAGCACGACGGCTCGGCGCTTCCGGCTGAGCCGTGCGTGATCCTGGCCGACGATCTGCTCCCCTCGACGGCCGTGCAGCTCGACCGGTCCCGCCTGCTCGGCTTCGGGTTGGCCACGGGCGGCCCAACCTCTCACGTCGCGATCCTGGCCCGTGGTCTGGGCCTGCCCGCCGTCGTTGGTCTCGGCGACGGGCTGGCAGCGGTGCCCGACGGGGCGACCCTTGTTCTCGACGCTGGCGCGGGCATGCTCCTGGTTGATCCGCCCGAGGAGACGCTCCAGGCCTATCAGGTTCGGGTGGCTGTCGATCGCGAGCGGCGCGCGCTCGAGCGGGCGGCGGCCCGGCACGCTGCGCGTACCCGCGATGGGACGACGATCGCCGTGCTGGCAAACCTGAGCAGCCTGGCCGAGGCGGAGGAGGCCATAGCCTGTGGTGCCGAGGGGGTTGGGCTGCTGCGCACCGAGTTGCTGTTCATGGATCGGGCGACAGCGCCAGGCGAGGACGAGCAGCTCACCCTCTACCGCCAGATCGCGGACGTGCTCGACGGCCGCCCGCTGGTGATCCGCACGCTGGACATCGGCGGCGACAAGCCGGTGCCCTACCTGCGCCAGCCCCCCGAGCAGAACCCGGCGCTCGGCGTTCGTGGAGTGCGCCTGGGCCGCAGCGAGCCCGAGTTGCTCCGCGCCCAGGTGCGTGCCATCTGGCGCATCGGCCCCGGGCGGCCCGTCAAGGTGATGTTTCCCATGGTGACGAGCCTGGAGGAGGTGCGCTGGCTCCGCAGCCTGGTGGCCGAGGTGGGCGCTGAGCTTCGTGAGCGTGGCACGCCGACCCTCGACCGGCTCGATGTCGGTGTGATGGTCGAGGTGCCGGCGCTGGCCATGCTCGCCGACCACGTGGCCCGGCTCGTCGATTTCATGAGTATCGGCACGAATGATCTGACCCAGTACGCGCTGGCCGTCGATCGGACGAACGCGGCGGTGAGCGGGATCGGCGATGCGCTCCACCCGGCCGTCCTGCGCCTGATCGCCCAGACGGTGCGGGGAGCCCGGGCCGGCGGTGCCGAGATCAGCGTTTGCGGCGAGCTCGCGGGTAGCCCTCTGGGGGTCCCGCTGCTCGTGGGGCTCGGGGTCGAGACCCTGAGCATGTCGCCGTCGCTCATCCCGGCCGCGAAGATGGCCATCCGCGAGCTGGCGCTCACTCAGGCGCGGGCCGTCGCCGAGCACGCGCTGAGCCTCGCAACCGCCGATGAGGTCCGGCACTACCTGGAGCTGAGCGCGCGCTCCCGATCCTGAACTGGAACCGCGCCCCGCGTTCTGGCTCTGCCAGACAACACCGGCTGGTGGTATTCCATCCGGCTGATGGGCGCCGGCGGGGAGGCCGCGCTATCCGTCTGCCATCGCCAGGATGGCCCCTGCCAGGCGGCGCAACTCCTCGCGCAGGGCTGGTGGCCGCCGCACCACGAGCGGTAAGCCGGTGGCCACCAGCTCGCGCGCCATCCAGCTCAGGTGATCGCCGAAGGCTCGGAGCAAGACCCCACCATCAACCTCCTCCAGCGTCCCGAAAATCGGCGAGACGCGGCGGCGTGCCTCGTCGAGGCTTGCGCGCAACAGCACCTCCACCTCCCAGGTGTTGGGCATGGTTGCCAGGGACTGCACCACGAAGGTTGCGGCGTCAAAGCCCTCTGGCCGCTCGAAGCGGGCATCCTCCAGGCGCAGCTCGCTCACCCGGTCGAGTCGAAAGAGCCGCAGGGCCGCGCGCAGGTGGCAGTAGCCCACCGCATACCAGCGGCCCTGGCGAAAGACGATCCCATACGGATCGAAGTGGCGCTCCGTCTCCTCGCCGCGCTCGGTGCGGTAGCGCATATGCACGCGCCGCCCGGCCTGTGCGGCGTGGCTCATCTCCACCACCGTGGCGCCCGAAGGGCTCGCATCGGAGCGGGCCAGATCGAGCACCAGCGTGGCCTGCACCGCCTGGAGCCGCTCGCGGAGGGCCGGTGGAAGCACGCGCTCGATCTTGGCCAGGGCGCCCTCCACCGCCGGCGCGGCTACGGCCAGGCCCAGGCGCCGGGCGGCCAGTAGCCCGAGCGTCACCGCCAGGGCCTCCTCGTCGCTGAACATCAGGGGCGGGAGCTTGAAGCCCGGGCGCAGCCGGTAGGCCCCGTAGCGGCCTCGCTCCGACTCAATGGGGATGCCCATGTCCTGGAGCATGGTGATGTAGCGGCGGGCCGTGCGGGTGTTCACCTCCAGGCGCGCGGCAAGCTCGGGGCCGCTCAGGCGCTCGCGCGACTGCAACAACTCCAGCACGGTGAGCACGCGAGTCGTCGGGTGATACATCGGATCAGTACCTTTGTGCGCAAAGTGGATCGATTATAGCCGCTTTCTGCGCTATGCTCAAGGGACAGAGCAGCGGAGGAGGTTGGTGATGCGGGAAGAGCGGGACAAGGCGCCGGATCGCGGTGCCGAGGCCTCCAGGCGCGTCGAGCGTGAAAGTAGCCTGCTCCTTGTGCTCCGGCGTGTGGTTGGCGCACGCCAGCCCGCCGTGCTGGTGATGGATCCCGACGGGCGGGTGAAGCGGGTGAACGGGCGGGAGTAGCGGGGGCCGAACACGGTTCTGCGGCACTGCGCGGAACGATGGCGCCTCCGGCTGCCCGGCGCTCCCCTCCTCTACGCGCTTCGCTCCCGCGCCCTGCGCCCTGCGCTCCCGCTGCCATAGATCTTCGCCCAGGCGTGGGAGATCTCACCGCCGATCAGCACCACCTGTGCGCTCAGAAAAATCCAGAGCATTAGCGTCATCACGCCACCCACCGCCCCGTAGGAGGCGAAGTTGATCAGGCCGAAGACGACGCTGACGACCGCTTGCAGAGCGGCAAAGGCCACGGCGGTGATCAGCGCAGCTGGCAGCACATCTCCCCACGTCACGGGTTGATCCGGCATCAGCTTGAAGATCGTGCCGAGCCCGACGGTGAGCAGCAAGAGCGTGATCAGCAGTTGCGCCACCCGTACCAGCAGATCCTGGCGCGGCAGCCAGTCGGTGAGGCCGACCACCAGGCTGATCACGAGGTTGCCAAGCAGCGATATCAGGAGCAGTACGGCGCAGCCGAGCACGAGCGCAAAGGCCAGCAGGCGCTTACCGGCCATCAAAAGGACGGTGGCGCGGAGCGTGCGCTCAGGGATCGGGCGGGTCTCCCAGATGACCTCGAAGGCCCGATCCAGGGCGCCGAAGATCCCGCTCGCGGCCATAAAGAGCGTCGCAAAGCCGATCAGGCCGGCGCTGACGCGATTCTGGTTGAAGTGCTCCAGCGTCTGGACGATCAGGTCGCGCACTTCGTCGGAGCCGACGAGCCGCAGGATCTGATCCTGTACCTGGGCGGTGGTCGGGTCGACGACGAAGCCGACAAGGCTGATCACGACGAGAATGAGCGGAAAAAAGGAGAAGAGCGCGAAGTAGGCCAGAGCCGCCGCGAGGCTGTTACAGTCGTCGCGCTGATACTTGTCTGCCACATACTGCCCAAGCTGAATCAGCGAGCGCATGCCCATAGCGCCTCCACCCCACGCCTGCCGCCCCGCCGGCCACGCGATCCGCAGGCTACGATACCACATCCTGGCGGGCTGCGCTCCCCTGCACCCGTGTGCCTGCGCGAGCGATGAGGGCCTGCCCCCGCGCAAGGGCGGCTCCACCTCGTGCCGGGTCGCACCGCGATACAGCGCCCTGGCGGCCTTATGGTACAATCGGCGCTACACAGCGACCGAACGCCGGGTCCCGCCCAGGCGCCGGCGGTAGCAGGCAGGAGTGAGCGTGAGCACGAAGAAGATCGGTATCATCGTGGGGCGCGAGTGGTCGTGGCCGCCGGCGTTCATCGAGGAGGTCAACCGTCGCAACGCGGGCGTCACCGCCGAGTTCGTGAAGCTGGGCGGCACCCGCATGGCCGAGTTCTGCGAGTACGACGTGATCGTCGACCGGATCAGCCACGAGATCCCGTACTACCGTACCTTCCTGAAAAACGCGGCACTCTCGGGCACCCACGTGGTCAATAACCCCTTCTGGTGGAGCGCCGACGATAAGTTCTTCGGGGCCAGCATCGCTACCCGCCTCGGCATCGCCCACCCGAAGACGGTCGCGCTGCCCTCCCACTCCTACGTTGAGGGTGTGGTGGAGGAGTCGCTGCGGAACCTGCGCTACCCCATTCCCTGGAAGGACCACGTGGACTATGTGGGTGGCTTCCCGGCGATCCTCAAGCCCGCCTGGGGCGGTGGCTTCAAGAAGGTGTATAAAGTCAACAGCTTCGAGGAGCTGTGGCGCGCGTATAACGAGACGGGCACAGAGTGCATGATGCTCCAGGAGTATATCGCCTGGGAGAAGTACGTGCGCTGCATCGTGATCGGGCGCAAAGAGATCATGACGATCAAGTTCGACGCGAATGCCCCCTGGCCCCACCGCTACTTCCGCGACGATCATTATCTCACCGAGGAGGAGGGTCGCCTGGTGGTGGCCGGCGCTCTCGGGCTCTGCCAGGCCCTCGGCTATGATATGAACACGGTGGAGTTTGCGCTCAAGGACGGTGTGCCCTACGCGATCGACTTTACCAACCCCGCCCCCGACTTCGACGTCAACTCGCTGACGCCCCACTACTTCGATTGGGTGGTGAAGACGATGGCCGACTTTACGATCAACCTGGCCCATCAGGGTCGCCGGGAGCCCACCGAGTATACCTGGGGCCGCCTGATCGGCGCGCCCGGTGTGCCTGGTGGCGCCCCCGCCGCCGATCCGGCCGCCGTCACCGCGCCGGCTACCCCGCCGAAGCCGAAGCGCACCCGTGCCCGGAAGACTGCTGAGGAGTGAGGTGGCCTATGAGCCTCTCCGAGGCGATCGACCACTACCACGCCTTGCTCACCCCCGAGCTCGCCGTCGCCTCCTGGGAGCGGCTCGCCGAGGAGATGCGCGCTCGCCGGCTCTATTTTGGCGAGCGGCCCCTCGCCAGTGTGCTGCGCCCCCGCCTGATCACCGAGCCGCAGTACGACCTGCTGCGCCGTGGGGTGGGCACGGTGGCCCGCGCCGCTCGTAAGCTCGCCGATCTGGCCCTTCAGTCCGGCGCTGAGGGCCAGGCCGTGCGCGAGGTGCTGATGCTCACCGATCAGGAGCAGGCGCTGATCGCGATGCATCCCGGCTACGTTGAGCCCAGCGCCCATTCGCGCATGGATACGTTCCTGACCGTGGATGGCGCCTCGCTGCAGTTCGTCGAGTATAACGCCGAGAGCCCCGCCGCGATCGCCTACGAGGACCTGCTCTCCGAGGCTTTCCTCGCTACGCCTGTGGTGCAGGAGTTCGCCCGGCGCTACCCCCTGCGGAGCCTGCCTGCCCGCCACCGACTGCTCGATACGTTACTCACCTGCTGGCGCGAGGCCGGCTCCCCCGGTGGCGAGCCCGCTGTGGCGATCGTCGATTGGCATGGCCTGCCTACCGCCACCGAGTTCGAGATGTTCGCCGCCTACTTCGCCGAGCACGGCCTGCGGGCGGTGATCTGCTCGCCCGATGAGCTCCACTTCCGCGAGGGGCGCCTCTTGGCCGAGGTGGGTGGTCTGCCTAGCCCGGTGACGATTGTCTTCAAGCGGGTACTCACCAGCGAACTCCTGACCCACTACGGCCAGGCCGCGCTCGATCACCCGCTCGTCCAGGCCTACGCTGCCGGGGCGTGCGTGGTGGTGAACTCCTTCCGCGCCAAGCTGCTGCATAAGAAGTCGCTCTTCGCGCTCCTCTCCGATGAGCGTTTCCAGGCGCCTCTGAGCGCCGAGGAGCGTGAGGCCGTGGCCGCCCACATCCCTTGGACGCGGGTGATGCGCCCCGGCATAACGACCTATCAGGGCGAGCAGGTGGATCTGCTGCCGTTCGCGCGGGCCAACCGCGAGCGCCTGCTGCTCAAGCCCAACGATGAGTACGGCGGGAAGGGCATTACCATCGGTTGGGAGAGCGATGCGGCCACCTGGGACGCTGCGCTCCAGGCCGCGCTGGAGTCCCCGTTCGTGATCCAGGAGAAGGTGACGATCGCCTACGAGCCTTACCCCGCTCTGGTGGACGGTAGGCTGGTGATCGGGGAGCGGCTGGTGGACAGCGACCCCTTCCTCTTTGGCGCCGAGGTCGAGGGCTGCCTCTGTCGCCTCTCCACCGTCACGCTGCTCAATGTCACTGCCGGCGGTGGCTCGACCGTGCCGGTCTTCGTGATCGAGGCATGAGCTGCCGGGGGCCGTGCCACGCTCACCCGCTGGCGTCTCCTCGCCGTGCCCGATGATGGCGCCCGTAGCCGCCATCGTGGCCCTGCGCCGCGCCGCGCCTGCGCTGCTCGCCGGGCTGCTCGCCGCAACGCTGCTCACCCTGGCGCTCAGTCGCCCCCGGCCCGCCACGGTGGATGTGGGCGCGCCCGGCGATGCCTATGCCCTGGCTGGATTTTACGGCGGCGAGGGTGCGCCGGCCTTCCGCTGGAGTGGCCCCGGCTCCAGGTTGCTCCTCCCCGCCGCCTACGATGGTCCCCTCGCGCTGACACTACGGCTCCACGCTCCCCCCGGCGCGCCACCCGAGGGCCAGACGCTGCGCCTGCTGCGCGACGGTGTGCCCGTGGCGCGCCTCGTTGCCGCGCCCACCTTCCGCCTCTATCACGTGCTCCTCCCGCCCGATCAGGTGCCCGAGCCGGCCCCCTTGCGCATGGAGTTGCTGGAGTTGGCCGCCGCCCCGGTCTACGCCCCCGGCGATCCCCGGCCCCTCGGGGTGGCCCTCGATGGCTTGATCCTCGCGTCGGCTCCGGGTGCGCCACCTCCGCCGGGGCCGTTGCTGGAGCGCTCCCTGGCGCTGGCAGGGGCCGTCGCCCTTGGTGCCGGCTTTCTCGCGCTTGCCGGTCTCCCCGCCGCGCTGGTCGGGTCGCTCGCCGCCGGGTTCAGTGTCGCCCTCGCCGCATGGGCCTGGCGCGATCCGCTGGGCTTCGCGTGGGCCGTGCCAGCGCCCTCGTTCTGGCTGCTGGCGCTGGGCACGCTGCTGGTGCTGGTGCTGGGAGCCCCTGCTCGGGTGATGCTACGCCGCTCTGGTGGGCGGGGGGGCTATGCGGCGGTAACGTGGGGCTACGCCGGTTGGGCGGCGCTCCTGGTGCTGTCCCACGTGCTGCTGCTGGCGCCGCCGCCGTGGGCGGGCCTGGGTGCGCTGGCGGTCATGCTGGCGCCAGGCGCGCTGGCGGCGCTGGCCCTCTTCCCCGACGAGCGGGGGCCGGCTGTGCGCCCGTTCCTTGTGATCTGCGGCTCGCTCACGATCGCGCCGCTGCTCGTGCTGGCGCTCCACGCCCTCCCTGGCCCGTTGCCGTGGTGGCTCCTGCTGCTGGCCGCCGATGGCCTCACGGCGGCAGTGGCCTTGCTGGCGCTCCGGGGGCGTGGGAGCCCCGCGCAACCACTCCCACCGACCGGGGCACGTTCGCTAGGGCTACTGCCTCGCCTCTGGCTGGCGCCAGAGTATCTCTCGGAACGCTCGATCGACACGCGGGGGGCTGGAGCGCCTCAGAACGGCATCCGTGGGCGCTTCCCCGGTTCCTGGTTCGCGGTTCTTGCGCTCGTGGTCGCGCTCGGGCTGCGGCTCTGGCATCTCGGCTCGGCCGAGTTTCAGGGCGACGAGGCCCGGGCAATGCTGCTGGCGGTCGGCGTGGCCCAGGGCGCCGACGGCATCCTGCTCACGCACACGAAGGGACCGGTGGAGGCACTGCTTCCGGCGGGCGCGCTCATCCTGGGCCGCACCGGCGCCGAGTGGGTCGCGCGGTTGCCCTTTGCGCTCGCGAGCCTCGGCGTGCTGCTGGGCACGCTGGCCTTTGCAGCGGCATTCCTTGAGGCTCTCGGCCAGGGGCCAGGCGTCGAACGACGGGCGCCGCCCGGCGCTGCTCGGGCAGGGGCGTCGCCTCACGCGCTGTCCGAGCGTTCTGGCGCGAGCAGCGCGCTCGCCGGTCCGATTCCGGTCGTGTTGCTCGCCGTAGACGGTTTCGCCGTGGCCTTCGGGCGGATCGTGCAGTACCAGAGCGTGGTCATGCTGGCAATGACGGGCGCGCTCTGGTGCTGCTGGCGTTTCTATGCTGGCGCGGAGCGGCCCCGGCGCGCGCTGGTCGCCGCAGCGGTGATGCTCGCGCTGGGCCTGCTCGCCCACTACGACGCAGTGATGGTTGTGCCGACGCTGGCCTGGCTGGTGCTGGCAGGCGGCTGGCGGCGGGGCTGGCGCGGGATGCAGTGGGCCGTGCAGCTCGGGACGCCGGTGGCGCTCGGTGCCGTGCTACTGGCGAGCTTCTTTGTGCCCTACGTGTTCGGGCCCGCCATTCGCCAGACGGCCGAGTATCTGCTGGGCCGGGCCAGCGAAGGGGACGCCGGAGGACCGCCCTTCAACAATCTGGCGCTCTACGTCGATATATTGAGCTTCTACAATGCGCCGCCTCTCGTGCCGCTGCTCGCCGTGGCGCTGCTGGCAAGCCTGGCCGTCTTGCTCCTGCGTTACGGGCTCCCGCGCCCGCTCGGGGTGCTCCTTGCGGCGACCCTCATTCTGGCCGCCGCCGCCCAACTTTGCGTTCCCGAGCTCTTCGTTCTCCCGGGTGGGGCGAGCTGGGCCGGGCTCGCCTGGGGGGCGCCATTGCTCGGCCTCTGCCTCGCACCCGCTGTGCCTGGCCCGGTGCGGGCCACGGCGCTCTGGTTCACCACGGCATTCTGCGCCGAGGCCTTCGTGATCGCCGAGCCGCGCACCCACTTCTACACCGCCCATGTGCCGGCTGCGCTGCTGGTCGGGCTTGCCGCCGCCGCCGCGCCCCCGCTGCTCGCCCGCCGCGCCCTCCCGGTCGCCGCGGCCAGTGTGCTGTTGGCCGGGGGCCTCTATGGCCAGCTCGTCTACCTGCGGCAGGTGCCTGAGTTCCAGCGGCTCTTTCCGGCGGCCCGCCCGGACGTCCTTCGGGCGCGCTTTGGCGATGTGCTGCCCGAGGCCGGCTACTTCGGCTTTCCACACCGCGATGGTTGGAAGGCCGTGGCCGAGCTCTACCGCCAAGGCGTGCTGCGTGGCACCTACGCCACCAACCAGAACCGCTGGCTCGCCGGCTGGTATCTACGCGACGCCACCCCCTGCACCGGCCAACCGGACCTGTACCTGATCGCCCAGGCCGAGCCAACCGTCTATTACCCGCCCGGCTACGCGCTGCTCGCCGAGGTCTATGCGGGGCCTGTGCGCGCCCTGGCGATCTACGGGCGTGAGCCGCCGACTGGTGCGCCCCGGCGCTACGCGCTGGAGGCGCTCTCCGGGGCCTTCGACCGGCGCCCGCTCGAGCCCTTCCCCGCCGTGGAGTTGCTCACCGGCACGCCGCCGCCATGTCGCCGCTGAGCGAAAATCGGGCTGCTCTGGCGCTCACCGCCCGTAGGCCTCGATCTTCTGTGCCAGGCGCGTCGCGAGGAGCGGGCTAGCCTCGCCGAGGGCGGCCAGGATGGTGCGCGCCTCGGCACGGTAGGCTTCCTGCTGCTCCGCGGTCCAGTGCTTCGGCGGGGGTTGTAGGTTCACCACGCGGTCGGCCAGCTTGACGAGCCAGACGGCGCGAGGCTGCGCCTGGATGCGGCGCAGGCTATCGTCCATCTGCGCATCTTTTGGCAGGGTCTTATCTTTGGTCAGCGCGAGCACGCCGTCGGCCACCGCCCGCCCGAAGGTCGCGTCGAGTTGCTCGTAGGTCACCGTGGTATCCTCCACGGTATCGTGGAGCAGCGCGCACTGGATCGCCAGATCCTCATCGTGCCCTGGCTCGGCACAGAGTGCCGCCGCCGTCTCCATGGCCACTTGCGTTACGTGGAGCAGGTAGGGCAGATCGGTTCCGGGCACATGCTGGCCGTTGTGGGCAATGGCGGCGAAGCGACTCGCCGCTGTGTAGCGATCCTGGGACCACATAGCACCTATCCTCCGCGCAGGCCGATCACCAGTGCGGCGCCGGCAAGCATAAGCAGGGCGCTGCCGCCGACGATGAGGGCGGCAAGGAGCCAGCTCGCGGCAACCCGGGCCCACGGCAGGCTGTGGGCCTCGGCGAGCCCGGCGATGCTTCGGACGGCGGCCCAGCACCAGAGTGCGGCGTGGATCAAGCCGCAGAGCGTTGCAAGTAGCTGCTCTGCCGTGCCAACGAGCGCGCTGCCGAAGCTCGCCGTGGGCAGCGCGGCCAGTTGGAGTGCCCAGAGGGCCAGGCCCGTGGCTGGAGGCACAACTGCCCGCGCAAGCGCCACCCGCACCCGGGCTGCGCCCGCCCGCCCACCGAGCCAGCGCCCGGCGGTGCGGAGCAGTACGCCGCCGATGAGTAAGGCCACCACCCCGAGCGGCGCTCCGGCGACTAGCGCCAGGGCCAGTAGCGCCGGCCTCGCAGCCTCATCACCGAGGTTGCGCCAGGCAGCCCACGCCAGCACCGCCGAGACGCCCGCAAGCGCGGCGCTCAGCCAGGGCCGTATGGCCTCAATGGGTCGTGGCAGGGCGCCGGATCGACGCTTCTGCGCCACCGCTGGCGCACGCTCGCCCCGGCTCGCCGGTGACTCGGTCTCAGGCCGCCCTGGCGTCGCGCCTGCGGCAGATGGCTGCCGGGGCACGTCGGAGACGGCAACGCCATCCAGGGCCGCCAGCCCACGCCGCGCCGGCTCACAGCCCGGATCGAGGGCCAGCGCCCGCTCCAGGCAGTAGCGCTGCCGCGCCGGGTCCGACAGGGTACCGGAGAGCCAGAGCCAGGCGCGCGCGTCGTTGGGGTTGGCGCGCAGGGCCACGGTGAGCAACACCCGCGCTGCCGCCTGGTCGCCGGCCCGCAGCGCTGCGATGGCTTCATCAGTCGGGCTCATGGCTGGTCGCCTTTGCCCACGGGGGGCAGTGGGGGCGGGGGCCGGCGCCGGAGCGACAGGGTGGCCGTGGGCCGCCAGGAGGGCACGGAGTGGCGCGTGGCCCGCAGCCAGAGGTAGGCGAGCATCAATGCCAGCAGGGTCAGGCTTGTCCAGGCCACCGCCTCGGGCAGCCCACTGGCGCGGATGGCGCCGGTGAGCGCGGGGGCGAAGCCACGGATCGCGCCGAGGATGTTGATCGTCGAGGCGACGACGAGGGCGGCGTAGGGCAGGAGCAGCCGCAGATCGGCGGCGGCGGCAAGGAGCAGGAAGGGCAGGGCGAAGAAGGCGTAACGCTCGTGGATCTGCGTGGGCAGGGCGAAGAAGGCAAGGGCGAGGGTGGCGGCGCCAGCGGCCCGCGTGGGGCCGGACGGATCCCGGAGGACGGCCAGGAGAACGAGCAGCGCGACCGCGCCAACCAGGAGCAGTCCGATGCTACGGTAGCTCACGCCGGCCCACTCGGTCAGATCAGAGATCGCCTGGTCGCCAGCGATGAGCCACCAGAGGTTGTAGGCCCGGTTCGTCACCTGGGGGAAGCGCCCCACCGAGCCAACGGCGGCCTGGTAGAGGCCCGGGCCCTGGCCAGCGAGGACGAAGGGCGCGCAGGCGAGGGCCATCAGCCCGAGCGCTGCGAAGCCGCCCACGGCGAGGCCCCGTGGCCCGTAGCGGCGCAGCGTAGCGCCATAGAGCAGGGGGGCCAGGATGATCGCCTGAGGCTTGATCATCAGGCCGGCAGCCCAGCAGAGCCAGCTCACCACCCCACCGCGCCGGTCGAGCAGCGCCACGGCGGCCGTCATGGGCAGTGCCAGCAGCACGTCTACCTGGCCCCACCACGCCACATTGAGCCAGACCGGCGGGGCGACCGCATAGACCCCGGCCAGGAGGGCGGCGCGGCCCGTACCGCCGTAGCGTCGCGCCCAGTGATAGATCAGCCCAACGGTGACCAGGAGCGCGGCCAGGCTGGGTAGCTTGATGATCGCCCGGGTGACGGCGGGCAGGGGCTCGTAATAGGCGCCGCCCAGCAACGGCACGAGCGGCGCGAGGAGCCGCAGGAGCGCCAGGCGGAATGGCATATAGTCGGCGCCGTAGGTAAAAGCCTCGGCGATGCCGCCACGCATCAAGAAGCCCATGCGCCGCGCCGAGAGCTCCAGATCGCCCACCGGGTCAGGCGCGCCCAGCCAGGGCAGGCAGAGGGCGAGCGCCATGAGGAGCAGTCCCCCCAGTGCCAGCCAATCGCGCCGCGTGAAGGGTTGTGCCAGTGGGTCTGCGGGGGCAGTCGTAGACAGGGGCCAGATCCGTTCGATGGCGAGGGCGCCGAGGGCCCCGGCGCCACCGATGGTAAGCAGCGGGGTGAGCAACCCGTAGCGCCAGGTGCCAGCGGCCTGCCAGAGGCTTACCCCCGCTTGCAACGCCATCACCGCGCCCGCCGCCACCAGCAGGGGCAGGCCGGCCCGGCGCAATAGCCCGTAGACCCCGGCCGTGGCGAGCAGCAGTGCGCCCAGGAGCAGCGGGGGCGCCGGCCCGTCCCCGGCGATGAAGAGGCGCTGCACGACGACGCCGAGCGGCCGTCCATCGAGATCCACCGTTGGGGAGCGGAGGGCAAGCCGCACCCGCTCGCCGGGCTGCGCGGGCAGGAGGAGTGCGTAGCTGTGCAGGCCGGGTAGCACCACAAAGCGATAGCTGGTACCCACGACCGCAAGTTCGAGGGGGGTGGCGCTGTCAAGGCCGCTGGAGAGGCTAAGCCGCAGGGAGAGGGGGCCGCCGGGGTTCGCCGGTGCAACAGTGGCATTGCCGTTGGTCCAGCGGAAGGAGCTGGGCCGATCGACGAGGGGCTCCAGATCGTGCAGGCCCGTGGTGGGGAGCATCACCGGGAGGGCCTCGACATCGTAGGCGGCGCTGCGGTGGCCAGCGTAGGCCAGGCCGAGCCAGAGCGGCACGGCCGCGAGCAGCAGGGCCAGGGCGATCAGATCAGCGGCGAGGCGGCGCATATCGCGGGCGATTATAGCACGCCGCTGGCCCGTTGGTCGGGCCGCGCGCTACACCAGCAAGCCCGAGCCGCTCCCCCCACGGCTCGGGCACGTGTCCGCGCGCGCCTCTGCGGAGAGGCCGCCCGCCTGCTGGGCCTTTAGCATACCCCGGAGCCCCCGGCCCCGCATCAGGAAAACTGCGTATATTCGCGATTTCCAGCAGTCGTCTCTTCCTTTGCATAGGCGCCGGACCGACGTTCGCCTGGCCACAGGGGCGTACCGCTCAGGCTTTGCGCGTCTGCGGTATGGTACACCCCACCTCAACCCGGAGCCCTGCCGAGACGCCCAGAAGTGTCTGGCGCAGCATTGCCATTGCGGAACGGCAACCGGGGTGCCGCAATCGGATAGCGTTCTAACTCGTCTCAGCCCTCCGCAGAGCCTCAACCTTTTCGGACAATGCTGGAGGCCCGCAGCGCGGTCGTATTATCGCCAACCGAGGGAAGCAGCGGGAGGTAGAGCTTATTCGTAAGCACCGGATTGGTCGGGTCCGTGGGATCGGTCGGATCCGTGGGATCGGTCGGGTCCGTTGGGTCGGTGGGAGTGACATTCGTGAGTGTAAACACACTGTTTGGGGCGATCGTCACCGTGTAGGTAGAGCCAGAACCAGGCACATCGGGGCCTTGCTGGAGATTGCCGCTCTGGGTAGTATCGTAGAGCGCGAGCGGGCCGCTGACAGCCAGATGAGCAAGCTGGACCGTCAACTGGACCGCCTCATCGCTGGCGTTTCGGCCAACCAGGGTAAAGCGTGTGCCATCCTGGCTGGCGAAGCCACGGGCATTGAGCGAACCATTGGTAGACGAGGTTTCGAGCAGTGTCATCCCCCGTTGGATGTAGCGAAAGGCCTGGGCCATGGTGTAGAAGCGCTTCTGCGGACTGTAGGTGTTGCTGGCGGCGTTGTAGCGCAGTAGCCCCCAGTAGCCAAAGCTCTCGTGGTGTTCGTAGAAGCTGTCGTAGGCGTCGTAGACAAGCGCGCCTGATGCGCCGCCGTAAAGCGTGGAAAGCAGGTTGTCAAAGGTGCCCGTGGCGAAGTTCCAATCATTATCCGGCTGGGTACCCGAGTCACATCCTGGGCACCATGCCGAGAATTCAGAGAGCCAGAAGGTGCGATCAGGGTAGGCTGACGCGGCAATGACTGAGCCAATACCGCCTGCGGAGCCACCGTAGTTATGGACAGCAAAGTGTCTGACGCGTGGCATCAGCGCCGCGTCGTTGAGCATGGCTGGCACGTACTCTGTGTTTGCTCGGTAAATATCTGCCGTCTCTGGCCCAACAAAGCCAGTGTTGTTGATCCCGAGCGCATCCAGCCGGGTTGCCAGTTTCTTCAGCATGCCGACGTAGCGCGCTGGCTCGATCCGTGGCCCCTCGGGGTTGCCGGCATCCTGCTCGTTCATGGGGCTGAGCAAGTCGATCCGCAGGCCCTTAGTGTTGTGTGCGTAGTACACGAGCGAGCTGATCAACTCCACCCATTCGTCGTCCATGCTCTCGGGTGGGTTGCAGCGCCCCATCCACTCGGGCAGGCACCCCATCACATTCAAATAGATGACTGGAGCTTGCTTCTGATCGAGGTAGGCGAGCAAGCCCCACAGATCGCGAAACTTTTCTGTCTCGTAGAGCACATTGTAGTAGGTCCAGTTATAACTGTTTGGATCATCATTATCGTTAGTCGTTTCCCAGTTCTCGTGGGTCTCAACGATGACACGCCAGATAGTGGTGCCACCGGGGCTTATCAGTTGGTCGATCGCCGGGGCCAGCGCGCCGTTGTCCCACGAGGCAGAGTTGGCATTGACGCCGAAACCGTCGATCGACTGGTGACGGTCGGCCCCGTCCACCTGCACTGTGACGCTGGCTTGCTGTACCTGGTGGCTATAGATCGGACGTACCCCGATGACAAGGGGGAAAATCAGGAAACACAGGACAGAGATAGCCAGAAACGGCCTGAGTATAGCGCGCATGAGACGCCCCATCGATATAGATAGCTTTGCTGATCTGCATTATACCGATGTGTCCTCCGTATTTGTGATAACAATCTGCTTATGCAATCTGCGCGTGTGGGTTCGATCTATCGCTAGTGTGCCGGATCGGCTCTGCTGAAACCTTGATCACTGCTGATGGCTAAACTGTCATCCCCTGGTGCTGTCTCCGGAGGCGGTAGATAGAGCCCCTTACTGGGGTACGTAACGGCCAGGTAGGATATCCGGCATCGGATTGCGATGGAAGGTCATTTTCACGTTCGGGTAGGGGCCAGGCAGATCGCTCG
>SFCB01000072.1 GCA_004367505.1 Chloroflexi bacterium OHK40 | reverse complement strand
TTTTGCCATCACACCCTCCCACCTCATCTGGTTGCCGGCGGCACTCTACCATGAGCGTCCCAGCCAGATCAAGCGGGGTTTGCCGGCCTAGAAAAAAAGGCCCGGCCCGACGTTCAGTTAGCGGTAAGACCAGCCCATCCGCTGGAGCGCGTGAGCCCGCACCATGAGCAGCGCCGAAACTCTGGCGGGCGGAGAGGCCGGCGCGCCCGACGAGCCCACCCGCACCGCACCCTTCCAGCCTCCAACCATCGCCGGCGTTAGCATACCGCTGGTCGGTCGCGAACACGAGCTCCAGCTGCTCGTTGAACAGCTCTACGCGGTGATCGATGGCGGTACCTCACGCTTGGTCACTATCGTCGGAGCCCAGGGCATTGGCAAATCGCGCCTGGCGCACGCCTTCGCCCAGCTCGTCGGCCGCATGCCCGAGCCCGTAGCGCTCTACCAGCTCCACGCCAACCGCCAGCACAGCGGCCAACCCTTCAGCCTGCTGCGCCTGCTGGTAGCGACCCTCTTTCGCATCAGCGAGCAGGACCCTCCGGCTACCGTGCGGGCCCGTCTCGAGCGTGGCGTGACCCGGCTCCTTGGCGAGGGCCACGCCGAGAAGGCTCACTTCATCGGCCAGCTGGTGGGCTTTGAGCTGAGCGACAGCCACACCCCGCGCGGCGCCGCCGATCCGCGCCAGCTACGCGATCGGGCGCTCCACTACGCCATGCAGTGCCTCAACGCCCTCAGCGCTCGAGGGCCGATGGTGCTGCTGATCGACGACGTTCACAACGCCGACGAGAGCTCGATCGACGCGATCAGTCAGTTTGCAGTCGAGGATCGTGGCCAGGGTTTGCTACTCGTCTGCCTCGCTCAGCCCCGGTTCTTTGAGCGACGGCCCGGCTGGGGCGCGGGCGCGGCCCGGATCGACCTCGGCCCGCTCGACGAGCGGTCAAGCCGGCGCCTGGTGGCCGAGATCCTCCGCAAGGCCGGCAAGCTGCCCACCGAGCTACGCAACCTGATCGTCAGCCGCTCCGAGGGCAACCCCTTTTTCGTCGAAGAGCTGATCAAGATGCTGATCGCCGATGGCGTGATCGTCACCGGTACCGAGACGTGGACCATCAAACCAACCCCGCTTGCGCGCCTGCGCATGCCGGGCAGCCTCGCCGAACTCCTCCGCGCCCGCCTGCAGGCCCTACCACCCGCCGAGCGCGATGTGCTGCTCCGCGCGGCTGTGGTGGGCCGCCGCTTCTGGAGCGACGCAGTCGCGACCATCGGCGAGCCACCGGCCACCCCTAGCACCGCCGAGCTTCTGGACAGCCTCCAGCGTCGCGAACTGATCGCGGCCTGTGAGGAGTCCCACCTGCCAGGCCAGCATGAGTTCACCTTTCGCCACGAACTGATGCACGAAGTGGCCTACGCGCAGGTGCCGGTCGCGCTCCGCGAAGCCTACCACCGGGGCGTGGCGGCATGGCTCCGTGCCAGGAGTGGCGATCGCGCTGGGAACTACGCCGGCTGGATCGCCGAGCACTACGCCCGTGGCGGCCAGCCCCACGAAGCTGGCAGTTGGTACGCCCGCGCCGGCCATCACGCCCGTGAGACGTACGCGATCGATGAGGCGCTGCGGCACTATCGGGCAGCCCTGGACCTGCTCCCCACCAGCCTGGAGACCGCCGGGGAGCGTATCGCATACTACGAAGGGCTCGCCGAACTCCAACTCGCCATTGCCCACCTCACCGACGCAGCCGACAGCTACACCCGCATGGCCGAGGCTGCCGCTGCCGCCCGCGACCCTGTCGCCGAGGCGCGGGCCTGGAACGGCCTGGCCTTCGTCCAGGATCACGCCCTGGACCCTCGCGCCTCCCGGGTGAGCGCGGAGCGGGCGATTGCCCTGGCCGAGCAAGCAGGCGCGCCAGGCGAGCTCGCGATGGGCCTCTTCCACCTGGCCTGGGCCGAGATCCGCCTTGAGGCCCCCCAGCAGGCTCTTGCGCTCGGGCAGCGCGCCCTGGCGGTGCTCGCCTCCGCCGATGAGCCAGCCACGACGGCGCGCTGGCACGGGCTCCTGGGCGTGATCGCCACCAGCCTCGGCGATTTCGAGCAGGCCATGTGCTACCAGCAGCAGGCGCTCGACTACCACCGGGCCATCGGCAACCTCAACGAGGTGGCGACGCAGCTCAACAACCTGGCCTTCACCGCCAACCTCTACGGCGACTACAGCCTGGCCAGCACCATGCTCCACGAGGCGCTCGGCATCAGCCGCGAGATCGGCTCACGCGTCCTGGAGATCTACATCCTCAGCAACCTCGGGCCAGCCTCCAACGGGCTCGGTCACTACGCCGCCGCCGAGGCCGAAGCCCGGCGCGGGATCGCGCTGAGCGAAGTGAGCCGGATGGTCGTCTTCTCCGAGTTCTACGGCACCCTGGCCGAAGCCTGCCTTGGCCAGGGTCGCGTGACGGAAGCGCTCGAGGCGGCCCAGCAGGCCCTCGACACCGCCCGGGCCATCGAGGGTCCCCGCGAGGTGGCGGCTGCATGGCGCGCCCTCGGCATGGCGATCGCGGCCCTGAGCGACCCCCAGGGCGCGCCGCCCTGTTTCGCCGAGAGCGCCCGGATCTTCGCCGAGCTCGGCGCACGCGGCGAGCGCGCGCGCACCCTGCGGGCCTGGGCGCGCCACGAACTGCGCGCCGGAGACGCCGCCCACGGCCACGCGCTCTGGCAGGAGGCCCGGGCGCTCTTCGCCGAGGCCGGCCTGGCCCACGAGCTTGCCCGCACCCCCGAGGAACCACGCTGACGCGGGCGGTAGCAAGGAAATATTCCATCCGTGGAACGGGCGGTTTGCCTACGGCGCCACCCGGACCGCGCTGCTAATATCTTCCCCGGGGTGAACGCTTCACCCCGTTGGGGAGTAGCCAGCCGTCTCAAGCGGTACTGAGCGTCGTCAATCCGGCACCAGCTGCCCGGCGCTCAGGTCGTGATTCACGACAGGCGAGACCATCACGACGTACCGACGCCGTGAGGGTTCTCGCCTTTTGGTGTGCGCGGAACCCGGGAGGACGACTGTGCAGCAGACGATCGACCGCCAGACCCCGACGATGGCCCCCCAGGCATCCCCCGCCGACTGGCACTGTATGGATGTTGCGGCCACCCTTGCAGCCCTCGGCAGCGCCGCCACCGGCCTGAGCGCGGAGGAAGCCCACGCGCGCCTCAGCCAGTATGGCCCCAACGAACTGGTCGAAACGGGCATGAAACACCCGCTCGCGATCCTCGGAGAGCAGTTCACCAATGTGATGGTGCTGATCCTCATCGCCGCTGCGGGCCTCTCCCTCGTGCTTGGCAAGTTCCTTGAGGCCGGCGCGATCCTCGCCATTGTGGTGCTGTTCGCGGTGCTTGGTTTTCTTCAGGAGTATCGGGCCGAGCGCGCCATCGCCGCGCTCAAGAAGCTCGCCGTACCGGGCGTGCGCGCCTACCGCAGCGGCAGACTCGTTGAGCTCTCGGCCCGCGATCTCGTCCCCGGCGATGTGATCGCGCTCGAGGCCGGCAACGTTGTGCCCGCTGACGTGCGCCTGATCGAGAGCGTCAATCTGCGGATCCAGGAAGCCGCGCTCACCGGTGAGTCCGAGCCGATCGAAAAAGAGATCCACCCGATCGATCGTCCCGATGTCCCCCTCGGCGACCGCAAAAATATGGGCTATATGGGTACGACGGTGACCTTTGGGCGCGGCAGCGCCGTGGTGGTCGCCACCGGGATGCAGACCGAGCTCGGCACGATCGCCGGCCTGCTCCAGAGGGTCGCCCACGAGCAGACCCCGCTGCAACAACGGCTCGACCGCGTGGGCAAGCATCTCGCCGTTGGCGGTGTGCTGGTGGCCCTGCTCATACTCGGTATCGGTGTTGCCATGGGCGAGTCGTTCGCCGATATGCTGCTCACCGCGATCTCGGTGGCCGTCGCTGTCATCCCCGAGGGTCTGCCCGCCGTGGTGACCTTCACGCTCGCACTCGGCGCCCAGCGCATGCTCAAGCGCAACGCGCTCATCCGCAAGCTGCCCGCGGTCGAGACCCTCGGTTCCGTGACGACGATCTGCTCGGACAAGACCGGCACGCTCACCGAGAACCGTATGACCGTCACCGTGCTCGACCTCGCCGGCCATCGGGTTGACCTCGATGAGCGTATGCGCAACCGCATGCCGGCGATGGGTCTCGCTGAGCAACGCCCCGAGCTGCTGCTCTCGCGCCCGCTGCCGATCAGCATGTTGCTGGCGGGCGGTGCGCTCTGCAACGACGCCATCCTACAAGACGACGGCAACGGCGCATATTCCACGGTTGGCGACCCGACCGAGGGCGCCCTGCTGGTGGCCGCGTTGCTCGGCGGCAAACACAAGGCGAATCTTGAGCACGCGATGCCCCGCGTGGCCGAACTGCCCTTCGATAGTGACCGCAAGCGGATGACGACCGTCCATGAGCGCCCCACCTCAGGCCTCTCCCCGCTGCTCCAGGCCGTGTGGGGCCAGGGCGGGTATGCCCCTGAGGCGCCCTACCTCGGGATCACTAAGGGGGCCGTCGACGGGCTCCTCGACATGACGGCCTACGTCTGGATGGACGACCACGCCGCACCCCTGACCGATGAGCTGCGCCAGCGCATCCTGCGCGCGAACGAGCGCATGGCCCGCAACGGCATGCGCGTGCTCGGCGTGGCCTTCCGGCCGCTCCTGAGCAGCAAGCCGATCGACGACCTGGAGCGCGATCTGGTGTTTGTTGGCCTGGTCGGCATGATCGACCCGCCCCGACCAGAGGTCCGCGCCGCAGTAGCCTCCTGCCGCGCAGCCGGCATCCGCCCGGTGATGATCACCGGGGACCATCCCCTCACGGCCAGTTCCATCGCCCGCGACCTCGGCATCGCCACCGACGAGCGGGTGATGACCGGCGCGGAGCTCAACGCCCTGAGCGACGAGGAGCTGGCGCGGGTTGTGGCGACCACCTCGGTCTTCGCCCGGGTGAGCCCCGAGCACAAGCTGAAGATTGTCGCCGCGCTGCAGGGCCAGGGCCAGGTGGTGGCGATGACCGGCGACGGCGTGAATGATGCGCCGGCGCTGAAGAAGGCCGATATCGGCGTCGCGATGGGCATCACCGGCACCGATGTCTCCAGGGAGGCCTCCGACATGGTGCTGCGGGACGACAACTTCGCCACCATCGTCGCGGCGGTCGAGGAGGGGCGGGTGATCTACGATAACCTGCGCCGCTTTGTGAAGTTCGCCGTGGCCGGTAACATCGGCAAGGTGCTGGTGATGCTGCTCTGGCCGGTGCTCTTCTTCCTCAGCGGCCTGCCGCTGGAGGCGACGGTGGCCCTACTGCCGCTCCAGCTACTCTGGCTGAATCTGATGACTGACGGGCTGCTGGGGCTGAGCATGGGCGTGGAGCCGGCCGAGCGCAACGTGATGAGACGCCCGCCGCACCGGCCAACTGATGGGATTTTCGCGGGCGGCATGGGCTGGCAGACGGCGTGGGTGGGCATCGCGATCGGGGGGCTCACGCTGGGGGTCGGGTTCTGGTACTACCAGCAAGGCCTTGGGCAGTGGCAGGCAATGATGTTCACCACCCTGGCCTTCCTGCAGGTCTTCCAGGCCCTTGCCACCCGCTCGAACACCGAGTCGCTGTTCAGCATCGGCGTCTTCTCGAACCGGGTGATATGGGGGGTGATCGCCCTGGTGGTCAGCCTGCAGCTGGCGGCGCTCTACACGCCACTCGGGGTCTTCCTGGGGCTCCAGCCGCTCACCGGGCTGGATCTGCTGCTCTGTGTCGGTGTCGGTCTGGCGCTGTTCATCGCGGTCGAGATCGAGAAGCTCGCCCTGCGTGGCCGCCACGCCGCTCCACGACTGGCACCTCAGGCCAGGATTCGTTCGCGGAATAGTTGAGCTGTCCAAGGGGGCAGGGGACAGGGCCGCTGCCACCGCACCCGGCGTGCAGGTTCAGGCGTTGACATCAACGACCACGCGGCCACGCACCTGGCCGCTGGTGATCCGCTCGCTGTAGGCGGGAATGGCGGCGAGAGGGATCTCCTCGGTCATGCGGTCGATCAGGGCGGTGGGCAGGTCGTGGGCGATCCGCTCCCAGGCCGCCCGGCGCTCGTCGGGCGGCACCATCACCGACTCGACGCCGATCAGCTTGACGCCCCGCAGGATGAAGGGGAAGACCGAGGTTGTGAACTCGGCGCCGCCGGCGTTGCCACAGGCCGCCACCACCCCGTGGTAGGCCACGGCGCGGAAGATACCGGCCAGGGTGGCCCCACCCACTGTATCGACCGCGCCGGCCCAGCGCTCGCTCTCCAGCGGCCGGCCAGGGGTGGTGAGGACACTGCGCTCGATCACCTCGCCCGCGCCGAGCTCACGCAGGTAGGCGGCCTCGGCCGGGCGACCAGTGGCAGCCGTTACCCGGTAGCCGGCCCGGGCGAGCAGGGCTACGGCCACGCTGCCCACCCCACCGGCGGCCCCGGTCACCAGTACTTCGCGCTCGGTGGGCACGAGCCCGTGGCGCTCCAGGGCCTGCACGCAGAGCATGGCCGTAAAGCCGGCCGTGCCGATCGCCATCGCCTGGCGCAGGGTGAGCCCGGCGGGCAGCGGCACCAGCCAGGCGGCTGGCACCCGGTTGAGCTGGCTGAAACCGCCCCAGTGGCGCTCACCCACGCCCCATCCGGTAAGCACCACCTGGTCGCCCGGGCGGTAGTCTGGCGAAGCCGACTCGACGACCGTCCCCGCGAAGTCGATGCCGGGGGCGAGCGGGCTGCTCCGTAGCACCTTGCCCTTACCCGTCACCGCCAGCCCGTCCTTATAGTTCAGGGTGGAGTAGGCCACCCGCACCAGCACCTCGCCGGGCGGCAGCGCCTCGATCGGCAGGTCGCGCAGGGCAACCTGGCGCTCGCCAGCGCTTTCCTCAACCACCAGGGCCCGAAAGGTTTCCTCACTCATCGCTTACGGCTCCTTTGCCCGATACGGGATCTGCAAGGCCGGGCCGTGCGAGCCGGGGCCAGCCTCGCAGGGGCGGCGAATGCTCCTGGATCGGCCTGACCCGTGTACACCCGGCGGCCAGCAAGCGCGAGCCCCGGTGACGCTCGGGAGCCCGCGTCGGCGGGCTTCGCCTCCCCGTTGCCGCGCGCTTCAGCGCCATGGCACGCGGGGGTGCAGCAACCTCCGGCGCACCGATCTATCGTGCAGGTTAGCGTGCGGCTCGATTATAATGGAGCGGTCACGCTTTGCCAAACGGAGGGCCGTCGGATGATCCGGGCCATCGACCATCTTGTGATCCTGGTGGGCGATCTGGCTGAGGCCGTGAGCGACTACGAGCACCTTGGCTTTACGGTGGTGCCCGGTGGCGAGCACGCCGACGGGCTCACTCATAACGCCCTGGTCAGTTTCGCCGACGGCAGCTACCTCGAACTGATCGCCTTCCGCCACGAGGCGCCCAACCATCGCTGGTGGCGCTATACCCACACCGGTGAGGGCTTGATCGACTTTGCCCTGCTGCCCAGCGAGATCGCTGCCGATGTAGCCGCCGCTCAGGCCCGGGGCCTCTCGCTGTCCGGTCCGTTCCCCGGGGGCCGCGCGCGTCCCGATGGGGTGCGCCTGCAATGGCAGACGGCCACCGCCGCCGCGCCCGAGTTGCCCTTTCTCTGCGGCGATGTGACTCCCCGCGAGCTGCGCGTGCCCCACGGCGCTGCCTGGCGCCACGCCAACGGCGTGACCGGAATCTTTCGCATCACCGTGGCCGTCAACGATCTTGACAGGAGCGCGGGGCGCTATGCGGCCCTGCTTGGCCATGGCCCGCTCGTCGAGCCGGGCCGCCGCCTGTTTAAGCTCGGCGCCAGCTATATCGCCCTGCAGGCCCCTGGTGTCGATATTCCCGATCAGGAGGCCGTTGAGGCGCGTCTTGCCCTGCGCGGAGAGGGCCCCGCCGCACTGGCCCTCCGCCGCGATAACCTGGCCACGGTGCCGCTCGTCCTCGACCGCGAGCTCGCTCATGGCGCCTACATCAGTGTGGCCTAGCAGTACAACGAGGGTTCCGAGCCGGAAGGCACCACAGTGGTCCAGGGGACCCGGAGCTTCGCGTGTGCCGTTCGCGTCGCTGTGCAATCGGTGCCGCTATGGTACAGCACACGCTCGTTGTCGTGCTCGTGCCGGGCAAGGCTGGCGGCCAGCGTCCCCACCAGGCCCTGCGGAGAGGGTCTCCAGCGCATTTCCAGGCCCGCGCTCCGGATTGGCCACCTGTTTCTGTCCGTCCTTGAACCCCTGGGAAAGAGGCAAGCCTGCATGATCCCGCACCGCGACGAGCTCCTGACGCACATCCTCGCGCTCCATGCCCAGATCCGCGACGCGGTGGTGGCCGCCTGCGAGGCCCAGGCCCTCGATGAGCTTGCGGGCGTGGCCGCCGATGAGGCGGCCGGCGATACGATCTATGCCGTGGACCGGGTGAGTGAGGCGGTGCTCCTGGAGTTCTTCGCGGAGCAGGTGGCACCGCGCTGGCCGCTCGTGCTGATCGCCGAGGGCCTGGAGGACGGCCAGGTGACGCTGCCTACCGGCCTTCCCGAGGAGCAGGCCGTCATCCGGGTGATCGTTGATCCGATCGACGGCACCCGGGGCCTGATGTACCAGAAGCGCCCGGCCTGGGTGCTCACCGGCGTGGCACCCAACTATGGCCCCGCCACCCGTCTGCGCCACATCGAACTGGCCGTCCAGAGCGAGATCCCGCTCGTCAAGCAGCACCTCTGCGATGCCCTCTGGGCTACCACCGATGGCCCGATGCGCGCCGAACGGCTCAACCGCCTCACCGGCGATCGCCAACCGATCACTCTGCGGCCCTCCAGCGCCACCAGCATCGCCCACGGCTTTGCAATGATCAGCCGCTTCTTCCCCGGCGCTCGTGAGGAGCTCGCCGCGATCGACGAGGCTGTGGCCCGCGCCGTCCTCGGCCCACCGCGCCCCGGCAAGGCGCAGGCCTTCGAGGACCAGTACATCAGCAGTGGCGGCCAGCTCTATGAACTGATCGCCGGCCACGATCGCTGGGTCGCCGACCTGCGCCCCCTCCTCGACCGTCATCTGGCCGCGCGCGGCGAGGCCCTCGGGATCTGTTGTCACCCCTATGACCTTTGCACCATCCTGATCGCCGAGCGTGCCGGTGTCCTGCTGACCGACGATCAGGGTGGCCCCCTCGACGCCCCCCTCGACCTGGAGGCCGATGTGGGCTGGGTCGGCTATGCCAATGCCGCCATCCGCGCCCAGGTGGAGCCGGCGTTACTCGCCACCCTCCGGGCCCGGAAGCTGCTCCGCTAACGCAAGGGGATGGGAGATGGGAGACTGGAGACGGGCTCCGGCCAGCATCGTGTGTGGGCGCACCGGGCTGCGCCCCCTGGATCCAACCCGCGTCCGTCGGATATGCTTTGAAGGGTCTCAACACCGCTAATGCCCAGTTCCGACTACGATCGTTTTAGCGCCGAAGCACGGGCTTTGCGAGGCGCCTTCTTCGACCCCCAGCGCCCGATCACCCTTGCCCGGGCTCCAGGCTGGATCGACCTGCTTGGTGGAGCGGCCCCCGGCGGGCCACTGGCCCTGGGCTGGCCGCTCGGAGGCGGTAGCTTTGTTGCGCTTCAGCCTGCCCCCGAGCCGGCCCTGCTCGTCCATAGCGGTGAAGCGGCTGCCCCGCTGTCCCTGGCCGCGCTGACACGCCCCGATGGGCACCCACGCGAGTACGCCGAGGCCGCCGCCGCGCTCGCCGGTCTCCCCAGTGCGGTGCGCATCGCCGGAGCCGCCTGGATCGCGCTTATGCGCGAGGAGTTCGCCCGTTTTCCCAGTGGCGCCCGCGTGCTTCTGCACCCCACCCCCGGCCCCGGGTGGCAGATCGGCGCCCTGGCCGCCACCGCGCAGGCCCTTGTTTCCGCCTTCGGGATGCGCCTGGCGCCGCGCGAACTGGGGCTCGGCTGCCAGGTGGCGGCACAGCGCGTACTGGATATGTCGGTGAGCGTCCTCGGCCCGCTGGTGAGCGTCTGCGCGCCGGCCTCGTCGCTGCTCCAGATCCACGCGCAGCCGGCGTGGATCTGGGGACCGCTCCATATGCCCCACGGCGCCACCGTCTGGGCGCTACGGGTTGGTGACGGCCCGACCACCGGCGTCAGCCGGACCGAGGTGGCCGCCGCGATTGCCTACCGCATGGCCGCCGACAGCGAAGGGTTCACACCCGCCGAGGCGGACGCCCGCTGGCTGGGCTACCTTGCCAATCTTGGCACAGCCCGCTTCGAGCGCTCCCTCCGCGACCTGCTGCCGGCCTCCCTGGGCGGTGCCGAGTTCCTTGCCCGCTACGGCCAGCTACCGGGCGTAGCGGTGGACCCCCAATCCAGCTACCCGGTGCGCGCCGCGGCGGCACTCGCCATCGGGGAACACTTCCGCGCGCGCACCGCCGCCGCACTGCTGCGAGCTGCGGCGAGCAAAGCCCAGCGCGAGGACGACCTGGCCCTCGTGGGCGAGTTGCTTGACCAGTCGCACTGGGCCCAGCGGGCCGCCGGGCTATCCGATCGACACGCCGACCAACTGGCCGACGCGGTGGCCGCCGCAGGGATGGCCGCTGGCCTCTACGGCGCCAGGGCGCCCGCAACAGACTCCGGGGCAACGCTCGTGGTCCTTGGGCGCGCCGAGGCCGAGCCGGTCCTCCGGACCATCGCCCAGACCTATGCCGCCGAATGTGGCCTGCCCGTCACGCTCTTCGGCGGGAGCTCAGCCGGGTGTGGTCCCGCAGGCACCCGCGACCTCTAACCACACACCCTGTTCGATCGCACCCGTAGGGGCCTCCCCTCGGCGTCCCCCTCCCGGCGTTCCCCCGGCGTCCCCCGTGGTACCCTACACACAGACACGCCGCCTGTCGCGTCCACCCAAGATACCGAACGTCAGAACCGTGGGTTCAATGTGAGGGAGGCAGCATGGCAACCAGTCGCACCTGTCCGACCTGCGGCACTCCAGCGAGCGCTACTGAGCGATTTTGCGCGAACTGCGGCACCCGGCTCAGCGACACAC
>SFCB01000292.1 GCA_004367505.1 Chloroflexi bacterium OHK40 | reverse complement strand
GGACAGGGGCACCCAGGGCACGGGGAACAGGGGACGGGAGACGGGGGACGGGAGGGGGCGGACGAAGCTCGGGTGCGACGCCAGGATATTGCCCGCTCATCCGGCGATCAGGCCGAGCGCGGCAAGGGCGTCGCGATCATCATGCTCACCTGGAATGGCCTCCACTACACCAGAGAGTGCCTGGAGAGCCTGCGCGAGCTCACGACCGGCGTTGAGTACCAGGTGATTGTGGTGGACAACGGCTCCACCGACGGCACCCGCGATTACCTGCGCTCGCTCGGCTGGGTGCAGCTGATCGAGAATGAGACCAATCTCGGCTATGTGCGCGGCAACAACCAGGGCATCGCCGCCGCGCCCAAGGGCTGGGACGTGCTCTTGCTCAACAATGACATGCGCATCATCCAGCCCGACTGGCTCCAGCGCATGCGCGAGGTGGCCAACAGCCACCCGGCCTACGGGATGGTCGGCTGCCGCCTGCTCATGAGCGATGGCAAGCTGCTCCATGCCGGCACCTACATGCCCACAGACAGCTTCTGGGGCTGGCAGATCGGCGGTGGGGAGGAGGATATCGGCCAGTACCACCGCGTGCGCGAGGTGGATGGAATCGTCGGCGCCTGCATGTATCTGCGTCGCGACGTGATCGATAGCGTCGGCGTGCTCGACGAGCGCTTCTTCTCCTACTACGAGGACACCGACTACTGCCTGCGCGTCCGCCAGGCGGGCTACCGGATCGTCGTCGCCGGTGATGTGAGCCTCATCCATCACGAGAATGTCAGCACGAAGCTTAACAAGGTGGACTTCTGGGGGATATACGGGACCTCCCAGGCGATCTTCCTCGAAAAGTGGGAGCCCTTCTACCGCAACCGCTACCGCCACCGCCTCTTCTGGCACTCTCTGGTGAGCGCCCCCACCGGCTACGCGACCTCATCCAAACAGCTGCTGATCAGCCTCGACCGCCAGGATGTGGACGTGCGCCTCGCCTACCTCTACGGCACCGACTTCTCCGAGAAGCCCAGTGGCGACCCGCGTATCGAGCAGATGCGCCACCGGCCCAAAGACACCTCCCTCGTCCAGGTGGTCTACAACCAGTGCGATGCCTTCCATAAGAATAGCGGGAGCTACCGGATCGGCTTCTCGATGCTCGAAGTGACCGGCATCCCCGACGACTGGGTGGCCCAGTGTAACCTGATGGACGAGGTCTGGGTGCCGAGCCGGTTCAATGTGGAAACATTCCGCAACAACGGTGTTACGCGCCCCATCCACGTGATTCCCCTCGGTGTGGACCCCGACTACTTCCACCCGCAGATCAAGGCCCGGCGCTTCAGCGAGAAGTTCACCTTCCTCTCCGTCTTCGAGTGGGGCGAGCGCAAGGCCCCCGAGGTGCTGCTACGGGCCTTCTGCGCTGCCTTCACCGACAAGGACGACGTGGTGCTGGTGCTCAAGACCGACAACCGCGACGGCGATGTGAATGTGGCCCAGCAGATCGCCAGCCTGAACCTGCCGCGCAATGCGCCGAAGATCGTGCTGCTCTACAACCAGGAACTGCCGGGCTATCAGCTCGGCAGCCTCTACCGCGCCGCCGATTGCTTCGTGACCGCGACCCGTGGCGAAGGCTGGGGTATGCCCATCCTCGAGGCGATGGCCTGCGGTCTGCCCACCATTGCCACCGCCTGGAGCGCTCAGACCGAGTTCCTGCGCGACGACCTCTGCTACCCCGTGCGAGTGGCCCGCCTGATTCCGGCGGTGGCCAAGTGCCCCTACTACGTGGGTTACGAGTGGGCCGACCCCGATATGGAGCATCTCGTCCACCAGCTGCGTTATGTCTACGAGCATCGCGACGAGGCCCGCGCAACAGGCCTGCGGGCCGCCGAGGTCGTCGCCCGCGACTGGACATGGGACCGGGCCGCCGAGAAGATCGTGGCCCGGCTGGAGGCCATAGGAGCTTAGGATGAGCCTGCCCACCCACGAGGCAAGCGCCAGCGAGGTGCTGGATCAGCTTCGCGTTATCATCGAGTCTGGCGACGGCGAGGCCCTCCACCAGACCCTCTGGCGTGAGTGGCAGGCCCTGCGCCACTACCTCTGCAGCTTCCGCCTCGACGACGCCCCGGCGGACCTGCTGCACCCCTACGTGACCGATGCGCTTCCGCGCTTCCTGCGCACCCTGGAACTGCTGCCCCCACAGGCTGGCCTGCGAGTGCTCGAGCTCGGCGCTAACCCTTATCTCTTCACCCTGCTGCTGAAACGGCTCCACCGCTACGAGCTCACCCTCGCCAACTTCACCGGACGGAACATTTACGACACCACCCTTGGCCAGGGCGTTCAGCAGATCCGCAGTGAGCGCTATGGCGAGGACCACACCCTCGCCTACGACAGCTTCAACCTGGAGCTCTCCGACTACCCCTATCCAGACGGGTCTTTCGATCTGGTGCTCTTCTGCGAGATCCTGGAGCACCTGGTGATCGACCCGTTGCCTATCTTCGGCAAACTGCGCCGCGTCATAAAGCCGGGCGGCTTACTGCTTGTCACCACGCCGAACGCCGTGCGCCTGCAGAACCTCGCCCTGATCCTCGCGGGCAGCAACTTGTTCGACCGCTACCACCCCCAGAACGGCGTCTATGGCCGCCACAACCGCGAGTTCACCCTGGCCGAGCTCAAGCAGATCCTGCACGACTCCAGCTTCGAGATCGTCAGGCTCTTCACCGCCGATCGCCACAACTACGACCAGACGCCAATCTACCGCGACAGCTACGAGCCCCCGGGGCGCATCCCCTACACCCGTGCAGTGGTGGAGGCCGCCCTGCGCCTGGTGAATGCCCCGCTCGATCATCGCGGCGACAACATCTACGCCCTCGCCAGGAGGCCCCTGTGAGCGAGCCGCCCCACCCCGGCCAGGTCGCTGAGCTCTGGAGCACCCTGCAGGAGCAGCGCCAGAGCGCCTTCCCCATCCTCGGCTGGCTGGACTCGACGCTGGTGCAGCGGAACTATGTGCTGCCGAAGATCACGGGCACCAGCGAGGGCAACTGGCTCGTCTGGCTGGTCGAGCACCTCGATCTGCCGCGCGACGGCCGCTGGCTCTCGGTGGCCTGCGGCGCGGGTGGCCTGGAGCTCTTCGCCCTGGAGCAGGGTCTCTGTGCCATGATCGAGGGCGTGGATATCGCCCCCGGCGCCATCGCGATCGCGCGGCGTAACGCCGAGGCCGCTGGCCGCACCGGCGCGGTGACGTACCGGGTGGCCGACCTGGAGCGAGAGCGACTGCCCGAAGCGGCCTACGATGTGATCCTCTGCGGGATGGGCCTGCACCATCTTCGCCGCCTCGAGTACTTCTACGAGGAGGCCGTCCAGGCCCTGCGCCCTGGCGGCCACATCCTGCTCAATGAGTTCGTCGGCCCGAGCCAGTGGCAGTGGACCGACGCCCAGCTCGCTGCGGCCAACGCGCTGCTCGCCGCCCTCCCCGCCCGCCTGCGCCGCAATATAGTCACCGGCGCGCTCAAGGAGCGTGAGGAGCGCCCCAGCCTGGGCTGGATGCAGGCGGTTGATCCCTCCGAGTCGATCCGCTCCGCCGAGCTGCTGCCGCTCCTCGCTCAGCAGTTCGAACTGCCCGTGCGGCGCGACTACGGCGGAGCCCTCCTCGGCCGGGTGCTTGAGTTCATCGTCGGTAACTTCGACCCGACCCGCCCCGACGATGTGGAGCTCCTCCAGCTGCTCTGCGGCGCCGAGGAGGCCCTGATGGCCACGGGCGCGCTCACCAGCGACTTCGCCGTGGCTGCCGCGCGCAACGGACGTAGCCTACGCGCCAGCCGGCTGCCCTTCGACGACGAGCTTGAGCGCCACACCTGCTACGGCCTCTACGCGCCGGAGCAGGCACCCGGGGGCATGCCCTTCTGCTGGACCGAGCCCGAGGCCGCCGTTGTGCTCAGACGCCCACCGAACGCGCGCGCCCTCCACCTCCGCCTGTGTCTCCCGCCGGTGGCCCGGAGCCTCAGCATCATGGTTGATGGTACGCCAGTGGGCGCGCTCCGCTCCGCGCCCCGCGCCGATGTGTCCCCCCCGCAGGAACTGGCCCTCGCCCTGCCAACCCACACCCGCGCCCAGCCCACGATCACTCTGCGCCTCGACGCAGGCTGGACGCCCGCAGAAGTGATCGGCGCGCCTGATAACCGTCTGCTCGGCGTAGCCCTGGCTGGCGTGGAGCTGCGCTAGCATGGAAACCATCGCGGACAAGCGGCTGCGGGCCTTCCCCCTCCAACTCTCGCTCGACGCGATCGCCGGGGCCCTGCTGCTCATGGCCGCGCTCGCCATCCTCCTCGCCGGGATGCGCGCGGCCGCCTTCAACCCCTACCCCGCCCTGGTGGACTTCTACCCCCGGGAGTTTAACGAGCGCGGGGCCTACCAGTTCACTCGCCCTCAGGCTAGCCTCTTCTGGGCCCGGCCGCTCCCGACAGGCGCGCACCTGACTCTCACCATCCAGTCGCCCGCCCCACTCCCGCCCCGTGAACTGCGCCTGAGCGTCCGCGACAATGAATTGCTGCGCCTGCCCGTGGGGCCTGAGCTACGCACCGTACGGCTGCTGCTGCCCCCCGGTGATCCGGCGCTGGCCGGGTATGCCCTGGACCTCAGCACGGCGGAGGCCCGGGCCAGGGGCGACCCGCGCGCGCTGGGGCTGCTCGTCACCGAGGCGCGGCTTGCCGCCCCCCAGCCAGCGCCACCGCTGGGCCCGTACGCTCTGGCAACGGTCGGGATTGTGGCGGTGGCCCTGCTCCTGGCCAGCCTGAGCCTCGGCTGGGCCACGGCCGGACTCGCAGCCATGCTCCTGGCCCTGCTCTTCCGCGCCGACGCAAGCCGCTTCTGGATGTACACCGCTGTCCTCTGCGCCGCCCTCCTGGCCATGCGTATCGCCCTCCCCCGCCCGGTGATGGACCGGGCCGAGCGCCGGCGCCCCTGGCCTCCCGACGCCTGGGCCACCGCCGCCGTGGTGTTCGGCTTCACCGCCTTCATCGGCGGCTATGCCCTGGCCAACCACCACGCCTTCGGCACCAACGGCTACGACCTGGGCCTCTACGATCAAACCTTCTGGCTCGTCAGCCGGATGCTACCAAACTACAGCACCGGCGCGGGGATCAACATGGTCGGCTCGCACGCCAACCTGATGATCTTTCCCCTCGCCACGCTCTACTGGTTGGTGCCAGACGTGCGCGCGCTGCTGCTGCTCCAGACCCTCGCCGTGGGCCTGGCGGCTGTGCCACTCTACCTGCTCGGTCGCGACAGCGGCCAGCCCTGGCTGGGCGTCGCGGTGGGCCTGGCCTACCTGGCCCACCCCGCCGTCCAGAACATGGCTCTCTTCGACTTCCACGTGGATACGATTGCCGCCACCGCGCTGATCGTCGCCCTCTGGGCCAGCGAGGCGCGCCGCTGGCGACTGATGCTCGCCTGCTGCGCGATCGTCGTGCTCTGCAAGGAGAACTTCGCGATCACCGTCGCCTGGCTGGGGATGTGGCAGCTCGCGCGCCGGCGCTGGCGGCTCGGGACCGCGCTGATCATCGGCAGCGTGGCATGGTTCCTGTTTGCCACCCAGTTGCTCGTGCCGGCACTGATTGGCCACGACGAGTCGCTCCATGTCTCGCGCTTTGCCCGCTACGGCGACTCGGTGCCGGCGATCATCCTCTTCGTGCTCACCAACCCCCTGGCGGTGCTGCCGGACCTGTTCCCTCCCGGGGCCGATCAGTACCTCTTCAAACTGCTGCTGCCCTTCGCGCTGCTGCCGCTCCTGAGCCCCTACACCATTCTGGCGGCGCCGGCCCTGGCGATCAACCTGCTGAGCAACTTCGACGGGCAGCGCAGCTTCAACTTCCACTACAACAGCCTGATCGTCGCTGTGCTGGCGGTGGCGGCCCTGGATGCGGCGCGGCACATCGCGCAGTGGCTCGGGAGCGCCGGGCACGCCCGTCGCACCGCTGTGGCCGGGTGGGCGCTCGCCGCCCTGCTGCTCGGCGCCGCGTGGTACAGCCAGGGCAGCACACTCCTGCGCCGTGATACGATCGCCAACTACGTGACGCGCGACGAGGAACTGCGGTACCGGCGGGCCTATATACTCTCGCTGATCCCGCCCGAGGCCGGGGTATCGGCCCAGAGCAACCTGCACCCGCAACTCACCCACCGGCAACAGATCTTCATCTATCCCAACCCGTTCATCCGCGCCGACTTCTACCATCCGGAGGCGCTCCCCTTCGCGCCGCAGATCGACTATGTTGTGCTCGACACACGCCGGATCGGCCCGAGCAGCGTCTCGATCGATGACCAGGCCCGGCTCGTGGACGAACTGGAGGAGCGGGGCCTCTACCGGCGCGCCGCCAGCCTCGGTGGGCTGGTGCTGCTGGAGCGGGTGCCAGGCAGGCCCGCTGGCTGTTACGGGCCGGGCTGGGCCGCCGAGGAGTGCTTGCCGTGAGCGCAGGGCGCGGCGCCATGGGGGTGGCGCTGGCCGTGCTGCTGGTTGGCGCGATCTACGTAGGGCTGCTGAGCCTGCTCCCGCGCGATAGCCTCTGGTCGGGCGACCAGGGGGCCAAGCTGGTGCAGGTGGTGAGCCTGCTGCGGGCCCGGCTCACCAGCCTGGCCATCCCCGACCCGTCGCTGGCCTACGAGCCAGACGGGCTGTTTTCAGCCCTGCCGGCTCTCTACACCTGGGCGCGCGACGGGAGCCGCTACAGTATCTTCTCCTATCCCCACGCCCTGGCCACCGCACCGCCCTTCTTCCTGCTCGGCTACGATGGGCTCTACGTGGTGCCGCTGCTGGCCACCCTCGGTACGCTGACGATCAGTGCCGCCCTGGCCGCCCGGCTCGAGCTACGCAGCGTCTGGGCCGTGCCGCTCCTGCTGGGGCTCGCCACGCCCCTCGGATTCTACGCGCTCGTCTTCTGGGAGCACGCCCTGGCCACGCTGCTCGTCGCGGGGGCGCTGCTCGCCGCGATCGATGCCAGCGGGCAGACCGAGGGGGCGAGTGGGCGCCGCTGGCCGCTGGTGCTCGCCGGGCTACTCGCCGGGATGGCCTGGTGGTTCCGCGCCGAGGCACTCTGGGCCGGGCCAGCACTGCTCGTGGGGATCGCCTGGGCTAGCCCCGGATGGCGGGGCGGCACAGCAGCCGGCAGCATGCTCCGGGTGTCCGCAGGGCTGGCCGCCGCCCTCGGGCCGCTGGTTCTCTTCAACCTCGCGCTCTACGGCACCCCCCTGGGTGCCCAGGTGGCAGCCAACTTTGGCGAGCCGGACCTGGCTCCTGGAATCACGGCGTCCCGCCTGCAGGTGGCCGGCGATCTGCTGGTGGGACCGAGCCAGTGGTGGCCCGTCTGGCTCGGCGCCTGGCTTGGCGCGATCCTGGCGGCCACCACAGCCCCCGCTCTACGCCCCTGGGCCGTTGCCGGGCTGGCCCTCTGCGCAGCGGGCGGCCTGCTCGCTACCCAGCCCTACGACCTGCACTGGACCGGCGCGGCCAACGCCGCCACACTGATCCTCCTCGCCCCCCTCGGCCTGCGCCTGTACCACGCCAGGCCTGCTGCCAGGCTACTGGGTGGCGCCGCGCTCGTGTACACGGTGGGAGTGCTGCTGAGCGCGCCAAACAGTGGCGGCGCCCAGTGGGGCCCCCGCTACCTCCTGCCAGTGCTCCCGGCTGCCGCCGTGCTGGCCCTCGCCGCAGCCCGGCGTCTCATCGCGCCAGCGGCACCGGGCCGAGCCCTCGCGGCGGGCGCCCTGCTGATCCTGATCGCCGCCTGCATCGGCACCCAGGCCCGTGGGGTCGAACTGCTCGAACGCTCGCTTGCCGACAACCAGCGCATCGTGCGGGTGGTCAATGCCCGGCCCGCCGGGCTGATCATCACCGATGCGCCCTTCGGCCCCCAGCTGCTCGCACCGCTCTTCTTTGAGCGGCCTATCCTCTACGTCCAGCGCCCGGAGTTCTGGCCCCCGTTGCGAGAGCTGCTCGGAGCGCGCCGCGTGGACGCCTTCACCTACCTGACCAACCAGCCCCGTGCCGAGGCGCCCGCCCGGCTCGCGCCCTACGCGATCGGCTGCGAGCTCGTCGAGGGCCTCGCCTACGGGCTGAGTGCCTTCGACTGCCGAATCGAGCCGTAAAGGGTAATACCGGACCATGAACCGTTCGTATACTTGGGCCAGCGGCGCGCCGTGGGCCCCGTACCGATCTTGCCCTGCCTGTGCCGCTCTCTCACCTCCACCGGCGCCCCGGCGGCACACCGAAAGGAATACGTTCCCATGCAGTCTGCTCACCCCTCTGGCCGTCTCGCCGCCCTCCTCGCTGTGTTCGCTCTCGCCGTGGCAGCCATGCTACCCGCCGCGCTGAGCGCCCAGGCCGCCATCCAACGCACGCACAACCCCAGCTGGTCGCGTGATCTGGAGGGCTGGGCCCAGCGGGCTTCGGTGGCCTACGGCAACGTGGACGGCGATGCTGACCACGAGATCTTCGTCGGCACCAACGCCGGCAAGGTCTACGGCTTCAACCCGGATGGCAGCGCCCTGCCCGGCTGGCCCGTAAACGTGATCGGCGCCGTTACTTCCGCCCCTGCGGTGGGCGACATCACCGGCGACGGTCAGCCCGAGGTGGTGATCACCGCAGGCGGCCTCTCCACCGGCGGCGACACCACCGGCGGCATCTGGGCCTTCCGCGCCAACGGCCAGCTCCTCTTCCGCAAGGTCACGATGACTACCAGCTCCACCGGCAAGCCCGGCGGCGTCTTCGCCTCGCCGGTGCTCGTGGATCTGGACGGGAACGGCGTGCTCGACGTACTCACCGCCTCCTACGACCAGAACGTCTACGCGCTCAAAGGCGACGGCCAGCCAGTCTTCCCCGGCGCGCTGCCCCAGGCCGCCGGCGACCGCAACGGTGCCCTGATCTGGCTCGGCGACGGCACATGGGCGACACCCGCCGTCGGCGATGTCGATGGCGACGGCGTGCCAGATATCGTCGTCACCTCGGCCACGAACATCGACGCGCGGCTGAGCTACGTCTACCCCGGCTGGAATGACCAGGCCGTCCTCGCCGCCTGCAGCAAGGGCCCCCAGGACATCAACAACATCGACCGCAGCCGCAAACGCGCATGCGGCATGGTGGCCGTCTTCAGCAACGATGGCCGCCTGAAGCAGGGCTGGCCCCAGTTCATCGCCGGCCACACCTACGACTCCTCCCCCGCCATCGCCAACCTTGATGGCGATCCCCAGTTGGAGATCGTCACCGGCAATGGCTGGGACCCTGGCTTCGGCGACGCCACCCAGCCTTTCTACGTGACGATCTGGAACCACGACGGCTCGGTGAGCAAACGCTCCAATATCGACGCGATTGTGCTCACCGCAGCCCCGGCGATTGGCGACATCACCGGCGACAGCCAGCCGGAGATCGTGGTGGGAACCAGCACCGGGCAGAACCTGGCCAACCGGCCGAATACCAGCAAGATCTTCGCGTTCGACACGAATCTGAATGTGCTGCCGGGCTTCCCGGTGGATGCCCGCGATGCCCAGTTCAACCAGGTGGGCGCGCCCGGCGCGATCTCCCTGGCTGACGTAGACGAGAATGGCAAGGCCGACATCATCTTCGGCAGCACCTGGGACGTGCGGGCGCTCAACGGGAGCGGCCAGTACCTCAATACGAGCCTCGTCCTCCACGGGACCGGCCCCTTCTCCGGCCAGCCGGCTGTAGGTGATATCGACGGGGACGGCAACCTGGAGCTAGCCTTCGCCGCAGCTCGCGGTAACAACCCCGGCGTATTACACACCTTCGACCTGAGCGTGAGCGCCGCGCCCTCGGCCCTTCCCTGGGCACAGTTCCACGGCAATGGGCACCACACCGGCCTCTACGCCCCGCCCGACCTGGTGGTGGCTCCGGCGATCGGCTTCATCACCGACGGCGACAACCGTAGTGTTACGCTTCCGATCGGCGATACCGTGGGCGGTGGCCTAAGCTGGACCGCCGACTCATCGGCGGGATGGATCCAGCTCAGCCGCACGACGGGCCAGTCTGGGCAGGATAGCCTGGGCGTGACCCTGAACGCCGGCAGCGCGCCCTTCAATGACGGCGTGGCTACCGGCAGCATCACGATCACCTCGGGCAGCATCCAGAAGACTGTCTCCGTACGCCTGATACGGGTAGACCAGATTCGCGGCGAGGTATTCCTGCCAATAATGCGCTAAGACAGAGCTCACGCCGGACGTGAACTCAGAACCCGAAGCGCGTGCGCACCACGGGCACGCACCGTGTTGCCGGCCAGGATGCTATAATCGCCGGCACAACACAGCGCACCGGAGGATGGGATGAGCGTGGTCTGGGCGAGCAGTAAGGCGACCAATGTCTTTGAGGCGGCGGCGGCGGTAGAGCAGGCCCTCGGTGAGGCCGAGCGGACCGCCGCCGCCACACCCACGGAAGATCTTTTCATGGGCGACTCGTACCTGGCGGAGAATGTGGGGGCCATGCGGGCGAGCTGGGAGCTGAACCCATGGACAGTGGCACCGACCAGGCCAGGGCCGCTCGGTCGGGCTCTCAACCTGAGCCAGCGGGCCGTGCGTCGCCTCACCTGGTGGTACACCCGGCCCCAACTGGAGCAGGCCAGCCGCTTCAACGCCGCCGTGGTACGCGCCACCGACGCGCTCCTCGCCCGCTTACTGCGGATCACCGAGCGCCTCCACGCCCTGGAGTCCACCCACAGCGAGGTGCGCCTGCGCGGCCTGGAGGAGCAACTGCGCGTTACGCGTGAGGAGCAGGCCCGCTTGCTTCAGCGCGTGACCCAGCTCGAAGCCGAGCTGGCAGCGCTGCGCGGGGGCCGGCAAGGCTAGGGGGGCGACAACAGCCTCCGAGAGCGTTACAGAGCATCGAGAAACTCGCGCAACGCCCGATGGTACTCCTCGGGGCACTCCAGCATGGGGAGATGGCCGCAGCGCTCTAGCCAGATCAGGCGGCTCCCAGGGATGAGCCGGGCCACCTCGGGCGTGCCGGCAGGGGGCATAATCCGATCCTGGCGGGCCCCGATCACCAGGGTTGGCACGCGGATCGCCTGGAAGGCGCGGTTGATCTCAGGATCGCCGGCGCTCGCCGCCGTCTCCAGCGCGGTGCGCCGGTCCATCTTCAGGAAGTCGGTGAAGGCCTCGGTAAGCACGCGCGTATCGGAGGGCAGCCGGTAGAAGAAGCGGGTGCCAACAGCCCGTGCAAACGCTGGGGAGCGGGCCATCCAGGGCCGGCGCAGCGCCATCCACACACCCATTAGGTGGTGCACCTGATTCACAACGCGGCGCTCGAGTTCGTTGCGGAACGTGCTCACACAGGTGAGCACCAGGCGCCGTACCCGCTCGGGATGACGGGCAGCCAGGTAGGCTGCCACGCTCGCGCAGAAGGAGTGGCCGTTCAGGTCGAAGCGCTCCAGACCCACGGCATCGGCGAAAGCCACCACGAACTCAGCCAGCCGCGCGGCGCTCGCTGGCCCCGATAGCGGGGGCGACTCGCCGAAACCCGGCAGATCCGGCGCGAGCACAGGCCGATCGTCCAGAGCGGCGAGCGTACTGCGCCAGTAGCGCGATGAGCCGCCCCAGCCGTGGAGCAGCACCAGCGGCATACGCGCGCCACTGCCTGCGGCACGGTAGCGCAGCGGCACATCCCAGACAACCACGGGCCCGAGCAGTGTGTTCTGGTCGGCAGGAGTGGCAGGTGGTGGTATCACGGCGGTGATTATAGCACCCTGGCCGCAGCGGTTGACTCCGCCGCCGTCCGGTTTACAATACCTTTATGGTGGTCCCACGGATGCCCGACAGCTCGCCTTTGAGCAAACCCTCTCCCCGACCAGTCCCCGAACGTACCTGGTGGCCGACGTGATTGGCCGTCAGGTATAGAGCGGCGAACAGCGGCTCGCGAGCACGGGCGTCCCGCCCGTCGCCGAGGGATGGGCGGGAGGGCGGCGGTATGGTGCGATCCGGCACGCCCCACGAGTGAGCGTCTGACGAGAAACGAGGCCCACGGTGCCCTTCGACTTCGACACAGTGATCCCACGCCGCGGCACAGGTAGCAACAAATGGGAGCAGTACCCCGAGGACGTGTTGCCGATGTGGGTGGCCGACATGGACTTCCCCTCGCCCGAGCCGGTGGTGCAGGCGCTCCACGAGCGGGCCGACCACCGCTTCTTCGGCTATGCGTCGCCGGCTACGAAGCTCGCCGAAGCGGTGTGCGAACGGCTCGCGCGGCTCTACCGCTGGGATGTCACGCCTGAGCAGGTCGTCTTCGTGCCCAGTCTGGTCTCGGGCATCAACATTGTCTGTCGAGCCACCGGCACCTCCGGCAGCAGCGTACTCACGCTGGTACCAGCGTACCCTCCTTTCCTCGGCGCGCCCGCCAACCACGGCCTCGTCTGTGATACGCTGGAGCTCACCGAGACGGTTGATGGCCGAACCCTGCACTACGATCTCGACCTGGACGCATTCGCCGGAGCCATCCACGAACGCACGCGGCTCCTGCTCCTCTCCAGCCCACACAACCCCGTCGGGAAGATCTACGCGCCGGAGACACTCCGGTCCATGGCTGAGATCTGCCTGCGCAACAACGTCGTGATCTGCTCGGACGAGATTCACTGCGATCTGCTGCTAGGCGGGGCCCGCCACACCCCGCTGGCCACGCTGGCGCCGGAGATCGCCGAGCGCACCGTCACGCTCATGTCGCCGAGCAAGACGTTTAACCTGCCCGGGCTGGGCTGCGGCCTGGCGATCGTGCCCAACCCGGCGCTACGCAAACAACTGCAGCAGGCCAGCGCCGGAATCGTGCCCCACGTAAATGTGATGGGCCTCGCCGCAGCACACGCGGCCTTCACCCGCTGTGAGGACTGGCTGGAGGAACTGCGGGCCTATCTCACCGCCAACCGGGACTACCTCATACGCTATCTGGCAGAGCAACTGCCGCAACTACGGTACACCGTGCCGCAGGCCACTTACCTCGCCTGGATCGACTGCCGCGAGGCCGGGATCGGCGGGAGCCCGTACCGCTTCTTCCTGGACGAAGCCAGGGTCGCCCTCGGCGAGGGCAAAGGCTTCGGCGCGGCCTACGAACCCTATGTGCGCCTCAACTTTGGCTGCCCGCGTGCTCTGCTCGTGGAGGGCCTTGAGCGTATGCGCATGGCCCTGGAGCGCGCCGGGGCGCGACGCCAGGCAGCGTAGGTTGCTGGTAAGCCAGCTGGCCCGTACAGCATCCGCCGTCGCCCCACTGCGAATCCCGTCGGGGCACCCGGGGTGTGACGGATCGCTCCGCATACAGCGGCGGCCACCACGCACGCAAGCAGGGCAGGCCCCGCGTATGCGGGGAGAAGCGCGCTTCCGCGCCACGGCACACGGGTGCAGGAACATCCATCACCTGATCGCCGGAGCAAGTTGCAAAGGCGGGCGGGGTGTGATATCATCTGCGGGTGCGTAGGCGGGTAGCTCAATTGGCAGAGCAGCGGCCTCCAAATCCGCAGGTTGCAGGTTCGATTCCTGTCCCGCCTGCCAATCTTATAAGCCCCTCCGGAGGGGTGGTGGAGTGGTTGAACACGGTCGTCTTGAAAACGACTGGCCCTTCAACAAGGCCCGTGGGTTCGAATCCCACCCCCTCCGCCAGCATCTCCAGGGTGGCACAGCCGTACGGGGAGGTCGCATAGAGGCCTAGTGCGGCGGTTTGCTAAACCGCTATGGGGGCAACCCCATCGAGGGTTCGAATCCCTCCCTCCCCGCCAGAAACATCGCATAGCAAAGCGGTACACAGCACCCTCACCGAAACGGTGAGGGTGCTGTTTTTTGTGCCCAAAGCCGGGGGTGTGAGTTATGCTGTGAGTTATGCGGCGAGGGCTGTTTCCGGCGCTCGTTGAGCGCTCGATCGGCGTCACTCGCGCCCGGGATCCCAAAGCTGGAGACCGGCGACGCGCGCGAAGCCGCCGTCGTGGCTGGCGAGGTGGCGCAGCCGCTGATTGCGCATTACGGCGACAATCAGCGAGTCGTTGGTCAGCAGGCCGTGCTCGCGGCGGTACGCCTTGCTGGCGTGGAGATCCTTGACGGTGAGGGGGAGGATGTTGACACCGGCCTTGCCAATGTCGCTGGCGACCGCAAGGTGCCGGGTCAGGCTGCGGATGAGGGCGGGGTTCTGCTGGAGGTGCTCGACTGTCTCACGCGCCGAGCGTTGTAACTGCTCGCGGGCCTCGTTGACCATGACCCGGTGCGTCACCTCCGCAACCACGAACGTCGCGGTGAAGCCCCGGATGTGCCTCTGACGAACACGACTGAGGAGCTCCTGACACTGGGTTCCAAGGTTTCCTGCTGCGCCTGCGAGCACGAAGATGTTCGTGTCGATGAAGACCTCGGCCCCATCAGGGAGCTGCGTTAAGGGTTTCATTCGTCCAGGTCCCACTCCCCAAGCGACTCAGACATTGCCAGCTCAAGCGCGTCGTCTTCGCGGAGCCGCGCACCAAACCAGCCGGCCACCATCGCCTGAGTCTCTGCCTGTGCGGAGGCGGCTGACGTTGGGCCAGTCAGGTGAGCGACCCCGGGTGCTACCTCCGATGCATCGTCGGCAGGCAGCCGCCAGAATGTCGGCTCATCAGCATCTGGTGCAGGCGCTGTCTCCGCCGCCTGCTGAAGCCGCTCGGTAAGGAGCACAACGAGGCGCGCCTGCTCAGCCGGCGACAGCTGCTCAACAATCGTGACCGCTGCCTCAAAGGTTGTGGTCATGGCGCTCGCCTCCTTCCGCCCCAGTTCTGTCTGCCATTGGCTGCTCAAACCAGTATAGCACCCTCGATTGATTGGTGAAGGGCGCCGGGTCAGGCGAGGATGCCCTTGAGTTCACCCCGGCGCCCTTGCACAAGCTGCAACCGATGCTGGGAGCTAGCTGGCCTCGGTTTCGTTCTCAGGGTCGTGGGAGTCGCGCCGCTTCCGCCGCTTGAGCCGCTTCGAGAGGCCCGCGATAGCATCCGACTTCGACTCGTCCAACGCGTGGGCGTAGATCGAGCCGGTGATCGAGGGGGAGCTATGGCCCAGCACCTTCGACACGGTGACAAGCGGCACGCCGTCGGCGAGCATCAGGGTGGCCGCCGTGTGGCGCAGATCGTGGAAGCGGATGTGCGGGAGCCCGGCGGCCTTGAGCACCTGCTTGAAGTGGGCGAGCAGACCTGAGATGAAGATCGGCCCGCCGGTGTCGGAAGTGAAAACTAGAGTGCCCCAGGGGTCGCGCCACTTCGCGCCGAGCAGTGCCCGCTCCTCGTCCTGGTTCGCCTTGTGGGCGCGCAGCATCTCGATGAGGTCGGCATCGAGCTTCAGCGTTCGTTCGCCGGCCTGTGTCTTCACGCTCAGGAGCACGAACTGCTGTGGCTCACCCCGCTTCGGCCGCGCGCGACGAAGCTGCTGAAAGATGCGCAGCGTCCCGCGTTCGAAGTTGATCGCTGGCCAAGTCAGGCCGAACAGCTCGGCCTCGCGCATCCCCAGGTTGAGCGCAAGCCGGTACAGAGCTGCCCAGTGGTGGCCCTCTACGACGTCCAGGAGCTTCTGCCCTCGTCAAAGCTCAGTGGTCGGATCGGCTCCTTGGTCACTGGCGGCAGCTCTGTAGCCGTTGCCGCGTTCTTCGCCACGTAGTTGTTCCGCACCGCCACCTCCAGAGCCTTATGCAGGCGGGCGTGGGCGTTGCGCACAGTCAAGGGGGCCACGCGCTGCTTCAGGCTGTTCACCCAGGCTTGAACCTGGGCCGGGGTAAGCTTGTCGAGGCGGCGCTGGCCGATCGGCTCGCCTTCAATGTAGCGTCTGATTACGCCCTCGTAGTCGTCGCGGATGTTCGGCTTGAGGTTGGTGGCGAAGTGCTCCAGCCAGGTCAAGCACCAGTCGGCGAACGTGGGCTGCTGGATGGTCAGGTCGACGCCCTGGTCGATCTCTGCCTGAAGCTTCTTGAGCTTCTCGCGGGCCTCGCGCTGCGAGTTGGCCCGGCGGCGTCTTGAGGTGCCATCCTCAAGGTAAACCTGTGCTACCCATTTGCCTGAGCCCTTCGGGTACTCGTAGACCGAGCCCTCGCCGTTTGAGCGGCCCTTGCTGCGTCGTGGCATCATATCCTCCTACAGGCTCGTTTGAGCAGTGCTCATGCTGTTGGCGCGGAGTGTTTGCAAGCGCGTAATCACGGTACAACTCCGCACCTTCAGCATATGCGCGATTTGGAATACGGGAATATGACAAAACTCTGGACAAAACTCTGGACACGATGGCGAAACTAGCCGGAAAAGCCCATGCCTCGCTCGCGGAGGCTGATATAGCGGTTTCCAGCCAGGATGAGGTGATCCAGCACCTCAACATCGAGCAGTTTTCCCGCTTCGACAATTTGCCTAGTGACAAGAATGTCCTCGGGCGAGGGGGTTGGGTCAGAGCTCGGATGGTTGTGAGCGACGATTACCGAAGTTGCGTTCAGCCGCAATGCCTCTTTGAACACCTCACCCACGCGAATCATGGCCGTGTTCACCGATCCGTGATAGACTTTCGCGACCTTGATGAGCTTGTTCTTGGTATCAAGGGCAGCGACCCACAGCACCTCCTGGTCGAGGGCCATCATCTCGACCATAAAGAGCTTGGCAACATCGGCGGGGGACTTGACCTGGAAGCGATCCTCGTAACCGGCGATGGCGAGGCGCCGCCCAATCTCCAGGGCCGCCTTGAGGCTCGCGGCCTTGCGGGGCGTGCCAATACTTGCAGCGACGGCACGAATGTCGGCGCGGAGCAGGCCGATCCAGCCGTGGTAGTCGCTCAGGCACTGGGCGCAGACCCCGAGATCCTGCTGGCCGGAGACCAGCGCGAGCAGCTCGGCGTCGCTGAGGACGTCGGGGCCGCGGTCGGCGATGCGGCTGGCAGGCCGCTCGTGGAGGGGAAGCTCGCGGATACGCATCAGCGTCCCCCTTCGTTCATGCGGTCGACCACCTTGACCACCCGCAGCGCCAGCACCAGCCGGTAGCCCTGGCAGATCAGCTCGGCCACCCTCCCTGCCCTTGCGGGGTTGCTGAGCACGAGATCAGCGTACTGCTCCTCCAGGCGCTGATGGGACTGTTGCCCGCCGCGCCGGCCGTGCTCCACGGCGTTCTCGCTGGTGAACCGTGTCATCTTTGTGCCCTTACGGTATCTGTCGAAACCTGGGCACACCGAACCAGCTGCCCTCGCGGCTGGTAGGTTCTGCGCGGCCGAGAGATGCAGCGCCGGGACTGCTACGGCTCGCAAACGAGGCGAGGTTGCTGTGGTTCTGGGATCTGCTTAGGGGCGGGGCTGCTTGGTCTGTGGCCCTCTCCCCTGGCTCTACTGCCGGCGCAGCTTCCTCACCAAAAGCCCGTCGGCAACGATGGAGAGCCAGCGGACGCCGCGTAGCGTACTCAAGAACCAGCCGTGCGCGGTGATGCTGGTTCCGCCAAGATGCTGGACGCGAGCCCTGTAGCGCTCGATGCGCCCGTCATCGCTCACACGGTAGATACCGTGACGCCGTGTACGCACATATAGCCAGGGCGGTGAGGGCAGTCGACGCGTTCCCTGGTCGGGCAGGATGTAGGAGACGGATGTGGCCTTGAGTAGCTCTACCTCGCGCTGAAGCTGTCTGCGCTCACGGGCGGTCATGCCGAGGTCGGCCAGGGGCGAGGCGAAGCGGTAGAGCAGCGCATCGGCCGCGACGAGCATTTCCCAGACGCTGCCCTCGGTCCAGGTGCGCCGTCGCAGCTCCGGCGGTACGCGACGATTGGACATCTATGTATCTCCAAATAGCGGTGAGGGGTGCTGGCTTTCGCCGCACCCCTCAGCTCAATGATATTCAAGGCAAAGTGCTAGAACAACGGTAGCTGGTTCACTTCCACCTCATCAGGAAGGGCAACGCTGGCCGTGGGGCGCTGCGGGCGATGCTTGGCGCGGGTATCTCCAAATTGAGCCGCGCTCCCCGCGGGAGTAGCTAGCCGCTCTCCTTCCGCCACGACCAGCATCTGGAGCATCTCTTCCTCCTCCACAGTAGCTATTGGCTGAACATGAGAAAGGCAGGAAACGACCTGGCGCTCCGCCTCGGCGGCCATGTAGGCGAGCGAGGTCGGTGCTGGGGGAATGACCGGCTGCCACTCGCCCCAACCGTCGCCGGCATGCTCCTCCTGGGCCAGCGCGAGGAGCACGTCGGAAAGGGCTGGCTCGTCAGGTGATGCCGCGGCCTCTTGTTGAAGCGTGCCCTCCGCCGTGGGCGTGGTGCTCCCACCCGCCCCGGCACCAGCCTGCTCCTCGGCGGCGGCGAAGGCGGCATTGATGGCTTGGAGCTCGCTCACTGCCGCATCGTAGGCGGTCTGGCCGTCCCACGCTTCGAGCCTCGCCAGCTCCCGATCGATAGTGGCGATGCGCTCGTTGGCCTCGGTGACCCGTCTCTGGAGCTGTGTGAGGATGTGCGGGATGTCGCTGATTGTGCGACCAACGCTCTGCCAGACACCGGTGTCAGTCGCGGCCGTGATGGCGTCGAGGGTGGTGCCGTCGGGAAGGGCCAGGCTGAGGTCGGCGGCGAAGACCGTGTGGGCCTGCACGACCAGATCGAGGCCACGGTAGCGGGCGACAACGCCACGCAACCGCTTCCGTCCGAAGGCCGCGGCGCTCTGGTAGTCGTGCACGAGCCGGCGCACGGCCCCGCCCGCCTCGGCCCGACTGGTCATCGGCGAGAAGCATTCGCTCCCAACGGCGGCTGCCACCTCGGCGCAGAACGGCTCGTGGGGGTGGGCAGCGGCGAGTGTCGCAGCGCCCCCCCATTGGCCGCGCCGGCCCTCAGTGCGGCGGATCTCCTCCTCGGTGAAGTGGCGCTCGAGCTGGAGATTGCGCCGGGTGTCGAGCCAGACGCCACGCACGCGCTCAAGCCGGGCGACCTCGGCCTCGAGCTGTACCTTGCGCACGATGTGGGGGTTGCCGCTGGCGATCGCCTTGATCTCCGCGGCCGAGAGCACGACGTCGGAGGTGTCTTCAACCGTGCGGGCGGTGATCTCGCCGGCCAGGGCCTGCTCGATGAAGCGCGCCTTGCTCTCGATCAACTGGTATTGGTAGCCATCGAACGAGCCCTCGGCGATGTATGAAAACAGATAAACCTGCGGCCAGCGATTGCCCTGGCGGAGGATGCGACCGTGGCGCTGCTCGAGGTCACCGGGCCGCCAGGGGCAGTCCAGGTTGTGCAGGGCGATCAGGCGCTGCTGGACGTTCATCCCGGTGCTCATTTTGGTCGTCGAGCCGAGCAGGACGCGCACCCGGCCCTCGTTCACCGCAGCGAAGAGGGCGTCGCGCTGGGCCTTGGTCGTGCAATCGTGGATGAAGGCGATCTCGTCGCGGGGGATGCCCTGCGTGATCAGACCGTCGCGGATCTCGTAGTAGACGAAGTTGCTGAGCCAGCGCTCCTCGTCGGTCTCGACCTCCTGCGCGGCCTCGGCGGCTTCGGCCTCCAGCTTGACGCTGGTCAGACGCGTTGGCGGCTCATCTGCCCCGCGTCCGCTGCCCTTCGGGGTCGCTAGATCGCAGAAGACCAGCTGGGTGCCCCGGAGCGGGGTGTAGGCGTGGTAGATCTGCGCGACGTTGGCGACCAGCGCCGCAATCTTGCTCACCCGCGGCCGGGGCGCCTTTGGCACGACCAGGCGGATGTCGAGCGCCGCCTTGCGCCCGTCGCCCACGATCCGAAGCAAGTTGTCCTCAGTCGGGTCGACGCGCCCATTGCGCACCGCGTCGGCGCGGGCGGCCAGCGACTGGACGTAGCGCTTCAGCGCGGCCGAGGGCGGCACGACCACCGGGATGACCTTGCCGGTGACCAGCTCCGGCTCGGGCAGGCCCATCTGGGCCTTGGTGCGCAGATTGAGGACCTGTCGCCACAGCGCTGACATCTCCGGCAGGTTCACGAAGGTCGCCAGTCGCGTCGCTTGCCTGAACCCCGAGCCATCCGGCTTCATCTCAAACGCCATCTTGGGCTGCGCGTACAAGGAAACCCACTCGTCGAAGTGATGGATGCCGGCCTCCTCCAACTGCTGCTGCTGGAGGTACAGCTGCATCACGTACGCCTCGCCCATCGTGTTCATAATGGGGGTCGCAGTCAGGAATACGACCTTCTTCTGCCGGCGGAGCAGGTCCCAGGTCTTGATGCGCATGTCCAGCGCGCGCTGGCTGTGGGCTGAAGGTAAGCCGCTGATATTGGTCAGCCGAGTCGGCACGTGCAAGTTTTTGAAGTCCTGGGCTTCATCCACGATGAGCATGTCGAGGCCGAGCTCCTCCCAGGCGATGGTACGGGCGCTGTCACGGGCGATGCTGTCAGCCATTGATTGCAGCCGCTCCTCAAGCTTCTTGATCGCCCGCTCGATCTGCTTGAGCGAGCGCTTCTCGTCGCTCGACGTAGCGGTGGCGCGTAGCTCCTCCAGGTACGCGCGCAAACGGTCGCTCTCGGCGTCGCGGAAGGTGTCGACCAACTCGGCGCCGAGCGGTAGCAGCTTGAAGCTCGTATGGGCGATGACGACGAGATCCCAGTCGCCGGTAGCAATGCGGCTGAGCACGATGCCCCGGCGCTGCTTCACAAAATCCTCGGGGCCCATTGCGAGCACCTTGATGCCTGGGTAGAGCCTTCTGGCCTCGTTGGCCCATTGGCCGACCAGATTGTTCGGTACAACCGCGAGGGCTTTGGTGCAAAGGTCAAGTCGGCGGGCCTCGACCGCGGCCGCGATCGCGGTGAAGGTCTTGCCCCCGCCGACGGCGAAGCCGAGCAGGGTGCTAGGCCGCTGGAGGATTTGCCAGACTGCGCCTTTCTGGTAGTCTGCCAGGTCGCCCCCGCGCAGGAGCGAGGCATTAATACCGGGGAAGGACAGGTGGCTGCCGTCGTAGACTCGCATGCGGTGACTGTTGAAGCGCTGGTTATAGATTGCGCACAGCTCTTCGGCGCGGGCGGGCTCGTCCCAGACCCAGCGCGCAAACGCTTGGGCAATCTCTTGCTGCTTCTCCTGGGCTGCGACCGTCTCGGCCGGGTTGAGCACGCGCTTCTCCTGGTCGCCCACGGTGATCACGTCGTAGACCGTGACCGGCACGCCGCGTAGCGATGCCTGGAGGATGTCGATGGCGTCGGCGCGCTTGGTTCCCCAGCGCGTGGTGGCCTCGACGGCGAACGCACCCTGCTTGCCAGGGTCGGACAGCACCCACTCGCTCAGGGAGGGGCGGTAGTACGCCTCGCCCGTCCAGGCGGGAAGGAGCGTCTTGATGAAGGCGGTGACAATCGGCCCTGGCAGCCAGAAGGCATTGAGGTTGACGATGATGTCGCGCGGGCCGAGTGGCTCAGGCTGTACCGCCTCCAGGGCCGCGACGTTGCGCTCAAACGCCGGGTCGCGCTCGGCCCAGGCCCGCGCATCGCGCAGCTTGGCCACTACGTCGCCGCTGAGGTAGATGTCGGCGAGCTCATACTTGCCCGTGCCAGGATGGCGGTAGACCCGCTCGCCAAGCGCCTCGATCACGGCGTCGGGCGACTGACCGGCGAGTGTGGCGATGTAGGTGATGTCGAGGCCGCCGCGCTCGTCGAGGCAGCGCAGCAGCGCCTCGGTGGCGGTGAGCGTGCCGGGGAGGGCCTGCTGGTGCGGGCGCAAGGTGCGCTCACGAAAGATGCGCTCGCGGTCGGCGAGCCAGCGCCCACTCGGTGTGCGGCGCGGATTGCGCTCCAGGGCGAGCAGAAACTGCAGCTCGGGCAGGTCGCCGAAGAGCCGCTGGTTGCGCGGGTCGTGGATCACCCCGTACTGACACACAAACCGCTCGTAAACCTGGTTCAGCTCGGCCCGCGCCGTATCCACGCTCGGCTCGTCGTTCAGCTCGGCGCGGATGAGCGCCTTGGCCGCGTTGTAGATTGCGGCCAGGCCAGCGGCGCGCTCCTGGGCCACGCCGCTCAGCGCGGGGATGGCGATCTGCTCGGCCCGGCGCTCGTAGAGCGGTGGCGTATCGGACCGCAAGGGTGACGCCTCCATTTCGGGAGGCACAACGGGCGCGACAACATCTGACGGCAGCAGCGTGGTGAGGCGCGTCTGAAGCGTTGCGGCTAGGTCGCCAGCGAGCGGCATGATCTGAAGCCAGAGGCTGTTGTCGCTGGTGACTACGACTGGCTGGCCGACCATCCGCTCGGGCTCGTCGAGCCAGCACTGGTTGACGGCTACGCGGGCCGCGGCGAGCTCCTCGGGGTCCTTGATCTCACGGGTGTAGCGCGAACCGAAGGTCATCGAGCGATGGTCGGTCGAGCGCGGGTAGTCAGCCTCGGCGATGGTGAGCCAGCGCGGCTGCTCAGCCACGGGCAGGGGCTTTTTCTGGAGGATGAGCAGGTCGGTGGCACTCTCCGAGCCGCTGATGCGGCGGAACACGCCGTTGGGCAGGCGGAAGGCGCCCAGCAGCGTCGCCTGCTCGGCCAGGAAGGAGCGCACCGCGCGGGCCTGCTTGTCCAGCGTTCCCCAGCTTGTAAGGAACACCACCAGGCCGCCGGGGCGTACGAGGCGCAGGGCCTTCGCGAAGAAGAAATCGTGCAGCTGGTGGCGCAGCGCCGCGGGGATCGACGGGTCGTGGACGGCCATGTCGCCAAACGGCACGTTGGAGATCGCCAGGTCGAAGCCGTTGGGCGGCAGGTCGACACGCTCGAAGCCGACACCGCTGTGGAGCGTGATGTCCGGGTGGATGTGACCGAGGATGCGCGCGGTGACCGGGTCGAGCTCGACGGCGGTGATCTCGGCCCGCGCTCGCAGCTCCGGCCGCATCGCCGAGATGAAGTGACCGACGCCGGCGGCGGGCTCGAGGATGCGCGGGCGCTCAAGACTGCCGAGGCCGAGCTGCTCGACGGCCTGCCAGACCGCCGCGACGATGTCGAGCGGCGTGTAGAAGGCGGTTAGCGCGGCGACGCGGAGGTGGCGGGCGTCGTCCGAAGAGAGGAACGCGGCGTAGCTGTCGTGCAGCACGTAGCGGCTGGCGACGTGGTCATAGCGGAAGAGCCGGTTGAGCAGGGCCGACTCGCCGAACGCGCTGTAGTGCGCGAGAACGAGCCGCTCCTCGTCGGTCGCGGAGCGGCCCTCGGCCTCCAGTTGGTGGACAAGCTGAAGGGCCGCGAGGTTCTTCCCGAAGCGGTCAGCAGCCCCGGTAAAGGCGAGAGCGCCGGCGGCGAGGTGGAAGTGACGCGCAGCAGCAGATAGCGACACAGCAGAGCTCCTCGTGGCTGAAGGAAAACTGCTGTGGCCGCATCACGCCGCGCCGGCGTGATAACTCCTTGGGGTGGTATCCTGAGGGAGCGCTTGTTGGGTCTGCGCGGTCAGGAGTACGGCGGCATGTTCTTCATCATCTTCTTCGGCACGCGCGAGGTGGTGCGCGATGCGGACCGACCTGGGGTAGGTGGCTACCAGCAGTGCCCAAACTGCGGCCAGTATGCCCAGTTCCGCCCGCGCAGCGCCCGGACCTGGCTTCACGTCTTCTGGTTACCCGTAGTCCCGCTGGGTAAAGCACGCCCGCTGATTGAGTGCGGCAACTGCCGGCAGCGGTTCGGCGCACCAGCCTGAAAGGCAGTGGGCTCATCAGGCACGTGCAGCGTGGTTGTGAGTCCTGCGACGACGGAGATGCCGCTTGGTGATGTGATCGGAGAAGATTCCTATGGGCTCGTGGTCAGAGCTTGATGCGAACTATCCGCCGGGTGCGCTGACGCCGGCGACAGCCCTTGTCGTCGCACTCGGCCACCTCGCGGGCGCGACGAGCGCTTATGGTGAGGGCCGGCTCGCCTCGTTCTTGCCCAGTGGCATTGGCTACGACGCCGACCTGCTCGGCCGGGTGGAGCACTACCTGAGTGAGGTTCCGCTCGACCAGTTTCTCGCCGAGGCGGCCGCGCTGCTCGCGCGGGGGCAGAAGCTGGTCGTGGCGCTGCAGCTGCTCGACGGCCAGCTCGCCGCCGGCGACCCGCTCAGCCGACGCGACCTCGTCGAGCAGATTATCGCCGGACTGGGCGTGGACGCTGATCTGCTCGCTTCCCACCGGGCCACGCTGGCGCTCAAGAACGACCTCTCGCGCTTCCCCCAGTAATGGCGCCGCAAACGCAACACCGCGCCTGAGGCGAACCTCAAGCGCGGCGTCAGAGGGAGCGGAGCGAGCTAGGCAGCACTGACCGGGAGGTAGGGCGTGGAGAGGTGGGGCCGCAGCTCCTCGGGGAGCGGTGGGGCGGTCAGCTGCAGCGTGCCCTGGGTGTCGCTGGTGATCGCGATGGCGAGTGCCGCCCCGCTGCGCAGCTTCCAGCGTACGGTCGCCTCCTCTTCCTCGGAGACCTCCCACGCCAGGTGAAGGGGGCCAAGCTCGAGCACGGCCACCACGCAGGAGGTCTGTGGCCCGGTGAGCACTCGCCAGCTCGCGGTGTGGTCGGCGCGAAGGATAGTCAGCTCGTGGTCGTCGGCGTGGACAACCACTGGGGCGACGCCCTCGTGCGGCAGCGAGCCCGCCAGCACCGCATCGATCTCGAACTCGCGTTGTTCGGCCGTGGTGTACGCCATCGCCTTGCTCCTCGCTCATATGTTCGTTGAACGAAGAGTATAACCGATACCGGGTACACTGACAAGGGCTTGTTGGTCACGCATCTCGTAAGAGCGCGCCATAGGCTTGAACAACCGGGTCCTCGCGCAGCTTGTCCAACGCGCCGACGATCACCTGGCGCACGCGATCGCGGGTGAGCCCGGCCTGCTGGCCAATCACGTCGAGTGTCACCTTCTGTCCGCTGTCGAAGCCGAAGTGAGCGCGGACAAACTGGCGCTCGTGCTCGGTCAGCAATCGCTCCATCGCCTGGCTGATGTCCGCCTGGAGCGCTCCTTCGAGTGCATCGTGTTCCGGGTCGTAGCGGCTGTCAGGGAGAAGATCACCGAGCTCGCTGCTGTCCTGGTCGACGCCGGCGCGGACGTTGAGCGAGCTGGCGTCGTGCAGGTCAGCTGCCACCGACACCGCTTTCGCCGGCGACCAGCCCAGAGCGCTTGTCACTTCCTCGGGTGTGGGCTCGCGGCCGAGCTGCTGGGCGAGCTGCGAGTGAGCGCGCCGGTGGGCGGCGAGGCGCTCGTGGAGATGGATGGGCAGGGCGATGAGCCGCCCCTCGTCCATGATGCCGCGCGTGATCGCCTGCCGCACCCACCAGGTCACGTAGGTCGAGAGCTTGCCGGCCTTGCGTGGGTCGAAGCGGTCGATGCCCTGAAGGAGACCAATCGTGCCGAAGCCAATCAGATCCTCCAGGCTGAGGTGCTCGCCGGCGACACGCCGGTAGCGCTTGGCTATCGCGACGACGAGCCGCAGGTTATGGCGCACGAGCGTCGCCCGCGCCTCCGTGCCCGCCGTGATGCGATGTACGACTTCGGGGCTGGCAGGAGAGTCACCCCGGTCGGCCGCCTTCTGCGCCTCTGCCCCGGCGCGCATCGTGGCGATCAGGGCCGCCTCGCTCTCGCGCGACAAAACCGGGTGGTGGGTCAGCACGGCGATCGGGTTGGTGAAGGGGTCAGGCTGCATGACGCACCTCCAGGAGATGCTCGAACAGGTCGTCAGCCTCGCCGGAGTAGAGCTGCTCGTTGGGCAGCGTGATCACGCTGAGGCCCTGCGCCTGCAATGCAGCGAGGCGGGCGGCGTCGCGCTCAGTGGTGAGCGCGTGGACGCCGCCGATGACCTCGATCACCAGAGCGTGAGCGGGCAGCAAGAGATCGCAGGCGTAGCCGAGCACACGGGCCTCAACAATGGCATCGGTAAGTGACCAGGGAGAAGGCGTCGGAGCGACTTGAAACGCAGTCCACTCCCAGGCGCCGGATAGGTCGGCGTGGAGTGTCAGGCCGGCCTGAAGCGCGAGCCAGTGCAGCAGCTCTTCGGCGGGCGTGGGGTTGGCGAGGCGCCAGCGCCGGCGGCGCTCGTGTGCTGCGGTGAGGATAGCTTGCATCTTCGCAGCACCGTGCTTCTGAACGGCCCGGCGGTAGAGTGAGCGCTGGTAGGTGCAGTAGCCGCTCTCACCGAGGGACGCTCGGAGCTGCGCCTGCCGGGCGATGCCGCCAGCGCGGGCGAGGGCCTGCTGGTAGTGGCGGTAGCCGCTTTCGCCCAGCACGGCTTTGATCTGCGCCTGCCGAGCGAGGCCGCCCGCCCGCTGCCGGGCGCTCACGGCGCCACCTCGTCGGAGAGCCGGCTGACGGCGACAAGGAAGCGGCGGATGTCAACGGAGTCGCGCAGGCGGAAGCGCTCACCGTTGAGCGCAGTCACTCGGATGACTACGACCTGTTCGAGCTCGAAGGTGTCGTTGCAGTTGGCGTCGAGCAGGACGTAGCTGCACAGGAGTAGCGGGAAGCCGCCGGCGCGGCTGTGAAACAGCGCGGCGCGTGCGATGGGCGCCTCGATGAGCGGGTGCATGCAGATGCCTTTCTTGTGAAGGCGGATACCTGCACGCGAAAAAACCACCGCAGCGCGGTGGTAGTTTCTCAAGACCCTGAAAGAGTTAAGTTTAAGATGCGAAAAGTAGTCTAAACCGCAGCACAGCGAGTGTTTATCACTTCAGTCAAGCCTACACAACTCAAGTACTACGCACAAAGCACCGATGTGTTAAGCTAACACGAACCTACATGTAAAACTTATATTGAGGTTGTATCTTTCCATCTCTGGGGACGTGTTTCATAATCTCTCCTATCATCTTCGCAAACGACAGGGTGATCGGCACGCCATCAGCGAAAGAACAGTTGTTGACGTTCATCTTGGTCAGCGCCAGGATTTCGCGAAAAAGATCCTTGGGCGCACTTCCGCCGTGACGATCGATAATTTGCCACGGCTCAGGTACATAGGCTCCTGGATATGTTTCTAGATAAGGGATGTAACCCATGGTATAGAGGAAGTGTGCCTGCTCCTCAACACAGAAGTACGTTCCCCGCAATGGCGGGAAGTTCCCCTCGCGGAATAGATATAGCCCGGTTTGACGTATTGCTACAAGGTCGACGTCGCAGCGTGGAAACACCTCGCCGATACCCTCGTAGAGTCCGTCGAGCTCATTATGTATGCCATGCTCCGCTCCCCAGAATTGCGAGGTTTTATGAATGACGACCCGTGACGGAGGTATGCCTTTGACGCGAACATATTCGTTCAGTGTGTCCTTGACCAGCTGACGCGCCGCCGTTTTAGTCAGGTGCGGCGTGCGGCCGAGCTTCTCCTCGTCCCACTCGAAGGGGTCGCCGCGAAGTACTAAACCCTGGCCGAGATAGTCAAACGCCTGGGCAACGCTTGAGCGCATGGTCAGCCGCTCGGAAATATCCTGCGCGACAAAAAAACCTAGGCCGGCAAACCCCGCTTGATCTGGCTGGGACGCTCATGGTAGAGTGCCGCCGGCAACCAGATGAGGTGGGAGGGTGTGATGGCAAAAG
>SFCB01000136.1 GCA_004367505.1 Chloroflexi bacterium OHK40 | reverse complement strand
GGCTCGGCCTGCGCGGGGGTGGGCTGGGCGGCGGGTGGCGCTTGGCCGCAGGCGCTCACCAGGAGCGCGGCGAGCAGGGCGAATAGGGCCAGGCGGAGAGGGCCATGGACTGTCCGTGGCATGAGCGTTCCTTTCTTTGGCTCAACATCGACGGCCAGACGCAAGCTACCGCGTCTGTGCGCGTGTGGCGCCGATCGGCCTTGCACCTACGGGAGCCGGAGGGTAAAGCGGCGAACTTTCTCCGGGTCGAGCTCGACGCCCCAGCCCGGCCCCTCGGGCACCTCCATCAGCAGCCCTGTCGGCTCGATCGAGCGCGTCAGGATGGTGTCGTGGAGGCCCGTGGGCGGCGAGGGCCAGCGCACCGCAGGAAGTGCCACAGCGACGTGGGCGGCGGCGGCGGCGATGATGTCGTAGTAGATCGCCACCGAGAGATCTAGCCCCGCCGCCTCGGCCACGTGGGCGATCTTCAGCACGTTAAGGATGCCACCGTGCTTGGTGATCTTCAGCAGCGCCAGCTGCGCCGCCCCCCGTGTCACGACCGCCACGGCATCCTCGGGGCCGTAGATCGCCTCGTCGGCCATCACCGGGGCGCCGAAGCGGCGGGCCAGGTGGGCCATGTCGTCCAGGCGGGCCACGGGCTGCTCGATCGCCCCCAGCGTGCCCAGCCGGTCCATCGCGCTCAGGGCGCTGATCGCCTGTGCCAGCGACCAGCCAGTATTGCCGTCAACCTGGATCACCGCTCGCCCCCGTACCGCCTCGCTCACCGCCGCGAAGCGGGCGATGTCGCCGGGCACGTCCATGCCGACCTTCATCTTCAGCACGGGGTAGGGCGTCTCGGCGAGGGTAGCGCGGGCCGCCTCATACATCGCCTCGGGGCTGTCGTGGCGCACGAAGCCCATCAAGCTAATACCATCGCGGAAGCGGCCGCCGAGGAGTTGGTAGACGGGCACGCCCAGGGCCTTGCCCTTGAGGTCCCACAGCGCCAGATCCACGCCAGCGCGGGCGGAGAGATGGCCGGGCAGGGCTGCGGCCATGCGCTGGTGGAGGAACTCAATGTCGAGGGGCGAGTGGCCGGCGATGGCGGGGCCGAGGTGGGCGTGGATGTTGGCCACGATGCCCTCGGCGGGCTCGCCGTAGAAGGGGGCATCGACGGCGGTCTGCCCGATCCCGACCAGGCCTGTGTCGGTCTCGACCGTCACCAGCACCGTCAGCGCGTCGCTGCGGCTGCCGTACGAGGTGGTGAGGGTGTCGGCACGGGGAATGCTGATGACGGTCGGTGTCACACGGGTAATCTTCATGCCGGTAGACCTTCTGCTCAGGGGGTGGTCGCCCCCGCGAGGGTGCACAAAACCAGGCCCTGGGCCCCGGTGCGGCCGGGCTATGAGCGGTTTCCGTGCGGGCTGTGGTCGGCGAGGCGGCGGGCCTACTCGACCGCGGTGGGTGCCAAGGCAGGCTCGGGCGCCGCGAGTGCGCCATCCTCCTCGGACTGCGAGCGGGCCCAGGAGCGGTAGAGATGCTCGCCGGCCTCATCAATGTGAGTAGCCAGGATTGTCGCGGCCCGATCAGCCTCGCCCGCCTCAATGGCCGCCACGATGTCCGGGTGCGTCCCGATCACGTCGGCCGCGCTGCGGTAGATCTTGTGGCGCAGGGCCAGGCAGCGGCGAACACCAATCTCGATCGATTTCCACATCTGCATCAGCAAGCTGTGGTGCGCGCTGCGGCAGATCACATAGTGGAACTGGATGTCCAGCTTGCCCATCTGGACGATATCATCGTGCTCGGCGGTGGCGTACATCTCGGCGAGTAACGCCCGCAGCTCGGCCATGTCTTGCGGAGTCGCCCGCTCAACCGCCTGGCGCACGGCAAACGTCTCGATCACGCGGCGGATGCTGTAGAGCTCGCTGATATACTCGCCGGTAATCTCGGTCACGTAGGTGCCCTTGTAGGGCACATTCTTGATCAGCCCCTCCTCTTCAAGCTGGCCGAGGGCCTCGCGGACGGGGCCGCGGCTGACACCGAGCTGCTCAGCGATCTGGGCCTGGTTGACCTGGGCTCCCGGCAGGAGGTCGCCCTGGAGGATGCCTTCGCGGATCGCCTCGGTGACACTCTGCCGGAGGGTGCGGGCATCGACGGGATGGAGCGGACGTTTCATGTTCGGCCCACCGCTACGTAGGAGCTGCTAACTGTTAACAGGCAAGTATACGCATGGGTTGCCACGGCTGTCAACGATGATGCGTTCACGTCTGCCTGCGCCCTAACGCGCATCGAAGGTGGCGATAAGATTGCGGAACGCATCGACGCGCACCGTTACGTCTGGCCCGATAATGGCCGTGCTATCCGGCTCCTCGATCACACATGGACCCTCCAACTCCGCGCCGGCCCCGAGCCGTTCCCGGTCGAACACCGCCACCTCCTCGAACCGCTCCCACGCCGCGACAAACACTGGCCGTCGCCCTTTGAGCGCCTCCTCCGCTCGTCCCGCCGGCACACTGGCCAGCCGCAGTTCCGGGGTTCCCCCGCTCGCCGTCAGCCGGAGCGTCATCACCTCCAGCCCCAGGTGCGTGTGGGCATAGCCATAGATCGCCTCGTACTGCGTGAAGAACGCCTCACGCACTCCTGCGAGCCCGAGCTCACGCAGGCGGCCCGGCGGTAGTCGCACCGTTACCTCGTGGCCCTGCCCCACGTGCCGCAGATCCAGGCTGGGCACGAACTCCATGGCCAGCTCGGACACCCCGGCGCGTGCCAGGGTCGCCCGCCCCTCCGCCTCCAGCTCTGCGAACACCTCGTCCAGCTCGCCCAGGCTCGCCTCAGTCACCTTGCCAGCGAAGGTCCGCGCCAGGTCGAAGGCGGTGGGTGCGGTCAGGAAGCCGAGCGCGGAGGCAACGCCCGCGTTGGTTGGAATGATATAGCCGTGCATCTTCAAGGCCCTGGCCAGGGCGTCGGCATGGGCCGGCCCGGCGCCGCCGAAGGCCATGAGCAGCACCGTGCGTGGGTCAACCCCCCGCTCGGCCACGTGCACGCGAGTGGCCGAGATCATGCTCTCGTTAACTACCCGGTAGATGCCGTAGGCCGTCTCCGTTACCGATCGCTCGAGTTGCTCGGCCAGAGGACGCATGGCGCGCTCGGCGGCCTCGCGGTCGAGGTGCATACGCCCGCCGAGGAAGTAGTCGGGCGAGAGGTAGCCGAGCAGCAGGTTGGCGTCGGTGACGGTGGGCTGGCTGCCGCCACGGCCGTAGCAGGCTGGCCCCGGGTCGGCGCCTGCCGAGTGGGGGCCGACCTTGAGCAGGCCCAGATCATCGATGCGGGCGATACTGCCGCCGCCGGCGCCGATCTCGATCAGCTCGATCGCGGGGATGCGCACGGGCAGGCCCGAGCCGCGCTTAAAGCGGTGCATGCGCGCGATCTCGAAGGTGTGGGTCATCTGTGCCCGGCCCTGGGTGATAACGCAGAGCTTGGCCGTCGTACCGCCCATGTCGAACGCGACGACGTTAGGGTGCCCGGTCGCCTGGCCGTAGAAGATGGCAGCGAGGGCGCCAGCGGCGGGGCCGCTCTCGACCAGCCTGATCGGGAAGCGGGCAGCGGTGGCGGCGACCGAGATACCGCCGGATGAGAGCATCAGGTAAAGGTCGCGGGGGTAGCCGAGGCGCTGGAGTTGGCTTTCGAGGTTCACGAGGTAGCGTTCGGCCAGCGGCTGCACGTAGGCGTTGGCCACGGTAGTAGACATACGCTCGTACTCGCGGATCTCGGGGGCGACCTCGCTGGAGAGTGAGAGAGCGAGGTCGGGGAAGCGCTCGCGCAGGAAGGCCGCGGCCCGCTGCTCGTGAGCCCCGTTGCGGTAGGCGTGCAGGAAGCAGATCGCCGCTGCCTGGGGGTCGCTGCGGGCGATGAACGCGGCGACGGCCTCCAGGGCTGCCTCACTCAGCGGCGTAACTGTTTCGCCAAAAGTGTTCATGCGCTCGTCGGCCTCGCAGCGCAGCTCGCGGGGCACCAGCGGCGGCACTGGTGGTGAGTGCAAATCGTAGATGTCGTAGCGCATCTCGCGCTGGGTGTCGAGGGTGTCGCCAAAGCCCGCCGTCGTGATCAGGACGGTGCGGGCGCCCTTGCGCTCGATCAGCGCGTTCGTGATCAGCGTTGTCCCGTGGATGCTCAGCTCGACCTGCGCGCCCTCGGCACCGATAGCCCCGAGCAGCGTGTTCCAGCCTTCGATCACGGCGCGGGCTGGGTCGTCGGGTGTGGTGAGCGTCTTGTAGGTGTGCAGCTCCCCCGTCTGCATGTCGCAGAGCACGAAGTCGGTGAAGGTGCCGCCGATGTCGAAGCCGAAGCGGAAGGTCGCCTGGGCAGCCATTGGTCTCTCCTGACAGCGATCCGGATCGCCCGCACTCGTAGCCGCCGGGGAGGTGGCCGGACAGCCTGGCCATTCTGGGCATGAATGTGAGGGTTGGGGGTCTGGTGTGTCCCCAGCATACTACGATCGTCACAGGCTTGTCAAGCCAACTGTTGACAGTTGACAACACTATCCGGGTGTGCTACATTCTCCCTAACCACCCGAGGCTCTCTTCTCCAGCGCGCTCCCGCGCAGACCCAGACGTTCCGCGCGGCGATAAGCTACCTCCGGCCGTGCGCCGGTAGCGGCAAACTAGCAAGAATGCCGCTCGGAGCGCGGCCACATTCCTCATGAGGTACGAGGACGGTTACGAGGACGGTATGGATCATGTCGCAACGCAGAGCGGGCAGGGCGCGCGCTACAGGCTGGGCTTTGATATTGGCGGGACCTTCACCGACTTTGTGCTGATCGACGAGCGCACTGGACGCAGCACAAGCTACAAAACGCTGACGACCCCCCACGAGCCTGCCGCCGCCGTCATGGAAGGTGTGGCTGCCCTGCTCGCCAGGGTTGGGGCGACGGGCCAGGCGATAGAGACGGCCATCCATGGCACGACGCTGATCACGAACGCGCTGATCGAGCGCAAGGGCGCCACCACGGCCTTCATCACCACGCGCGGTTTCCGCGACGTGCTCGAGATCGCCCGGGAGATGCGCTACGACATCTACGATCTGCTGCTGGTGCTGCCCCAGCCCCTGGTGGCGCGCCCGTTGCGGCTCGAAGTGGATGAGCGTCTGAATGGTCGCGGCGAGGTGGTGGTCCCCCTCGATGTGGGCCGGCTCGACGCGCTGCGCCCGGCGCTGGAGCAGGTGGAGGCCGTGGCCGTCTGCCTGTTGCACGCCTATCGCAACCCGACCCACGAACTGGCTATCCGCGAGTGGCTTCAGGCCACTCTGCCAGGGCTGAGCGTGGCGCTCTCCTGCGAGGTGGCCCCCGAGATTCGCGAGTACGAGCGCATGTCTACTACCGTGGCCAACGCCTACGTGCAGCCACTCACCGAGCGCTACCTGAGCCAGCTCGATGCCCGGCTGCGCGAGGTAGGGTTCGAGCGCCGGCTCTATCTGATGCTCTCCTCCGGCGGCATCAGCACCGTCGAGACGGCCGCACGCTTCCCCGTGCGCTTGCTCGAGTCGGGCCCGGCCGCCGGTGTGCTCGCGGCCACCTTCTTCGGCGAGGTTGTCGGCGAGCGCAATCTGGTCTCCTTCGATATGGGGGGCACCACGGCGAAGATGTGCCTGATCAAGGAGGGCCGCCCAACGATGACGAATACCTTCGAGGTGGCCCGGGTTCACCGATTCAAGCGGGGCTCGGGCCTACCCGTGCGCATCCCCGCGATCGAGTTGATCGAGATCGGCGCCGGCGGCGGCAGCATTGCCCGGGTCAATGAGTTGGGCCTGCTCAAGGTCGGCCCCCACTCGGCGGGCGCCGACCCGGGACCGGCCTGTTACGGCTTCGGCGGCACCCAGCCAACCGTCACCGATGCCAACCTCCTGCTCGGCTACCTCAACCCCGATTACTTTCTCGGCGGGCGTATGCACCTCGACCGTGAAGCCGCCGAGTGTGCCATCAGGCCCCTCGCTGAACGCCTCGGCGTCGATACCATCGCCGCCGCCTACGGCATCCATCACGTGGTCAACGCGAGCATGATCGCCGCAACCCGCATCCATGTTGCCGAGCGTGGCGCCGACCCGCGCCATCTCCGGTTGATGGCCTTTGGCGGCGCCGGGCCCATCCACGCCCACGCGATCGCGCGCGCCCTCAAGATGCGCGGCTACATCATCCCCGCCGGCGCCGGCGTTACCTCGGCCCTCGGCTTCCTCACTGCCCCCGCCTCCTTCGACTTCGCGCGGAGCTTCGTCACCCGCGTGAGCCCGGAGACCCTGCCGGCCCTCGATGCAATCTACGCCGAGCTTGAGGCGCAGGGCCGGGCCATGCTGCGCGAGGCCGGCGTGGACGAGGACGCTATGCAGTTCCTGCGCCAGGCCGACCTGCGCCACGTGGGCCAGGGCCACGAGATCCTGCTGCCACTGCCCTTCCCGCGTCTGGCTGAGGTGGACCTTGACGGCGAGCTGCGGCCCTACTTCTATGACTACTACGCCGGGATCTACGGCTATGCCCATCGCCACCTCGGCCTCGAGCTGATCACCTGCCGGCTCACTGCCAGCGGCCCGCGCCCTCGTATCACGTTGCGCGAGGCCGTGGCCGGCGCGCGGCCAGCCAGTAGCGCCATCAAGGACGAGCGGGCCGCCCACTTCGCGGAGGCCGGCGGCTTTGTACGGGTGCCTGTCTATGCCCGTGAGCGGCTCACCCACGGGATGCAATTCCCCGGCCCGGCGATCGTCGAGGAGCACGACTCGACCGCCGTCATCGGCCTCTGCACCCACGTCACGGTCGACCGCTTCGCGAACCTGCTGGTCAGCCTCGAACATGATGGGCGCTACCCCCCCGCTCTTTCCTCCTGATGGGAGACGTCATGGGCACATCGGATTGACTCGTGTTCTCTGTGAACCCGCGCAACGTTGTCTGGATACGCTTCGGCAGAGTGATGTCTGACACGCCTGGAGCATGATGCGTGACGCTCGGCAGAGGGCTGCAGACTTCGTGTGCTGATCTGGAGGGGAGGAGCATGGTTCGCTACATTCTCATGCGCTTGCTTCAGTTGATCCCCTCGCTCCTTGGGTTGACGATCATTCTTTTCGTACTGATGCGGGTTGGCGGCGATCCAGTTGCACACCTGGTGCGACCTGAGGCCTCGCCGGAGGAGATCGCCGCAGTGCGAGCGGCCTACGGCTTTGATCGCCCGCTGCACGAGCAATATCTCACATCGCTGGGGAGGCTGCTGGTCGGCGACTTCGGCGAGTCGGTGCGTTTCCGCAGCGACGCCATGCCCCTGGTGCTCGAGCGGCTGCCGGCCACGCTTCAGCTCGCTGTGGCCGCGATCGTGGTGGCGGTGCTGATCGCCATTCCCACCGGGCTGATCTCGGCCCTTTACCAGAACACGCCCCTCGATTTTGCGATCACGATCAGCTCTACCCTGGGGCGGGCCATGCCCAACTACTGGGTGGGGATCATGCTCATCCTGCTCTTCGGGGTGCAGCTACGCTGGCTGCCTGTCTCCGGCCGTGATGAGCCCGCAGCCCTGATCCTCCCGGCCATTACCCTGGGTGCCGGCATCGCGCCGGCCATGGCCCGCCTGCTGCGCTCCAGCATGATTGAGGTGCTGCGTCGCGAGTATGTGATCACAGCGCGGGCCAAGGGGCTGCGCGAGCGGATGGTAGTGATGCGCCACGCCCTGCGCAACGCGCTCATACCCTTTGTGACGATCTTCGGCCTCCAGGTGGCCTGGCTGCTGGGCGGCGCCGTGATCGTCGAGGAGGTCTTCGCCTGGCCGGGGATGGGCCGCCTGATCTACCGCTCGGTCCAGGTGCGCGACCTGGCTGTGGTCCAGGCGGGTGTCTTCGTCTTCGCCCTGGTGGTGATGGTCGCCAACCTACTGGTGGACCTCTCATACGCTGTACTCGACCCGCGCATCAGCTACAAAGACTAATAGCAGGCTGCTCGCGCAGCGTAAAGACGCCCCACCGGGGCGTCTCAGGGGGATCGCCCGCCCCACCGGGGCGTCTCAGGGGGATCGCCCGCCCCACCGGGGCGTCTCAGGGCGATCGCCCGCCCCACCGGGGCGTCTCAGGGGGATCGCCCGCCCCACCGGGGCGTCTCAGGGCGATCGCCCGCCCCACCGGGGCGTCTCAGGG
>SFCB01000191.1 GCA_004367505.1 Chloroflexi bacterium OHK40 | reverse complement strand
TCAGTTAGCGAAGGCCTTGATGGCGTGTTCCTCGTCCACAAAAATGTTGAACGCTTTGTCGAGCCTCGTCAGTTCGAAGATCATGTACACAGGCCGGCGCAGGCCACACAGAAACAGGTCGCCCTTCACTTGCTGGCAGCGCTTGAGGGCCTGCACCAGCGTCGCCAGGGCGGTCGAGTCGACGAAGGTGGTATTCGCGAGGTTCACCAGCACACGGGCCCCCGGGGTAGAGGTCACCTGGTCGAGCCATGCGGCGACGGGGGGGACGGTGTTGGTATCGAAGCGTCCGGCGAGCTCGACCACGTTCACATCGCCATCAACGCGCGTTTTCATGTCCATTGTGAAAATCCTCCCTCACGCAAACTCAAACGTTACATGCTCTGAAGATGGTCGGCCTGGATGCGGTAGTCCTGCGTGCCACGGGCGCCTGGCCCTTGGCGGCAGCGGCGAAGCCAGGCGCTGGGGGTGCGCAGGAGGATGAGCATGTCGCCGCGCCAGGTGCGCGTCGCGGTGTAGTATACGTCAGCGACGATCAGCGTATCAAGGTCGCTCCCCTGCTCAGTCTGGATGTACCAGAGTCCTGTCAGACCTGCGGGGCATTCGTGGCGGCGCTGCTGCCACTCCTCCGTCAGGCGGGTGGCCTCGTCTGGTCGGAGAGCCTTGACACCCACGAGGGCCATGTCGCCGCCGAGGACGTTGAACAGTTCGGGTAGGCGGTGGAGCTCCAGCCGTTCGAGGAGCGCGCCCAGCGGTGTAAATGCGCCGCTCTCGCGCCGGGTGCGGAACTGGAGCAGCTGAAAGCTGCGCGGGCTCTGTCCCTCGCCGATACGCTGCCCGACGTGGGGGGAGCGCACGATCGGCCCTTTGCCAGTCGTGAGTGTGGTGAGCAGGGCCAGTAGCAGGAGCAGGGGGCTGAGCACGACTATCAGGAGCAGCGCCGTGGCGCCGCTCAAAGCACGCCGGAGCGGACTCCGGCCCTCGGCCGCGGCGCCCATACGCCCGATCAGGAACGGATCGACAATCCTGGTGGTTTCGCCAGCCTCGACATCGCTGATCGTTCCAGGCGTGACGACGCGGCCCTCTATGCGCACCAGCCGGCCGACATAGGTATCGCTCAGAATAGTGCTGGCGCTCACGGTCGCCTCGTCGTCGATCACGACGTTGGCGCCGATGATCGCGTCCGGGCCGAGCTCTACCTCCCGCCCGATCCAGCTGTTCGGCCCGATGTAGGTGGGCGGGGCCAGCCTGGCGCTCGGGTGGATGGAGTGGTCCCGCCCGACCCAGATCCCGGGGGCGATCTGCCGGGCCTCCAGCGATGGGTAGCGCACGACCTCAGCCGGCCCGGCGCTCGCCTGCTCGGGGGCTCGCTCGCGGTAGGCGCTGTAGAGGTAGACACGCTGCGCCGCCTGGAAAGCTCCGATACTATCCAGAGGGTTCCAATACCCCTCCATGACGTAGCCGAAGACGAGTTCGCCGGCGGCGTGCACGGCGGGCAGCAGGTCCTCGCTGATCTCGGCCACCCCGGTAGCCGGGATGTGCGCAAGCACGCCCGGCTCGAGGATCCAGGCGCCCGTGGCGTGGTAGGGCTGTCCGGAATCGGCCCCTGCCGGCAGGACATGGCCCCGGTCGTTCAGGGTGAGGAGCGGGGCGTTGCTGCTCGGCAGAACCGGATGCACAATGGCGGTGATGGGCCCGCCGTGGGCCTGGTGAAACGCCAGCGCTGCCTCGAGATCGAGGTCGATCATGGCATCGCCGGGGAGTACCAGGACGCTCTCGCGCAGTAGCCCTGCGGCAAAACGCAACGAGCCGGCGCTGCCCCATGCCTGGCGCTGGGTGAGGTATTTCAGGTCGACGCCCCAGCGCCGGCCGCCGCCGAAGTAGGCGGCGATCTGGCCGCCGCGCTCGTACAGGCTCACCAGGATCTGCTTGTAGCCAGCGCGAGCCAGCACCTCTACCGTGGTCGCCATCACCGGGCGGTCCACGATCGGCACGAGAGGGCCGGGGAGTTGGTCGGTGAGTGGTGGAAGACGACGCTGCTCGTCGGTTGCGAGAATGATCACTTGCATAGCGGGGCTACTCACTGGCGAGAGCGACGGTTCTTCGTTCCGTGACTATCGGCATGTTCACGGGCGCGCGGGCGACTGGTGGCCCCCGGCCAGAGAGGCCGGGGCGGGTTTGGCTGGTGGCGCTACGGCGTCGTGGTGGGGCTGGGCTACGGTCCGGCACGTCGCTACTCCCCACACGCTCGGCCGGAAAGGCTCTAGCTGCGCAGCGGGAGCGGCGCGTCGGTGAGCGGTGGGTCGGCCTGCGCTGGCGGGGCCTGGATCGCCTCCTGGACAGTCGGGTAGACTTTGAGGAGCACGTCGAGCTTGACGAGCTTGAGCGTTCGCAGGACATCTGGCGAGCAACCAGCCACACGTAACTCACCGCCCTGCTCGCGAGTGAGCCGGTCGATGCGGATGAGCACCGCCATGCCAGCACTGGCCAGGAAGGTGGTGTCGGACAGGTCTACGACGATCTGTGGTCGCATGGCGAGAGCTTGCTCGCAGCGTGAGAGCAGCAGCGGTGCGGTCCCGGCGTCGAACAGGCGCGGTGCCCGGACGATGCTCCAGCCGGCGGTGAGCGGTTGGGGCTCGGTGGGCAAGTCGGGCGTCGAGAATCGCTGCTCGGCGGCGGCGACATCCGGTAGGATCTCGAAGAATCGCTCCAGCCGCACGAGGATCAACAGGTCGTTGATCGGTCTTGGCACCGCCACCAGGTAAATCGCCCCGCCGGCGGCCCGGGCCTCATTGGCGAGCGCGACCAGGGCCCCCATCCCGGTGCTGTCGAGAAACTCGGCCCGGGCCATATCGATCACCAGCCCCCGGCTGTGCGCAAGGGCGTCGCGGGCCTGTGCCGTGAAGGCCTCGTAGTTACTCACGTCAAGCCGGCCACGCAGTTCCAGGATCGGCAGCGTGTGCGCAACGGGTGCTGGCTGCTCGGGAGCCACCGGCGGCACTGGCGGCAAGGGTGCGCCTGGCGCGTCGGCGTCCGGCGGCACCATATTGATCGCCGTGCCCCGGCGCATCGCCCACCACTGGCGCACGAAGAAGTAGCCGAAGTAGCCAAAATCGTGGACATAGCGCCGCAGCAGGCGCCGGGGTTCCTGGGCCAGACGGTAAGCCCACTCCAGGCCGGCCTGCTGCATCCAGGTTGGGGCACGCTTCGTCACCCCCACAATCATATCCAGCGTGCCGCCGATGCCGATGCACACGGGCACGTGGAGCTCGGGGGCGTACATGCGGATCCACTTCTCCTGCTTGGGATTGCCAAAGGCCACCAGCAGAATATCGGGCCGGGCCTCCCGCACCCGCTCGAACACCGAGCGGTCCATCTCCAGCACCGAGGCGGGGGGCGGTGAGAAGACCCCGGCGACCTTGAGGCCCGGGTAGCGCTGCGCGAGGATCTCGGCGGCCTGGGCGGCAACACCGGGGCGAGCGCCGAGGAAATAGATCGAGTAGCCCTTCTCAGCGGCCCGGGCGGCAAGCGCCGGCACCAGGTCGGCCCCGGTCACCCGGCCGGGGAGCGGCCCACCGAGCAGCCGCGATGCCCAGACGAGGGGCATCCCATCGGCGGTGGCCATGTCGGCTTCCTGCAGGATCCGCCGCAACTCCGGGTCGTGCAGCGAGTTTACGACGAAGTCGGCGTTGACGGTGGCGATCTGATGGGTGCGGCCTGTCGCGCGGCCAACTGCGACGAACTCGTCGCAGCGGGCCAGGGCCTCATCCATCGTCAGGTTGTCGACGGGCACGCCAAGAACGACCAGCAGCTTTCGCATCGCCTCACCAGTTAGTACGCGCCCTTGCTGAAGATCACCGCCGGAATCGTCTTCACCAGAATTTCGATATCCTTCCAGACGCTTTGCTCGGAGATATACTGAAGGTCGAGCTCCACCCAGCGCTTGAAGTCCAGGTTGCTGCGCCCGGAGACCTGCTGCAGCCCGGTGATGCCGGGGATGGCGTGCAGGCGCCCGATCTGCTCGAAGGTGTAGCGCTCCACCTCGCTCGGCAGGGCCGGGCGCGGGCCGACCAGGCTCATCTCGCCCTTGAGCACATTGAAGAGCTGGGGGAGCTCATCGATGCTCAGCTTGCGGATCACCCGGCCTACCCGGGTAATCCGTGGGTCATTCTTCATCTTGAAGACAGGGCCGTCGGCCTCGTTCTTCGCCATCAGCTCGGCCTTGCGCTGCTCAGCATCGACGTACATCGAGCGGAACTTGTAGCAATAGAACAGCTCGCCGTCCTTGCCAACGCGCTGCTGGCGGAAGAGGATCGGGCCGGGCGAGTCGAGCTTGATCGCGATCACCGTGGCGGCCATCAGCGGCGAGGTGGCCACGATCGCGGCGCTCGCCAGCGATACATCGAGGGCTCGCTTAAGGCTGCGCACCACCTTGGTGCGGATCGACCAGGTGAGGATGCGGGCGCGGAGCCGCTGGTTGGCCCGTGCGCTCTCAAAGCGCCGCTCGGCGAAGATGGTGAGCATGCGGGTTGCTCGGTCGTCGAGGTGAGTATCGGGCTGAGTCTGCATTGCTCGCACCTCGCTAGAGGAATGAGGACGGAGTTTCCTGTGCCCCACAGTCTATAGGGGTCGGGAAACATTTGCCTTACAGGTGCTGTCAACACAAATGACAGTAAGTTCACGGCGATCGATGCACGTTTCGGCTGAGGTGAGGTGGCTGCACGGCGCGCTGTAGTACTCTCCCGCTTTTTGCGCTCAATCGCGCGGCGTATCGCGATTGCGTTCTGCCGGGATGGGTTCGCCAAAGCAGGCATGCTGCTCGGCGCGCAGGCGGTGGGCCAGCGAGTCCGCCGGGATCTCAACATCCTCGTAGGTGAGACAGTGATCTTTTGGCACGTCCCGGCGAAGCACACAGCCCTCGGCCAGACCGATCGGGAGCAGGCGCTCTGCCTGCACCACGTCGGCGTTTTCACAGAGGCCGTAGGTCTTGTAGTGGCCGATGCCATCGAGGCGCTCGCCGGCCTTCAGGTCAAGCTTGGCGGCGGTGATCACCTCGACGCCGAGGGCGCCCCGGGGTGTGAGCACTGCGTCACCAAACAGCGCTACACGGGCGATCGAGTTCGGGATCTCGAAATGGCAGAGGTGGTAGGGTGTATAAAAGCAGTAGAGTGGGCCTTCCCCGAGCTTGTAGAGATTCAGGTAGTGGCGCATGGTCGGGTGATCGTGGGTGCCCAGCACAAAGACCCCTGGCCCCGGCACCGCGCCGACGACGTAATCCACGATACCCGGCCCATTGAGCAGCGCCTCAAGCGGGTAGAGTGTGGTCGCCACATCCTGGAGGGGAGTGCCGGCGGGCACGGTGGGTCCGAACATTCCCCGCTTCGCCACACGCATGCCAGTGGCGTTGGCCACTACGGCCTGCTCGAAGGAGATCTTCGATCCGTCCGCAAACGAAGTGACCATGCTCGGGTTCTGGCCCCAGCGCTCGGCAAAGGCTTGCTGCGTGGTCGGGTTCCGGTAGGGGTCGTGCAGCCCCTTGATGTTGCCGCAGAGCACCGGTCTGACGCCCAGCCCTTTGACAAAGCGGTACAGATTCATCGTCACACCCGGCTGGTCGCCATCGGATAGGGTGAGGATGACACCGGCGCGATGGGCATAGACGTGTAAGATTGCCCCGAGCGTGCCCATCAGTTCGGCGTTCATGGTGACAACATGTTTGCCGTGGGCGATCGACTCCAAAGCGACGCGCGCCCCGAACTCAACGGCCCCGGTGATCTCGAGGATCACGTCGATCCCCTCTGCCCGGCAGAGCAGCAGCGCATCGTCGGTGATGGCCGGTGTGCCTGCATGAATGGCTGCCTCCAGGGCGGCTTGGGTTTCGACCGTGCGGATGGTCTCGTCTGGCACGCCGGCCTCGACGTAGGACCGGCGGGCTCGCTCCAGGGTGCGGTTGGCCACCGCCACCAGGCGCATCCCTCGGGTATACCGGATGATCTGCAGCGCGGTGCCTCGGGCCATAAAGCCGGCGCCAACCATCCCCACGCGGATCGGCCGGCCCTCGGCCTCGGCGCGAGCCAGGGCGGTATCTACAAGATGCATGGTGTCGTTTCTCTCAAGGCACTTAGCCGGCGAAATCGGGCCAGGCCGCATCCTTCTCGCTGATCACACTGACCGGCAAGGGCCACTGGATGCCGAAGGACGGGTCGTTGTAGCGGATGCCACCCTCGGCGCCGGGGGTGTAAACCTGCGAAACCTGATACATTATCTCGCAGTCGTCGGTGAGTGTCTGGAAGCCGTGGGCGAAGCCCTCGGGCACATAGAGCGCCCGGCGGTTCTCGGCCGTCAGCTCCACGCCGATCCAGCGCTTGTAAGTGGGGGAGTCGGGGCGAATGTCGATGATCACATCGAAGATTGCCCCGCGCACACAGCGCACCAGTTTGGTCTCGGCGTAGGGCGCCTTCTGGTAGTGCATGCCCCGCAGGGTTCCGCTGGTATGGTTATACGACAGGTTGGCCTGGACGACCCGATCGACCAGACCGTGCTCCTTGAACAGCTGCTGATCCCAGGTGCGCGCGAAGAATCCGCGCCGGTCCTCGCGGCGGTCAAGTTCGATGAGCACGGCATCCATCAGTTCGGTGCGGTGGAAGAACATTACACCCTCCAGAACAACTCGCCGTCGATCTGCCGCGTGCTGATCAGTTGCTGGAGCATCTTCAGGCGCGTGTAGGGCGGGGCCTCGAAGATCTCTCTGGTCATTCCGATCTGCTCGAAGACCTCCCGCAACTGCCGGGCGCCAACTCGCGCGTCGCGCTTGCAGGCGAATCCTGGTAGCCGGGTGTTAATCTTCTCGAAGGAGACGCGGTAGCTGCGGTTGTCTGAGTCATTGGTGCCGAAGGCCAGTTCGCAACCGGGGAAGGCTTCGGCGACGATCTCGGCGATCTCGCGCACGCGGTAGTTCTGACGGGTGTCGCCGACGTTGAATACCTGGTTGTGAATGGCCTCGCGGGGTGCCGCGAGGACACAACCGATCGCGTCGGCGATATCGAGGATGTGGACCAGCGGGCGCCACGGGGTACCGTCGCTGGTCATCGTGATGCGGCCGGTAGTCCAGGCGAGGCCCGCAAGGTTGTTCAGCACAATATCGAACCGCTGGCGCGGCGAGGGGCCGAAGGCCGTCGCGTTGCGCAGAAAGGTCGGCGAGAAGCTGTCGTCGGCCAGGGCCATCAGATCGCGCTCGACATACACCTTGCACTCGGCGTAGGCCGTCTGAGGGCGGGGGCGCGACTCCTCGGTCTTGACCTCGCCCTCCTCGCCGATGCCATAGACACTGCAGGAGGACATATAGACGAATCGGGAGACGCCGGCCTCTCTGGCGGCCCGGGCCAGGGCCACGCTACCGTGGTGGTTGATCTTGTAGGTGATCTCGGGATTGAGTTGGCCCAGGGGGTCGTTGGAGAGCTCGGCCATATGCACAACGGCGTCGTAGCCCTCCAGGTCTGCGGCGGTCAGTTCACGAATGTCCTTCTGGATGGTCAGCGGCATGCGCCGCACGCCCTGGTAGAGCCAGCCACTCTGGTAGAAGCCCGTGTCCACGCCGACAACCTCGTGGCCGCGCTCCATCAGTACAGGGGCAGTGACGATCCCGATATAGCCACCGCTGCCGGTCAGCAAGACGTTCATACGCACTTGTTCCTCATGAGCTAAGACGACCTATGCCGGCCCACGAGCCTACCACACCTTCCAGGGCGCCTGGCCCCTGGCCCAGAGCTCCTCAAGGTAATGTTTGTCGCGGAGCGTATCCATCGGTTGCCAGAAGCCGTTGTGGCGGTAGGCCGCGAGTTGCCCATCGCGGGCCAGCCCCTCCATGGGCTCACGCTCCCAGACTGTCGAGTCGTCGGCCACGTAGTCCAGCACCTTGGGCTCGAGCACGAAGAAGCCACCGTTGATGTAGGCGCCCTCGCCGTCGCCCTGGGGCTTCTCCTTGAACGAACTGATCCGGCTCTGGTCTTCGCCGAGGGTAAAGGCGCCAAAGCGGCCCGGGGGCTGCACGGCCGTGAGGGTTGCCAGGGTGCGCTGCTCCCGGTGGAAGGCAATCAGTCCGGTGATGTCCACGTTGCCCACGCCGTCGCCGTAGGTCATGCAGAAGGTCTCGCTACCGATGTACTCCCGCACCCGCTTCAGACGGCCACCCGTCATCGTCTGCTCGCCGGTGTCCACCAGCGTCACCTTCCACGGCTCGGTTACGGCGTGGTGGACCTGCATGCTGTTGTAGCGCATGTCGAAGGTCACGTCGGCGGTGTGCAAAAAGTAGTTCGCGAAGTACTCCTTGATGACATAGGCCTTATAGCCGCAGCAAATGATGAAGTCGTTGATCCCGTGGGCCGAATAGATCTTCATGATGTGCCACAGGATGGGCTTGCCCCCAATCTCGATCATCGGCTTGGGCCTGATGCCGCTCTCCTCGCTGATCCGGGTGCCGTATCCGCCGGCCAGAATAACTGCTTTCATCGCAACGAGCCTCTGGGTATGCGCTAACGCAAAAAGCGCGCCGGAGCCGGCGGGCCGCCGCCCACTGCCGCCGGAGGGCCGCAGCGCGCTGTGTCCATACGGGGGCCGGTCTCCATCACGGCGGTGTGTGCTCCGCGAATGAGGATCCAGTACCAGATAAACCTGGCTACACCGCATAGTACGGTGTCATCTCCATGGCCTTTACAGCTCCACAACGGCATTGGAGCGTATGGGAACTGTAGGAGGGAAGGCTGATCTCGTGTGGAGCCGTCACGTTGCTCCGGTATCAGCGCAGCTGCGCCGACCCTGAACGTCCTTACGTTCGTTAGCGTGTGCCGCCGGGCAGTTCGCCCAGCCGCTGGAGCTCCGCGCGGAACCAGGGAATGGTGCGCTCCAGGCCCTCGCGCAGCGTCACCTTCGGCTCCCAACCGAGGATGCGCCGGGCCTTGGTGATGTCGGGCTGGCGCACCTGGGGGTCGTCCTTGGTGCGGAGGTCCCGCGTGACAGTCCCGGCCGTATTGCCAGTCAGTTCATTGACGACCCGCGCGAACTCCTTCACGGTGAACTCGCCGGGGTTACCGATATTCACCGGTTCAACCTCGTTGGAGAAGAGCAGCCGGTAGATCCCCTCGACCAGGTCGCTGACGTACTGGAAGGAGCGTGTCTGCATCCCGTCGCCGTAGAGGGTGAGGGGCTCGCCGCGCAGGGCCTGGGCGATGAAGTTCGGCACCACCCGGCCGTCGCGCAGGCGCATGCGCGGGCCGTAGGTGTTGAAGATGCGCACGATGCGGGTCTCGACGCCGTGAAAGGTGTGGTAGGCCATCGTCATCGCCTCGGCGAAGCGCTTGGCCTCGTCGTAGACGCCCCGGGGCCCGACCGGGTTCACGTGGCCGTAGTAGCTCTCGGGCTGGGGGTGTACCTGCGGGTCGCCGTAGACTTCCGAGGTCGAGGCGAGTAGGAAGCGGGCGCCCTTGGCCTTGGCCAGGCCGAGGGCTTTGTGGGTGCCGAGCGCGCCCACCTTCAGGGTCTGGATCGGCAGTTCGAGATAGTCGATCGGCGAGGCCGGAGAGGCGAAGTGCAGAATGGCGTCCAGGGGACCGTCGACATAGATGTAGTTGGTGACGTCGTGTTTGATGAAGGTGAAGCGCTCGTGGCCGGCCAGGTGGGCGATATTGTCGGTGGTCCCGGTGATCAGGTTGTCCATCGCGATGACCGTGTGGCCCTCGGCCAGGAAGCGATCGCATAAATGCGATCCGAGGAATCCGGCCCCGCCGGTGATAAGCACGCGCATTGGTCTGGTCTCCTCCAGATAGTGGCCCTTGCAGCACGCTCGGCCGCAGTGGGCGTGGGCCTTATTATAAATTGTAGAAGCAGCCGGTGAACGGCCTATGAGGTGGTCTGAGTGGCCCATTGCAACTTGTTCACGGTGTGCTCGAGAAAGCATCCCCGGGTCTGTCCGGGGGTTTTTGCACATAAAGGATATGACAACTCCTTGGGTGATCTCATAAATCTTCAAGACCGCTTCTACTGATGCGAAGGAAGTCAGTCTCCTGCCCCGTTTTCCCTTGCACGAAATGAACCATCTGTAACTTGTCGGGGTGGGCGCTCGTTGTTATACTCGCCAATGTATATCAAAACGCATCTCCCGATTGAATGTGCTGGCTCTATGTCCTTCCTCAGATGCTGATGGTTTTTGAGGGGAATGCGTACGCATAGGAGCGTTTGCCATGGCCGGTGAGCACCTTTCAGTCCCGTCTTCCGTCGTTGCTTCGAGCAACCAGGTCTCCTCGCAGCTAGTTGATGAGACCGTCATCCTCAACCTGCAGAACGGTACCTACTATGGGCTGAATCCTGTCGGCGCGCTGATCTGGTCGCTGATCCAGCAGCCCCGCACACTGGACGAGCTCTGCGCCGCTGTGACTGCGCAGTACGCCGTGGACGACGCGACATGCGCGCGCGATATCATCGCCCTACTGCACGACCTCGCCTCGCACAGCCTTGTTGAGATGACATATGCGCAAGCTGAAGCGCTTTCTCCGCATGCCGCTGCGTGACCAGGCGCTCATGCTGCAGGCCGCAGCAGTGGTGCTTTCGGTCCGGCTGGTACTGTCGCTCGTTCCCTTCCGAGTATGGCGTCCGCTGATCCAGCAGCGCCTGGCCCCGGCCCCGGGCGGCCAGCACGACAAGGCAACAGTCGCCCGGGTGGTCGCGGCAGTGTTATGGGTGAGCCGCTACGTGCCACGGGCAAGCTGCCTCACCCAGGGGCTGGCAACGCAGCTGCTGCTGAGCTGGCGGGGCTACCCGACGCAACTGCGAATCGGGGTGGCCCGTGGGGCCGGCGGTCAGTTCCAGGCGCACGCATGGGTCGAGTGGCAGGGCACGGTGATCATCGGCGGCGCCGATGAACTGGTTCGCTTCGTAGTCCTTCCAGTGGAAAAGAAACAGGCATCATGAGCGCGATCTTCGGCGTGTGTTACAGCGATGGGCGTCCGGCGCGCCAGGCTCTGGTGCGGATGGGCGGCGCGCTCGAGCACCGTGGCCCCGATGGGTCCGGCATGTGGCACGCCGGGCCGGTTGGCCTTGGCCACCAGATGCTCCACACGACGCCGGAATCGCTGCGCGAGCGCCTGCCCCTGGCCGATCGCTCGGGTGCCTTTATCCTCACTGCCGACGCGCGGATCGACAATCGGGCTGAGCTGATTGCCAGCCTGGGCCTCCGCGACCGGGCACCCGCCGGCGTGTCCGACAGCGACCTGATCCTGGCCGCCTATGAGCGCTGGGGTGAGCGCTGCCCCTTTTACCTGCTCGGCGACTTCGCCTTCGCGATCTGGGATGCGCGAACGCTGAGTCTGTTCGCCGCACGCGATCATTTCGGCGTTCGGGCCTTCTACTATCACGCATCGGCGCATACCTTCGCCTTCGCCACGGAGATCAAGGGCCTGCTGGCGCTGCCCGAGTTGCCACGGACCATCAACGAGGCCAGGATCGGCGATTATCTGCTGAACAGTCACGAGGATCAGGTCAGCACCTTCTACCAATCGATTTCGCGCCTGCCGCCTGGCCACTGCCTGCGCCTCAGCGGTGGACAGCTGCGCACCTGGCGCTACTGGGAGCTCGAGCGCCAGCCCGAGTTGCGCCTCCGCTCCACTGCCGACTACGCGGAGGGCTACCGGGCCCACTTCACCGAAGCGGTGCGCTGCCGCATGCGTGCGGCCTTCCCCGTTGGCTCGATGCTCAGCGGCGGGCTCGACTCGTCGTCGATCGTCACCGTTGCGCGCGCGCTGGGCCGCGAGCAGGGTTTGCCGTCGCTGCACACCTACTCGGCGATCTTCGATGAGGTGCGGGCGAGCGATGAGCGGCGCTACATCCAGGCCGTGCTCGACCAGGGTGGCCTGGAGCCGACCTTCGTGCCCGGAGACAGTGTCACGCCTCTGACGGCGATCGAGCAGGTGCTCTGGCACCAGGACGAACCGTTCCACGCGCCCAACCTGTTTGTCAACTGGCTGATCTGGGGCCGCGTGCGGCAGCAGGGCGTGCGTGTGCTCTTCGATGGCGTGCTCGGGGACTCGACGGCCGCCCACGGCTATGAGTACCTGGACGAACTGGCTTACGCTGGCCGCTGGCTGCGCCTCGCCCGCGAGGTGCGAGCCCTGTGCCAGGTGCGGCAGCACCGGACGCTGCCGGTGCTCCAGCGTTACCTGCTCGAGGCGGCCTTCGCGCCCCGCCTCGCCGAGGTGCTCCAGGTGGCCCACCGCCTGCGGGGCCAGCCATGGCCGGCCCCGCCGATCCCGCCGCAGATCAACCCGGCATTTGCGCGCCGCCTGGATCTTCCGGGGCGGCTCCGCGTGCTCGAAGGTGAGCGGCTCCATCCCGTGTGGACGGAGCGCGAGGCCCACTTCCGGCTGCTCACGACCGGCGCGACGACCTCGGCCCTGGAGGCGCTTGAGCACGCTGTGGCGGCCTTCGGGATTGAAGCGCGCCTGCCCTTTCTCGACCGGCGGCTGGTAGAGTTCTGCCTGGCGCTGCCCTCCGATCAGAAGCTCCATCGGGGCTGGAACCGCGCGATGGTTCGGCACGGGCTGGCCGACGTGCTCCCCCCCACGGTGCGCTGGCGCAAAGACAAAGGCGACCTGGGGCACAACTTCAAGCATGGTCTCGCGGCCGACGGCGCGCGTATCGAGCAGATCCTGTGGCAGGACGCCGAGTTGCTCGCACCCTATGTCGATCTTCCGGCGCTCCGCAACACCCTCCAGCGACTTCGTGCTCAGGATCAGGGGGTGGATGATCACCTGACGATCCTGCTGTTATCAGTTATCCTCGCCGTCTGGCTGCGCAACGAGACCGTGCAGCCGGCACCCAAGGAGGTGATCGCCGTCCCAGTTCCATGAGGGAAACCGCAGCCGTCGTTCGGGATCGTCGGAAGAGGCGTAGCGCGCTGCGTCTATCGCGGTACCGAATGTGCTGAGGGGTTCCACCAGCCAACGTTTCGTTCTCACCCGATCGCCTCAGTTCATCCGGTGTAGAAGTATCAACAACGCTCAAGGAGCAACCCACCATGCAGACCAATGCGCAGACTGAGAAGCAGACCTACGAGGCGCCCCGCCTGACCGTTCACGGCAGCGTCGAAGAGCTGACCCAGGGTGCTGGCAGCCGGACCTTCCTCGACTTCCTGGTGTTCGGCCGCACCGACCCGCGCGGCATCCCGCTGCCCCCCCGCGACTCCTAGTTTGCCAGCTTCGGCCCGGTGCCAGGCTGGGGATGTCGCTGTCGAGATGGGGTGTGGCAGTAGGAGCCCTGCCGTACCCGTCGCTGCCAGCTACTAGCCCCGGCCTGGAAACACTCTGCCTGCCACCATATTCGGCACTGCGTCCAAAGCTGCGCCGCGTGCTATGACCACATGCAGGATGTGGTGCGCGGCGTTTCTTCCTATGAAGTGATCCAGGCAATGCACCGACGATGAGCAACCTTTACACGGCCTACGGTCTCACCATCAGCTCTGAGCTGCCGCTCCCAGAGCTTATTCCCGCCCAGGACGGCACGCCCGAGCTCGGCATCCGGCTCGGCACGATCGAGCGCCTCCCGGACGAAGTGGGGCGTCAGGGCGACTTTGTGCGTGCCGGTGCTGCCGAGGCCGTGCTCTTCTGGGATGCGGTGGCTGCCTTTCATATCCGCCAGGGCCGTGAGATCATTGTTGAGCCCCACCCCGGAGTTGACAGGAACCTGTTGCGCTCCTTTCTGCTCGGCTCGGTCATGGGTGTCGCGCTGGACCAGCGCGGGCTGCTGACGCTCCACGCCAGCGCTGTGGAGATCGACGGCTGTGCCGTGGCCTTCATCGGCTGGAAAGGCTTCGGCAAGTCGACCACGGCGGCAGCACTGCATGCGCGCGGTCACCGGCTGCTCACCGACGACATCCTCGCCCTCGATCTTGCCGGCGATGCCCCGGTGATCTACCCGGGCTTCGCGCAGTTGAAGCTTCGCCCCGACGCGGCCTCGTCTGTCGTTGCCCAGCCAGAACTCCTGCCGCGCCTGCACCCCGAGATCGACAAGCTGGCCCACCGTCCGACTGCTGGCTTCAGCCTTGATCCGCTGCCGCTGCGCGGGATCTTTCTGCTGGATCAGGGCGATCGGCCGGAGGTAACGCCACTGCGGCCCCACGAGACCTTCTTCGCCCTCGTGTGCCACTCCTACGCCCAGCGCTTCTTGAAGGCGCCGAGCGCCACAGCGGCCCACTTTCGCCAGTGCGAGCGGCTGGCAGCCTCCGTACCGGTGCAGCGCCTGCGCCGGCCCTACCGCCTCGAAGGCCTGCCAGACGTGCTGGATCTGGTCGAGACCCATGTCGCGCACCAGTTCGCTCTGGCCTGAAGAAGGAGGCCGCGCGCCGTGAGCACTCGTCTTCGCAAAGCCCTCCGGCAGTTGGTCTATCTGCCACGTACGCTCCGCCTGATCTGGGCGGCCTCGCCGGGGTGGACGACCGCCTGGCTGCTACTACTGCTGCTCCAGGGGCTGCTGCCCGTCGCGTCGATCTATCTCACCAGCCAGCTGATCAACCAGCTGGTGGACTTGCTGCCTCAGCCTGGATCGCTGGAGCGTTTTCGCCCCGCCGCGCCCTTGATCGGCGGGATCGGCCTGCTCTTCGTGCTCGCGCGGGTGGTCGACAACGTAAGCACCTGGGTGCGCGTCGCGCAATCGGAGCTGGTCTACGATCGGATCAGCGCGCTCGTCCATGCCCAGTCGGTGGCTGTTGACCTGGCCTTCTACGAGACCCCGGCGCACCACGATCATCTCTACCGGGCGCGCAGTGATGCCGGACGCCGTTCCCTCGCGCTTCTCGACAGCTGTGGCGAGCTGTTGCAGAACGGCGTGACCATGCTCGCCATGGTGACTATCCTGGTGCCGTACGGGGTGTGGGTGCCGATCGTCCTCGTGTTCAGCACGCTGCCCGCCTTCTATGTGCTTTTACGTACCAACCAGCAGCACCACGACTGGTGGGAGCGGAGCACACCGGCCCACCGCTGGACCCAATATTACGAGACGATGCTCACCAGCCCGACCACGGCGGCCGAGTTGCGGCTCTTCAAGCTTGGCCCTCACTTTCAGCGGGCCTTCCAGGAGACACGACGGGTGCTGCGGGGCGAACGCCTCGCCCTGGCACGCCAGCAGGCCATGGCCCAGCTTGGCGCCAGTGCGCTCACCCTCCTGCTGGTGGGCGGCACGCTGCTCTGGATGGTCCAGCAGTTGCTCGCGGGCCAGGTGCGGCTGGGCGATCTGACGCTCTTCTACCAGACCTTCAATTGGGGCCATGGCGTGATGCACGGCCTGCTCAGCAACGTCGGCCAGATCTTTGCCAACAGCCTCTTTCTTGGCCACCTCTACGCTTTCCTGGATCTCAAGCCGCGTGTCAGCGCGGAAGAGCCCGTCATGGCTGCGCCGGTGCCGCTGCGCGAGGGAATTCGCTTCCGGGGCGTCTCCTTCCGCTACCCCGGCAGCGAGCGCCTGGCCCTGCGCGATTTTGATCTGAGCGTGGCGGCCGGCACGACGGTGGCCATCGTCGGGGCAAACGGGGCCGGCAAGAGCACCCTGCTCAAGCTGCTCTGCGGCTTCTACCACCCCGATGCCGGGCAGATCGAGCTCGACGGCATCGACATTCGTCACATCGACATCGAGCAGCTACGGCGCATGATCACCGTGCTATTCCAGATGCCGGTCGGCTACCACGCTACCGCCGCGGAAAACATCGCCCTGGGCGACCTCGAGGCCAGCCCCGACACGGCTGCAATCGAGGCGGCCGCGCGTAGCGCCGGGGCCCACGAGGTGATCGGCAAGCTCCCTCAGGGCTACCAGACCCTCCTGGGTAAGGCCTTTGCGGAGGGCACCGACCTGAGCGGCGGCGAGTGGCAACGGGTGGCCCTCGCCAGGGCATTCCTGCGTGCTGCCCAGATCGTCATCCTCGATGAGCCGACCAGCTTCATGGACTCCTGGGCCGAGGCCGAATGGCTCGACCGCTGCCAGCACCTTGTCGCGGGCCGCACAGCGATCATCATCACGCACCGTTTCACTACCGCCATGCGCGCCGACGTGATCCACGTGATGGCTGATGGCCAGATTGTCGAGTCGGGCACCCACGCCGAGCTCCTGGCGAAGGGCGGTCTCTACGCGCAGTCCTGGGAGGCGCAGATGCGGGCGAGCCTCCGGCAGGAGTTGAGCCCGCTGCAGCTCGAAGACGACGACGGGGGCGCGCTCGTTGATCGGGCCTGAAAGGCCATTGGCGGGCGTTTTCCCAGCCCAGCCGCTCCCGGACGGGAGCCGAGTCGCGCCTAGGACGCTCAGCCGCCAGTATGCAGAGGAGCCAGGACATGACGATGCTTCCGGAGATCCTTGGGCGGCTCGGGCCCGCTGATCAACTGATGGTCGCCGGTGCGCGGGCACGGCTCGATAGCGCAGCCGCCGAGCGCGTACGCGCCCTGGCCGGCGCCGACGTCGACTGGAGACGCTTGATCGCTATCGCGAACGGCTCGAAGGTGCTGCCGCTGGTGGGCCGCAACCTCCTCGCGACTGCAGGGAGTGCGCTGCCGCCAGAGGTGGCTCAGGCGCTGCGCACCGCCGTCGTGATGGTGACGCAGCAGAACCTCCTGCTCACCGGCGAATTGCTGCGCGTGCTCAGGCTCCTCGACGAACATAGTATCCCGGCCTTCCCCTTCAAGGGGCCCGCCCTGGCGGCCCAGGTATATGGCGATCTCAGCCTGCGGCAGTTCGGCGATCTAGATGTCTGGATCCGCCCCGAGGACTTTCTGCGGGCGCGTGAATTGGTGATGGCCAGCGGCTACGTGCCCTACCTGCCCCCCCCCGACGACATCCTGCCGGTGTACACGGGCACCCACCACGAGTACGGCTTCATGCGCGACGACGACGCGGTGCACCTGGAGTTGCTGTGGCGGGTTGTCGAGCGGCCCTTCGCGTTTCCGCGCAAGCTGGACGAGTTCTGGCAGCGCCTGGTGCCGATCTCCCTGCTGGGGCGCAAGGTGCTGAGCCTGGCGCCGGAGCCGCTGCTGATCTGTCTGTGCGTCCACGGCTCCAAGCACCTCTGGTCACGTCTCAGCTGGGTCTGCGATGTAGCCGAGGCCGTGCGGGTGAGCGAGGGGCTGGACTGGCAGCGCCTGCTCGCCACGGCGGAGGAGCACGGTGCGGGGCGCATGGTGCGCCTGGGGCTCTATCTCGCTGGCAAGATGTTGGAGGCCCCGGTGCCAGCGACGGTGCTACGGCGAGCAGCCGCCGACCGCGAGGTGCAATGGCTCGCCGGCATGGTGGGCGAGCTGATCTTTGAACATGGCCACATGCCCGACGAAGTCTTCAACACGCTGCACCTCTACCATATGCGCATGCTCAACCGCCTCGGCGACCGGATGCAAGTGGTGCGCCGCTACGCCTACAGCGTGCTCAACCCGCTGCACGTCTACCGCAAGTACGGGATCGGCCCGCTGAAGCATCTGATCGGCCGCTAGCCGCACGGACACTGCGCGGCCAACCTGCACTCATCGCACGCGAACGGCCCCGATCCTGTTGAGGGATCGGGGCCGTTCACAGCTGTTGCCAGATCGAGGCTACGAGGGGGGCGCCCAGATGGTCATGTCGCGGACGTGCCAGTCGCCGCCCCACCAGCTTTCGCCGCGGAACAGCACCTGGCGGGTCCCTTCGGGGATGGGGGTCCAGTAGGAACGGAAGTGCTCGTCCTTAAAGGGAATGCCGTGGGCCTGGGTCTGGGCGGCCTGCCAACGCTGGCCACCATCGAAGCTCACCTCGATGTTCGGGCCGATCCCTGAGAAGCGCAGGTGGGCATTGGCCGGGGCGGGGCTAGCGAAGGTTACCGCACCCGGGCTCGTCCGGTCAGTGTAGCGCCGGTCGGCCCGGATAATCGTAAAGGGTCTTGCCGGTGCGAGGATCACATTGTCCCAGTGCCAGGTGTTCGGACCACAGCCATCGCAGGCCTTGGTGGGGTTATACGAGTGATGCCCCAGCTGCACGACACCCTGATCCCAGCCGAGGTCACTGATAGGCGTATCGAGCCACCAGAAGTTGTACTTCGGCATACCGATCCGCAGCCGGGTGCGCGAGATGCGGATCTCGAACGTGTCGCGACGGGCTGCATCGGGTGTGAGGAATGACTCATAGCCCGCTGGATTGGAGAGACTCTTGAGACTGGTCGTTTGAAAGTCCTTCGAGATGTCGGCATAGAACATGTTCGCCCCGAAATCCAGGCGTACGTGGACGGAGTTCCTCGGTGCGCCGTTCAGGTCGGGGAGCCACTCCTCAAGGGGCAGTTGGAGATTATCCTCGTAGGGGGTGATCCACACACTGACCCAATCCCGGCTGCCGCTGCGTCGCGTCGACATATCCCAGCGGATGACGGCTTCACCGCGCGAGAAATCAACAACGTGGTCTGGTGTCAGGTAAATCACGCCGTAACCGCTCGCGTTGATCGCCGTCATCATATGGTTGCGGCAGATAAAGACGGCCTCTTCGTGGCGGTCGACCGTATGCGTGGCAGGTGGGGCACCACAATCAGCGCCGTGGGCGGCCTGCATCGACTCGATCGACTCCCAGTCGCTGTAGGCACGAGTATGCACGGTCACATCCCAGTTTGTGGGTGTCCAGGGCTGGGGACTGCCCGGCGTGCCGCTGAACTCCTCAATATAGGCCGGCGACGGGAGCCCACTCACAAGGGATTGTCCGATCATCGGGAGCGAAACGGTTGAAGCTGCGGCGGGAGTGGCTTCCTGTGCGCGCATCGCCACCGTGCCGCTGAGCACCAGGGCGATCAGGGGAGCGATCACAAACAGAGCCCGCAAGCTGCGAGAGAAGAGCAAACCGACCGTGTGCATCAACTACTCCTGGGATGAGGCTGGCTGCCAGGCACGAAGCGTTGCCCGGGGCTTACTGGTATCAGTCCCTCACCAGTGAGGGTTGCCAACAAAGGTTAAAAACTTTTAACCTTTGTTGGCAACAAAAGGCGCATCATTGGGCCTGAGTGCAGAGTCTCTACCGCCGAGGTGCCATGGGAAGGGGCACAGCCAAACACCGCTGGCTACGAGTGCAACCAGGATTCCCTACGAGGACCTCTATGGAGCCACGCATGTTGTAGCACTCTGGCGGCATTGCTACCATAGCCCGAAGGTCCCGATGCGTTTGTGATGCTGTAGCAGACTCGGAGCGAGCAAGGGCCATAGCCAGGGCTAGTACGCAGGAGGACCAGAACCAGGACCCGATAGGACCTCCGGGCTATGGTCAGAGCCCGGAGGAGCCTGGTATACCATGGACGTGGGCGAAAGTTAAATAAAAGTTAATGAAAGGAGCAGCCCTGCCCACTCGACGCCAATCCCAACCGTTCATGCTCGCGCGTGACGAGGCGTCGCCCGAGCCGAGGAGCGCAATGGGTCACGCGCCTGTTGATGCCACCTGCTGGCTCACCCACCCGCATATGAAGACCAACTGTCCGCTCTCCGCATGCCTGTTCCAGCCCTGCTCCTCCTGGCCTTGTTGCCCGATAACCCCCTCAGGCCCGGTTGCCGCCTGTAGCGGCCCTGCCCACCCGGCGCCCTTCCCCGCTGCTGTCGCCGATGACAGCACGCCGCCCGATCGCAGCATCTTGCTCCTGCGGCCCTAGCCACTCACCCCTGGCCGGCGCTGCGGCCCACGAGGGCCGCCTGCACCTGCTGTACCGGGTATGTCCACCACTACCGCCTATTCCCGTGTGTGCTGCTCGCACAGCCACAGGTATCGCAGTACGCCCCCTCCACACCTCACCTGTGCCGGACGCTACTGCGCATAGACCTCGGAGAAACAGCACTATGATCACCCTACGCAACGCCTACCGCATGTTCGGGCTCATCTTCGTCGTGGGGCTCCTCGCGTTCCTGATCTCGCCATTTGCAACCCGCCCGTCGAGTGCCCAGACAGGCCAGTTGATCGGTTTTGCTGGCATCAGTGATGGCGCGACAGTGAGTGGTACGCTGATTATCGAGGCAAAGACGAGTGGCCAGGTTGCGAAGGTTGTCTTCCGCCTCAGCGGACCAACCAGTCGTTCCTTCACCGACAACGCCGCGCCCTACTATTTCAATGGCGATAGCAACGGAACACCCAATGGCTGGGATAGCACCCGCTTCCCGAATGGGCGCTACACCCTTCGCGTAACCATGACGGATAGCAGCGGCAACCGACAGAGCCGCCAGGTGAGCTTTGTCGTGGACAATAGCAAGCCCGCGCCAACTCAGCAGACAACCGTCTACAGCGATAGCCTGGATAGTGCCTGGGCGAACTGGTCATGGGATAGTACGGTGGACCCTTCCAGCACAGCGCAGGTGCAGAGTGGGAACGCGGCGCTCGCCGTCACCTACAACGCGCCCTGGGCCGGCCTCTACCTGCACCACAATGGGCTGGACGTCTCGAGCGCCACCAGCCTGCGCTTCTGGATCCATGGCGGCGGGGTGCCCAACCGCCAGATTTCACTCGCCCTCCTGGATCCCTCGGGGAACTGGACCCGGGTGCAGCAACTGAGCCCGCCTGCCAACAGCTGGACGGAGGTAGTCGTGCCCTTCAATGGCACCTTCCAGCCCACCAGGCTTGTCGGCATCGCGCTCCAGGAGTTCAGCGGCTCTCCTCAGCCTACCTTCTACCTCGACGCGATCCAGCTGACCCAGCCCGGAGGCTCTCCGAGCCAGCCGCAGCCGACGGCGACGAGCCAGCCGCAGCCGACGGCGACGAGCCAGCCGCAGCCGACGGCGACGAGC
>SFCB01000208.1 GCA_004367505.1 Chloroflexi bacterium OHK40 | reverse complement strand
TGGCCCCTGCGCAATGCCCGAGCAGCGCCCAGCCGCCATCGGCATCGATGCGCAGGTGCAGGGGCAAATGGGTGACGAAAGGCAAACCCTCGTCGTCCGCGCTGATGAGGCTCGCCAACGGATGCGCGCGCATGAGCGCCACGGCCTGCGCGGGGTCGGTGGACGCGAACGGGCGGGGGAGGTACATCGGGCCGATGGTAGCGCGGTGCGCGCTGCGGGCGCAGCTTGTCGGTTCTACTTCAGCGGCTCGTGAGCCATCGCGCCCCGATGCGGTGCGTACGGGCGAGCGGCTGGTTCACCTCCGCCCATGCCTCACTCCCACTCAATACCAACGCGGCGTTGTTGCGCAAGTCGAATATGAATTCAAAAGTGTTTCATCTCAAGTTGACGGCAATGCCAGCCGGAGCAACGCCGCCGCCGATGTCCCCAGCGACCCGCTCGCACCGAAGAAATGCCCCGCGGTGTCGTCGGGGTTGAGCAGCAGGTTGGCCGCAAGTAGCGCCAGCAGCCAGGCCTTCGCGAAGCGCCCGCCGGGTGGGTTGTCGACGTTGCCAGCACGGATGCGCAGCAGCAGCGTGAACGCGCCGGCACTGAACAGGTTGAGCATCAGCCAACGCCCCCAGTCGATCGCCACCGCGAACAGCGGCACTGACAACGCGAAGCAAGCCAGCAACGCCAACGCATGCACCCTGCGCTCGCCGCGGTCGCGCCACGGTGTCGCCAGCCAGAGCCAGGCCAGCAGCGGCAGGTCGTAGCCGAGCAGCTGCATCGTCAGGGTGCTGCCCCAGGGCTGCCAGCTGATCTGGCGAGTGAAGCTGGCGGCGTTGGCGCCGATCGCGCTGATCGCGCCGACACATACGTCGGGCGGAATCCCGTGAAGGAGCGCCGAAGCGCAAATCGCTGCGCTGGTCGCGGGATCGCCACGCCAATACAGGCAAGCGGCGAACACGGCCACGCTTGCCGACGCAAGCCATAGGAGCAGCGGTCGTCCCCCGCTGCCGCGCAGCCAGGCGATGCCGATCAAGGCCGGAGTCCAGGCAAAATTGGCCTCGCTGCAGAGCAGGCTCAGCGGAAACAGCGCCACCAGTGCTACCACGAGCCAATCCAGGCTGCGTGGCAGCGCGACCGCGGCGTACAAGGGCACCAGGAGTAGCAAGTCTTTGCGCGGCCCATAGTGCAACATCACCAAGAGCCATAGCGGCGAGGTGCCGAGCAGCAGCGTCAGCCGCCAATCGCCGGCGCGCCAAAGCGCAAGCGCGAAAAAGGCTAGGAAGACTTCGAACAATCCCAGCAACAAGGCCTGGATCACCTGCAGCGGCGCCCCGTTGCTTACCGCGGCGAGTGCATAGACCAACTCCCCAGACAAGCCGCGACGGACGAATCCGCCCGCGTAGTCGACCAGCCAGTCGCCGAACACCCAGGGCAACGTCACCTGAAGCGGCGCCCGCGCCAGCAGCAGCGGCACCAGCAGTGCCAGAGGCAGCGCCAGTGCAAGCACCGCGACGCGGTTGGCGTCCGGCCGCGACCAGATCATCGCGTCGTCAGCGCTCGCCGCGCGTAGGCGACCACCCCGCTCAGCAGGCCGACGGCATGCTCGATTCTGGCGGCGCAGAGCTGCGCCAACGCCAGGTTATGCATCTCCAGAGGATGGTCGAGACCGGCATAAAAAATAGCCGAGTGCAGGCGATACTGACCTGCCCCCTTTTGCCAAACGCGCACAGCACTCAAGTAAGGGTTGGTTTTCATATGTTCATCTTATTAAATACAAAACCCGGCAAGTGCCGAATCACCATCATGATGGCGGCCCACTTCCCCGGCACATAAGTCGTCGCCTTCCCAGCCTCCACGGCAGCTACGATTTGCTGCGCCACGCTCTCGACCGGGGCCATCCTGGCGCCCTGGCTCTTGAGGTGTGCAGTCATCGGGGTATCCGTCGGCCCTGGCTTGATCAGGACCACCCTGACACCGGAACCAGCGAAGCGGTGCTGCAGGCCTTGCGCATAGCGCGTCACCAACCCTTTGGCTGCACCGTAGACATAGTTGGACTTGCGTCCCCTATCCCCTGCGACCGAGCCGATAAGGGCCAGCGTGCCCCGGCTTTGCTTAGCCATCTGGGCGGCAAAGGCTTCTGCAAACAGCACGGGTGAGATGCCGTTGACCTCCAGCGCCTCTCGGCAGGCCGCCAGGTCTTGCTGGCAGTTCTCCTGGACGGGCAGCGAGCCATGGGCGATCAGGACGACGTCCACCGCTCCCTCGCTGGCGATCAGGCCCACAGTATCCCGGATGCGGGCCGGGTCCAGAAATTCGGACTCCACTGCGCGGATGACCGAGCCAGGGCTGCGCACCTTGAGGTCGGCGGCAACACGTTCGATACGGCTGGCGTCGCGCCCTACCAGGGTCAGGTCCACCTGGTCCTTGAGCCAGAGGCGGGCGCAATGCTCGGCCATGGCCGAGGTGGCTCCGACAATGACGATTCTTCTGATTGGCTTGGTCAATTCAATATCCCATCAATCGACGCGAGAGGGCCGAACTGATGCCCGGGTCCCGGTAGCGCAGGAACTCCTGAAGTCTGGGGTAGCCGGCCTCGAACAGCTCGCGCGGCATGCGGGCATCCTTCGCCGGGTAGAGGCGCCCACTGGCCTCACGCACGATGGCGTCGAGCCGCTCGAAAAGCTTGTGCGACTGCTCGCCCCGGTTCGGAAAGTCCAGTGCCAGCGTCACACCGGGCCTTGGAAAGCTCAGCATGCCGCGGGGTTGCCGCTCGCCAAAGGTCTTCAGCACGGCCAGGAAGGAGCCCTCGCCCGAGCGTGAGATCTCGCGCAGCATGGCAGCGGTGGCGTCCTGCCCCACCTCTCGCGGCACGACGCTCTGGTACTGATAGAAGCCCTTGGGGCCGTACATCCGGTTCCACTCAAGCAGGTTGTCCAGCGGGTAGAAGAAGGATTCGTAGTGCGCCAGGGTGCGTCCGGTCTGCCGTTTCTTCAGCTGGAAGTAGGCCAGGTTGAAGGGCCGCAGCGACAGCCGATTGACCAGCGAGACGGGCGGGACTAGAGGCATGGTGAGCTTGCGCCCCTGGGGCGCGGTGCGGTCATTGGCCAGGGCCGTATTGCCGCGCATGAACAGGCCGCGCCCGGTTTCACCTGCCAGGCAGTCGATCCAGGACACGGTGTGCTCCCAGCCGGCTTCCGAGCCATCGGCCAGTGCAAAGAACTCTTCCAGGCTGGTGTAAGGCACGGTTTCCGTTTCCAGCCAGGGACCGGGGACGCGGCGCAGCTGAATCTCAGCATGCACGATGACGCCTGTCAGTCCCAGTCCGCCGACGGTCGCGTCAAACCAGTCTGGCTTCAGGTCCGGGCCGCATTCGATGAGCTCGCCGTCGGTGCGGGCCAACTGCAGGCGCCGGACATGGTCGCCGAAGCTGCCCAGGGCGTGGTGGTTCTTGCCATGTACGTCATTGGCGATGGCGCCGCCCACGGTGATGAGCTGCGTGCCGGGGGTCACCGGCAGCATCCAGCCACGCGGGATCACCAGGCGCTGGATGTCGCGCAGCAGTACCCCGGCTTCGCATTGCAGCAGGCCCGTCTCCGGGTCGAAGGCGATAAAGTGGTCGAGTCCCCGGGTTTGCCAGAGGATGCCGTTCGGATTCAGGCAGACGTCGCCGTAGCTGCGGCCGTTGCCGTAGGCGATACCGGCTAGGCCGCACGCGATCTGTGTGGCCGCCCGCTTAGGGTCCTGCAGCACGACGACCTCATGCAACTCGGCGCTCAGTCGACCCCAGGACGACACCGGCCTCATCCGGCCTCCGCACGAAATACGTAGCGTTTGTCGAGGTGGTACTTGGTGACGTAGCCGATCATCAGGCCAATGGTGCCACCGAGGTAGCGCATTTCCTTAGTCTCGAACAGGTAGTGGAAGCCGAACTCGAAGCCCCAGAAGATCACTGTCGTGGCCAGCCCCATCACGGTGTAAAGCATGAGGGTCTGGCCATCGTGCTTCATGTCGCGGGGGCGGAATTGAAAAATGTAGCGCTTGTCCAGGGCATACTTGACCACTAGCCCCACTCCAGTGCCCACGACGACCGACGCCAGGACGGTGAACATGCCGCCGTAGACCCGGATAACCAGGTCCTGGGCACCGATGTTCGCAACAGTCGCCACAAGGGCGAGCAGCGCATACAGAAGAGCAATCTTCATGAGGCAGACTCGGGCCAATCGTTTTGTCTTCGGAAGTATGAATCCTACCTTGACCCCCCACGGATCCTGGAGGCAACTGCTCGGTCTGATCCAGTTGATGCGGCCCAAACAGTGGGTCAAAAACGGCTTCGTGCTCGCACCCTTGGTGTTCTCGGGCGAGTTCCTCGACCGCGCCGCCGTGCACAGCGCGCTGCTGGCGGCCCTGCTGTTCTGCCTGGCGTCGTCGGCGACCTACATCATCAACGACGTTCATGACATCGAGCGCGATCGCTGTCATCCGAAGAAGTCCAGGACGCGCCCGCTAGCGGCAGGCATCGTCACCGTGCCGGCTGCGCTGGTCCTTCTGGCCGGGCTCTGCGCGGCACTGGTCGGGGGCTGGTACCTGATGCCCCAGGTGGTAATGGTGATTACCGGCTACATGGCGCTGAACCTGGCTTACACATTTGTGCTCAAGCACCAGCCGGTGCTCGACATCTTCACAATTGCCCTCGGCTTCGTGCTGAGGGTCTATGCCGGCGCGATGGCGTTGGCGGTGCCGGTGTCGTCCTGGATGTTCGTCACCACGCTGTGCCTAGCCCTGTACCTGGCGGCGGTCAAGCGTCGCCAGGAGCTCAGCCAGAACGGCAGCGAAGGGCGCAAGGTGTTAGAGCGCTATTCGGTCTCGCTGGTGGATCGCTATGCCGAGATGTCGGCCACCGGCGCGCTGCTGTTCTACAGCATGTTCGTCATGTCGGCGCGGCCGGAACTGGTGATCACGGTGCCGGTGGTGCTGTTCGGCCTGTTCCGCTACTGGTATGTGGTCGAGCAGCTCGATGGTGGCGAGTCGCCCACCGATGCGCTGTTGTCGGACTGGCAGTTGCTGGTGACAGTCGTGCTGTGGATCGGGACCTGCGTCTTGGCGCTCTGGCCCACCAAAGGATGATGATGGACTACTCCTACGCTTTGACCCCCCCGCTGGCCTGGCTGGTCGCAGGTCTCCTGAAGTTTGCTATCAACAGCGTCAAAGCCGGACAGCCGGCCTTCGGCCTAATCGGCTACGGCGGGCTGCCCAGCAACCACAGCGCCATCGTCAGTAGCACCGCAGCGCTGATTGCGTTCAAGGAAGGCATCGGGCACCCGGCCTTCGGAGTCGCCCTGACGCTGGCCTTCATCGTGATGCTGGATGCCAACAGCTTGCGCCGGCAGGTCGGCAAGCACGCCGCTGTGATCAACCAACTGGCTGCCGGCAAGGCAGACATGGAGCCCCTGCGCGAGCGCATGGGGCACACGCGGGTGGAAATCGGCGCAGGCGTGCTGGTCGGCATTGCTGTCGCGGCTGTGATGAGCGGGGCACTGACCTGATGGAGTTCACCCTTATGATGATCAATCTCAGCTTCGCTGCTACCAAATGGCGACGACAACACCAGCCACCGGACTAGTAATTTATGGCTACTGATGCACAGTCGACCAACGCGCGGCGCAGAAGCGTTGCGTTGGCTGATGCGGTCCTGCCCGGTGCCTTCGCACTAGCGCTTGTGGCATGGGTTCTCGCATTGTCCCGTCTGATGATCACCGACGTATGGGACGAGACAACTTTCCTAAACCTTTTTCACTTCCCGCAATCGGCGGGGATGGGTCTGGGGCAGGCGCTGCATTTCCTCTGGACGCATTCGATTTCGTTTTATCGTCCTCTTCCGATTTCCCTGTATGCCGCGATGGTTTATTGGGAAGCTGGTTTCCATGCCCTGCGTTGGACGAATGCTGTCATGGTCGCCGCCTCGATCGGCGTTCTAGCGTGGTCGCTTAGGCGCCAGTGCGGTTTGCCCGCGCCGCGTGTGGCTTGGTTCGCGCTCGCCTGTTTTTCTGCCGCAGGCACACTCATGAGCGCTGCGTGGTTTGCCAACGTGTTTGACGCCTCGTGCCTGCTCGGCATTGCACTGGGCCTAGCGTTAGCCCTGGGCCGACGTGCCATATGGGCGGGCATCGCGCTTGGTGCAGCGTTCTTTTGCAAAGAAATAGCCATCATCGGACTTCCGTTCGCCGCTGCAATACTTCATCGGCGAGTGCCACGGCACGAGATGGCCTTGACTCTGTGCCTAGCGTTCGTCGGCGGCTGTGTCTACACCGCCGTACGTAGCACGCTGATTCCGCTCGGTTCGACCCATGACATCCACGGGTTCGCGCTGTCCCAATTTCCCTCCGCCCCCGCCTTTCTCAGCCTGCTGTGGTTGCAGTGCACTGTACCGACGCATTGGGCCATGGTAACTGAAGTGGCCGGGCTGACACTGCTATTACTCGTGCTGCAGAGACTAGATGGCACAACACGCTTGGCGGTGGTGGCGATTTTGTGCACCTGCTGCGTGGCCTACTGGGGCATGGTCAGTGTCGGCTCCGACGACGCCATCTCGCATTTTGTGTTTGTGGCGCGCTTGTATTATGTGCCCGTAATTCTTATCCTGGCCCTTCTGACGACCAGCACACGCGGTAGCCGGTTGATACCTTTTCTTATCGGGCCACTGCTGGCAGGATCGGTTGCAACCTGGAGTCACTACACGCAGTTGCAGCAGACTTATGTGGTCGCCCGTGACATAGCGATCACGCTACACACACATGTCATCGATGATCCGGTAAAGCCGCTCCTCGACCCTCGCCGTGGGCTAACCTTTGGCAACTACCCGCGCGCGGCGGTGACTATCGACGATCGCACAGGGATGGTTAGAAAACGCTAACCACGATGACCTGCCGGTTTTTTCGGACCACCGATTAGTTGAGGATGGCTCGGTGGGTTGATGCGGGTTGTTGCTGCTGGAACTCGTCCTTGAACGGTTTCGGCGTCCGGTAGCCGAGGCTCGAATGCGGCCGATCCTCGTTGTAATGGCGTCGCCACGTCTCGATGATTGCTCGGACCTCGATCCGGTTCCGGAACCATTCCATGCTGAGGCACTCGTCGCGGAACTTCCCGTTCAAGCGCTCGGCAGTACTATTCTGCCATGGCTTTCCGGGATCGATCAGCGCGGTCTCGATGCCCGCCTGCTGCAGCCGCTTCAGGATGGGATGGCTGACGAACTCGGGGCCATTGTCCGATCTCAGGTAGCGCACTTCAAGTCTCGATGCTAACCATCGCCCCTCGGAAGACGAAAAACGGCGGGCTGCTCAACCTGCTTGCGCCTCTCGTGCAGTTCCTCCAGCTTCTGATATCGAGCGTCTTATTTTTATATGACGTTATGACTCAATCGGCCGCAAAAAGTTCAAACTTCATGCGGCCTAGTCTATAGGATATCTACTCCCACTCGATCGTCGCCGGTGGCTTGGAGCTGATGTCGTAGGTGACGCGGTTGATGCCGCGCACTTCGTTGATAATGCGGCTGCTGACCTTTTTGAGCAGGCTGTAGGGCAGTTCGGCCCAGTCGGCGGTCATGAAGTCGCTGGTTTGCACGGCGCGCAGCGCGACCACGTAGTCGTAGGTGCGGCCGTCGCCCATCACGCCCACGCTCTTGACCGGCAGGAACACGGTGAAAGCCTGGCTGGTGAGTTCGTACCAGCTCTTGCCGGAGTTCGGCTCGATGGTCGAGCGCAGTTCCTCGATGAAGATGGCATCGGCACGGCGCAGCAGGTCGGCGTATTCTTTCTTGACCTCGCCGAGGATGCGCACGCCCAGCCCCGGCCCGGGGAACGGGTGGCGGTACACCATGTCGTGCGGCAGGCCGAGCGCCAGGCCGAGTTCGCGCACTTCGTCCTTGAACAGGTCGCGCAGCGGCTCGAGCAGCTTCAGCCCCAGCTGCTCGGGCAGGCCGCCGACGTTGTGGTGGCTTTTGATGGTGACGGCCTTCTTGCTCTTGGCGCCGCCGGACTCGATGACATCGGGGTAGATGGTGCCCTGCGCGAGAAAGGTTGCGCCCTTGTGGCCGTTGCCGCCGGCCTTGAGCTTGGCCGCCTCGGCCTTGAACACCTCGACGAACAGGCCGCCGATGATCTTGCGCTTTTGCTCGGGGTCGCTCACGCCGGCGAGCCGGCTGAGGAACAGCTCGCTTGCATCGACGCGGATGACGCGCGCGTGCAGCTTGCCGGCGAACATGTCCATCACCATGTCGCCCTCGTTGAGGCGCAGCAGGCCGTGGTCGACGAACACACAGGTGAGCTGGTCACCGATGGCGCGGTGGATCAGCGCCGCCGCCACCGAGGAATCCACGCCGCCGGAGAGGCCGAGGATGACCTCCTCGTCGCCCACCTGCTGGCGGATCGCCTCCACCGCCTCGGCCACGTGGTCGCGCATGACCCAGTCGGGCTCGGCCCCACAGATCTGCAGTACGAAGCGTTCGAGAATCGCGCGCCCTTGCACGGTGTGCGTCACCTCCGGGTGAAACTGCACCGCATAGAAGCGCCGCGCCTCATCGGCCATGCCCGCGATGGGGCAAGAGTCGGTGCTGGCCATGAGCTTGAAGCCCGGCGGCAG
>SFCB01000198.1 GCA_004367505.1 Chloroflexi bacterium OHK40 | reverse complement strand
GTTCCGCCCACCCGCCGAGTTCCTCTCCGCCGACGAGCAGGATGCGTTGCTGCCCCAGGCGATCGACCTGGTACGCCAGCACGAGCGCGCCTCCGCCTCGCTGCTGCAGCGCCGCCTGCGGATCGGCTACAGCAAGGCCGCCCAGCTGATCGACCTGCTCGAACAGCAGGGTGTGGTTGGTCCCGCTGAAGGCGGTCGCTCGCGTGAGGTGCTGCGCAACGGCGCCACGCCTCCCGCCCCGCCCAGCGATGAACTGTAGCCGAGCACCCGGCCCGCGCACGCCGTCGGCGTGAATGCCGCGACTCCGCTCGCGAAGGCCACCGTCGTGGCCTCACGCGCCAGCGCGGGCCAGCCTTGAAGGCCCAGGCCCGCGGTGTGCGCCGCCGGGCGGGCTGTGCAGTATGGGCGAGAAATGAACCGTCTGGGCAGGGTTGGAGCGTTTCAGAACGCCGTTTGCTTGTGGTGCTCCAATACCTCGTTCTCGGTCCTTGCGCTCCATGCGCGGGTGCGGAGAAGCACGGCGCGCCAGGATGTGGCAAACTGCCACCGCGAAAGCGGGGAAGCTGCCAATAGACCAGTTGACTCTCATCCGTAACTAACTTGCGTAAGATAAGCGGCAAGCAAGAAATCGTGACGGCACGCCCCTTGTAGAGCAACGGCGCAGGGGCTCCAGCAGCGCCTAGCTGTGCCAGAACTACCCGCGCCCCCCGGCGCGACGAGGTGACGTGATGGACCGTCAGCATCTTCCCTGGCCCAACCAGGCCAACTCTGATCCCGCGTGGCGTGAGCTGTTCTGCACATGCAACTGGTGCCGCGCCGAACGCTGGGTTGTGCGTGCCGACCCGCGCAGCCCCGAGCTCTGGCTCATCTGCGAAAACACCAGCGACTCGCCGTGGTCGATTGCCGCCAGCGAGCCGGTCTGCCCGCGCTGCGGCGAACCCCTCGCCGCCCATATCGAGGGTATTGGCGACCCGGAGGGTGTGACCAGTAATCCCTTTATTACGTACATTCGTACCCTGAGGCGCGCAGCCTGAACAATTCCGATACCATGATCTGGCTGGCCGGCTGGGCGTCGCCCCGGCCAACAAATGGGCGCCCCACGGCGTATAATGGACATAGCACGACCAGGAGGCCCCTATGTCCATTGACTCATTCCGCGACCATACCCGGCAGATCCTCGAAAACCTGCTGAGCGAGACGCCCAAGGCCGATCGGAGCGAGCTCGTTGAGGCCTACACCGAGGTTCTCACGAAGCTCTATGTAGCCGAGTCGCACCAACTTCTGAGCGAGGTGATCGACGACGCACGCACCCGCCTCGACGCGCGCCTGTCGCCCGACCCCGTCCGGCAGACGATCGCCGGCGTTCAGACGACCATCCAGGATCTCTGGAACAGCCTCTGGCGGGGCTAGTGGCCCCCACCCCGATCCCACCGCGCCGCCCCTGGGGCGGCTCTACGCCCCGGCAGTCAAGGCCGCCCTGGCGTATAATAGACTCTCAGGAACTCCCGCAGAAGACTGAGGAACCCGCCCATGGCCGAGCCCCTGCTGATCGCGAAAGGTGCGGCGGAGTGCGCTCTGCTCCCCGCACTTGCCAACCGCCACGGCCTGGTGGCGGGCGCGACCGGAACCGGAAAGACGGTGACGCTCCAGGTGCTTGCCGAGAGCTTCTCCCGCATCGGCGTGCCCGTCTTCGCCGCCGATATCAAGGGCGACCTTGCCGGGATCAGCCAGCCGGGCGAGCCCAAGCCTAAGATTCTCGAGCGGGTCGAGAAACTCGGCCTGCCGGCTTACACCTGGGAGGGCTGCCCGGTGACATTCTGGGATGTCTTCGGGGAGCGCGGGCACCCCATGCGGACAACCGTCTCCGAGATGGGGCCGCTGCTGCTCGGCCGGCTACTCAACCTCAACGACACCCAGGCCGGAGTGCTCACACTGCTCTTTCGCATCGCCGACGACAACGGCCTGCTCCTGCTCGACCTGAAGGATCTGCGGGCGATGGCCCAGTTCGTGGGCGACAACGCCAGGCAGTTCACCACCGCCTATGGCAACATCTCCGCCGCCAGCGTGGGGGCGATTCAGCGCAATCTGCTCGCGCTGGAGGAGGAGGGCGCCAACGCCTTCTTTGGCGAGCCTGCCTTCGTCCTGGCCGACCTGTTACAGACCGACGCGCGCGGTCGCGGGGTGGTAAACATCCTCGCCGCCGATAAGCTGATTCACTCGCCCAGGCTCTATGCTACCTTCTTGCTCTGGCTCCTCTCCGAGCTGTTCGAGCAGTTGCCCGAGGTCGGCGACCCGGAGAAGCCGAAGCTGGTCTTCTTCTTCGATGAGGCCCACCTGCTTTTTAACGACGCCCCCGAGGCCCTGCGGGAGAAGGTTGAGCAGGTAGTACGGCTGATCCGCTCCAAGGGCGTAGGCGTCTACTTCGTTACTCAGAGCCCCGGCGATGTGCCCGACACTGTGCTCGGGCAACTCGGCAATCGCGTGCAGCACGCCCTGCGGGCCTTCACCCCGAAGGACCAGAAGGTGATCAAGGCGACGGCGGAGAACTTCCGCCCCAACCCTGAGCTCGATGCCGTGGCAGCCCTCACGGAACTGGGTGTGGGCGAGGCGCTGGTCTCCTTCCTTAACGAGAAGGGCCAGCCAGAGGTGGTGCAGCGGGCCCTCGTCGTACCGCCACGCAGCCAGATCGGGCCGATCAGCCCGGAGCAGCGCGCCGCCCTGCTGAAGAGCAGCCTGGTGGCCGGCACCTACGACACTCCGGTGGACCGCGAGTCGGCGTACGAGCTGCTGCTGGCCAGGGCCGAAGAGGCCGCCAGCGCCGCCGCCGCCGAGGAGGCCCGCAAACAGGCCGAGAAGGAGGCCGAGCTCGCCGCGAAAGAGAGCGAAAAGGCGCGCAAGCAGGCCGAGAAGGAGGCCCGGGAGGCCGAAAAGGAGGCCGAGCGCCAGCAGCGCGAACTCGAGCGCCAGCAGCGCGAGCAGCAGCGCCAGATGGAGCAGATGGCCAGAGGCGCCTTCCGCTTCCTGAATAGCCGGAACGGCCAGGCGATCGTGCGCGGGCTACTCGGGGGGCTGACGGGGAAGCGCCGCTAAGACGAGGTGCGTGGCTGCTTGACGGTTTGCCACCCCTACAGCCCTCACCCCCTGGCCCCCTCTCCCGCGTGCGGGAGAGGGAGAAGCTGCGGCAGCGACGGGGGTGAGGGCCTGCGAAGAATGGAACGTAAACGCTGCCCTTCTGAAACCTTGTCCAAGGACCCTGGGTACTGGAGGGAGAGCCACCACCCGCAGTACGCCCCCATGCCACCACGGCGACAATGCAGACACAATGACGACCACACCGCGCGATCTGGCCATTCAGCCTGGAGCCCTGCTCGCCACCGCTCCAGCCGAGGCGACCGCCGAGCAGCTGAACGAGGCCCTGGCCCCCCACGGGCTCTGTTTGCCGATCTTCCCTCTCGTAGCCGGGCAGACCCTGGCAGACCTCGTGGCCAGCAACGCGGGCGGGCGGCGCCTGCTGCGCTACGGGCCGATCGGACGCTACATCCGGGCGGCCACGCTCGAAGGGCCCGACGGCACACCTATTGAGGTAGGCGGACCCACGATCAAGCGAGCCACCGGCTACGCAGTGAACCGGGCTATCGCTGGCAGTGCGCTCAACCTGGGTGTGCTCCGTGAGCTCACTGTGAGTCTGCGGCCCCTGCCTGCCACCCGCGTGGCCCGCTTGCTGCGTTGCCCATCGCCGGAGGTAGCCTGCGCGCTGGCGGCCCGGCTCATGGCCGCTGGTCCTGGGGTGAGCGCGCTGGCCCTGGCCGTAGAGGGCATGGGCGCCTGGCTCCTGGCCGAGATCGAGGGCGTGCCAGGCGCCGTGGCACGCCAGGTCGCCATGGTCGAGGGCGCCGCCGCGACTGTAGGCGCGGAACTGGCGGCAGATCCGAAGGACCCCTGGCAACGCTGGGAGCACCTCGCTCAGGCCCACCAGGCGGCCAGCCATGCCCTCAGCCTGACCATGCCGCGAGCGGCGCTTGCGAGCTACATCAGCCGCGCCCTGGCGATCGGAGAGCGCTACGGCATTCCCCTGGCGCTCTGGGGCGATGCCGGCGCCGGGACGCTGCGGCTGAGCACGCCGCCCGGAAGCGGCGCCGAGGCGGCTCAGTTGCTCGCTGTGCTGCGCAGACTGGCCACAGAGTCGGGCGGGGCGCCATCGACGGAGGACGGGCCAGGCGGCATAGATGGCCGTGAGGAGAGCGGCGGTGCCAGCAAGCTGTGGGTGGAAGGGGCCGCCCCGCTCCCCCCCCCGACGGATCGCAGCGCCGTGATGGCCGCGCTACGCGCAAGAGTGGGCGACCCGTGGCTGCTTACCCGCCTGGAGGACGTAGCCACCTACGAGACCGATGCATCGATCGCGCGGCCACTCGGCGTGCCGCTGGCCGTAGCTCTGCCTGCGAACACCGCCGAGGTGTCCGAACTCCTACGGGTGGCGGCAGCCTATGGCCTGCCGGTTGTGGCCCGTGGCGCGGGCAGTGGGCTGGCCGGAGGCGCCACGCCCAGCGCCGGCGCGCTGATTGTTAGCCTCAACCGGCTGGAGCAGATCCAGATCGACCGTGAGCAGATGGTTGCCCACGTGGGCGCCGGAGCGATCACCGCCGAGGTGCAGCGGGCCGCCGAGGCGGTCGGCCTCTTCTACCCGCCCGACCCATCGAGCCAGGCCGCTTCGACGATCGGCGGGAATATCGCCTGCAACGCCGGTGGCCCCCGCTGCGTGAAGTATGGCGTCACCGCCGACTATGTGCTCGCAGTCACGGCGGTGCTCGCCGATGGGCGGGTGGTGCGCTGGGGCGACGGGCTCACCGGGCAGGGCTTCGATAACGGGCTGGCCCAGTTGCTGGTGGGATCGGAGGGCACACTGGCGATCATCACCGAGGCGACTCTGCGGCTCATCCCACTCCCCACGGCGCGCCGCACCACCATGGCACTCTTCGCGAGCCTGGAGCAGGCCTGTGCAACCGTCGAGCAGATTATGGCGGCGGGGATCGTTCCGGCCGGCCTCGAGATCATGGACGACTCCTGCATTGCCGCCGTGGAGGCCTACCTCAAGCTCGGTCTCCCCCGGGACACTGGCGCCATGCTGCTGATGCTGGCCGACGGCGAGCCCGAGGAGGTCGAGGCGGACAGCGCGCGGCTGGCCGAGCTCGCGCGGGCCGGTGGAGCCCAGCAGGTCGTAACGGCCCAGAGCGCTGCGGAGGAAGCTAATCTCTGGAAAGCCCGACGCGCGGTGTCGATCGCCCTTACCCGTGTACGCCCGAACCGGCTCGGCGAAGATATCAGCGTGCCGCTTCCGCAAATCGCCGCCTGTGTGCGGCAGATCAAGGCCGTGGCCGCAGCCCACGCCCTCCCGATCGTGGTTTTCGGCCACGCGGGCGACGGCAACTTGCACCCCAACATCCTCTTCGACGCGCGCGACGCGGCGGAGACGGCACGCCTCTGGCCGGCCGCCGAAGGAGTGTTCGCGGCGGCCCTCGCCGCAGGCGGCACGCTCTCGGGCGAGCACGGCATCGGCACCCTGAAGCGCCCCTTTATGCGCCAGGCCCTCGGCGCACCCGCCCTTGCGCTGCAGCGCCAGCTCAAGGCCCGCTTCGACCCCACCGGGCGGCTTAATCCGGGCAAGGTGCTGCCGGACTGAACCACGAAGGCCCCTGGCCCCCCACAAGCCGTGGCGCTGAAGCGCGCGGCGATGGGGGCGGCAAAGCCCGCCTGCGCGGGCTCCCGGGGCCTTGACGCGTACGGCGAGCTGGTGGGCATGATGGGATGGGATGCCGGATGCCGCACCCCGACAGCGGTTGCTGCACGGCTGCCGCCGGTTGTTGACTCGCACGTCCCCGTCTGGCAGAGCCGTGTATACTGGTGGCAGGACAGACAGCTGCAACAGACACACAAGGAGGTGTGTGATGCGTCCACGGCAGCACTACGACGATTCCCTCGCCGCCCTGCACCACCAACTCACCGAGCTCGGCGCCCTTGCCGCAAACGCCGTCGCCCGTTCCCTCAATGCCCTGGCCAACCAGGATACCGCGCTCGCCCACCAGATCATCGCCGACGACACGCTGATCGACGCCGCTGAACGCGAGCTGCAGAGCAATGCCGTCGCGCTGATCGCCACCCAGCAGCCCGTCGCCCGCGACCTGCGCAGTATCATCGCCGCGATCGGGGTGGGCGCCGAGCTCGAGCGGATCGCCGACTACGCCAAGAGTATCGCGAAAATCATCGTCGGCCCGGAGGGCGCCGCCCCGCTTGAGGCGCCGACCGACCTGCTGCAGCTCGGCGTTGCTGCCCGGGCGATCCTCGACCACGCCCTCGCCGCGCTCGCAGCCATGGACGAGGCGGCGGCCCAGGCGCTGATCAGCGAGGAGGAGCAGATCGACCGCCGCTACCGGCTCGTGAAGCCCCAGCTCGCCGCCGCCCTCGCCGAGAGCCCCCTCGGCCCGGCCCGCGCGGCGGACCTGCTCTTCATCGCCTACACCCTCGAGCGCATCGCCGACCGGGCCACCAACATCGCCGAGCGGATTATCTACCACGCCTCCGGCGAGACGGTGAAGCTCAATTAAACCCTATGCGCACGCGGCGTCTCTACGCGAGGGCGTGCAGCGTTGCGCGGAGCGCGGGGTACACCCCCGTGTATACGGCGTACAGCTCGTTGTAGCGCGCGACGCGGGCCGGGTCGGGCTCAGTGACGCCGGCGACGCGCACACCGGCCGCGACGGCCTCCTGTACGCCGGGGTAGACGTCCGCGCCAACCCCGGCCAGGAGCGCCGCGCCGTAGGCCGGACCCTCCTCGGCGGCAAGTGTCTGCACCGCCGCGCCGTAGATGTCGGCCTGGAGCTGCCGCCAGAAAGGGCTCTTGCCGCCGCCGCCCGTCGCGCGGATCTCCTGTGCCGGTACCCCCAGCCCGCGCATGATCTCCAGCCCATCGCGCAGGCTGAAGACGACCCCTTCGAGCAGTGCGCGAGTGAGGTGGCCAAGGCTGTGACGGCTGGTCAGGCCCACCCAGGCCCCACGGGCCAGTGGATCGAGGTGGGGCGTGCGCTCACCAGTGAGGTAGGGCGCGAACAGCAGCCCCTCGGCACCCGGCGGTACTGCCTCGGCCAGGGCCACCAGGTGGTCGTAGCTCAGCTCCGGGGCGATGGCCCGCAGGCTATTGCGCAGCCACTGGAAGGCACCGCCCGCGCTCAAGGTCACGGCCATCAGGTGGTAAGCGCCCGGCACGGCGTGGCAGAAGCCGTGCAGCCTGCCGCCCGGGTCGAGGGCCGGGGTGTCGCTGTGGGCGAACAGCACCCCCGAGGTTCCGATCGAGCTGCTGAGCACGCCAGCCCGGACCACGCCAGTGCCTACCGCCGCCGCGGCATTATCGCCGCCGCCCGCCACCACGGGCAGGCCGGCGGGGAGGCCGAGCGCCTCCGCCGCCTGCGGGCGCAGCCGCCCCGTCACCTCCGGGCCTTCGTAGACCCGGGGCAGCCAGGCCCGGGGGATCTCCAGCGCGTCCAGCACCTCGCCGCTATAGTCCCGCGCCCGCAGGTCGAGCAGCAGCGTGCCCGCCGCATCGGAGGCGTCGGTCGCGTACTCGCCCGTCAGCAGCAGGCGAATGTAGTCTTTGGGCAGCAGCACGCGAGCCACGCGGGCAAAATGCTCCGGCTCCTCGGCGCGCAGCCAGACGATCTTGGGGGCCTGGAAGCCGGTGAGGGCCGGATTTCCGGTGATCGCGATCAGCCGCTCCGCGCCCACACGCGCCGTGATCTCGGCACAGGCTTCGGCCGTCCGCTGATCATTCCAGAGGATAGCCGGGCGGATCACCGCGTCGGCATCATCGAGGAAGGTGGCGCCGTGCATCTGCCCGGTGAGGCCTATCCCCACAATCTGGTCGGGCGCTACGCCGCTCCGGGCCACAGCCGCGCGCACGGCCTCCTGGGCGCCGCGCCACCAGTCGGCCGGGTGCTGCTCGCTCCAGAGCGGGCGAGGCTGGCTCAACGGGTACTCGCTCGTCGCCGCCGCGAGCAGCCTGCCCGCCTCGTCGCAGATCACCGCTTTGGCGCCACTGGTGCCGATGTCCAGGCCGGTAAGGTACGCCATAGGTCTTGCTCCTCGTCGAGACAGCCGACGACCGCAGGCCAGCCCTGCGGCCGTCGTCGGTGAGCGGCGTCGCGCGCTCGCCTCGCTAGCGCACGCCCAGCAACACCTCCACGGTCAGCTGGTCGAGCCGCTCGTAGGCCAGGTTACGGGCGCCAAGGGCGTGGCGGTCGAAGCTGCGCTCCTTCAGCGCGGCGGCCGTCGCGGGGCTATAGGCGATCGGCGACTGGTCGCCGGCGTTGATCTCCGCCAGCAAGGCCTGGATCTCGGGGTCGGCGTTCCACTGGCGCGCCTTCTCCTTCAGGATCAGGTAGGTGCGCATGCAGCCCCGGGCGAACGCTTTCACACCCTCGTAGCTCTCGGTGCGGTAAGCATGGGCATCGAAGTGGCGAGAGCCCTGGTAACCAACATCCTCCAGGAACTTCACCAGGAAGAAGGCGCTCTTCGGGTTCACCGCCCCGAAGCGGAAGTCCTGGTCGTAGCGACCGGGCGCCTGGTCGTTCAGGTCGATATGGAAAAGCTTGCCCATCTCCCACGCCTGGGCCACCCCGTGCAGGAAGTTCAGCCCCGCCATCTGCTCGTGGGCCACCTCGGGGTTCAGGCCCACCATCTCGGGATGATCGAGCGTCGTGATGAAGGCCAGCGCGTGGCCCACCGTGGCCAGGTAGATGTCGCCGCGCGGCTCGTTGGGCTTGGGCTCCAGCGCGAAGCGCAGATCGTAGCCCTGATCGCGCACGTAGGCGCAGAGGAAGTTGAGCGCCTCGCGGAAGCGCTTGCTCGCCTCCACCGGGTCCTTCGCCGCATCGGTCTCCACACCCTCGCGGCCGCCCCAGAAGACGTAGGTCGTCGCGCCGCACTCGACGCCCAGGTCGATCGCGCGCATCGTCTTGTGCAGCGCGTAGGCCCGCACGGCGGGGTCGTTGCTCGTAAATGCGCCATCCTTGAAGGCCGGGTCGCTGAAGAGGTTGGTGGTCGCCATCGGTACCACCAGGCCGGTTTCGCGCAGGGCGGCCTTAAAATCGCGCACGATCTGCTCGCGCTCGGCCGGTGTCGCATCGATCGGGACGAGGTCGTTGTCGTGGAAGTTGACACCGTAGGCCCCAACCTCGGCGAGCAGGTGGACCAGCTCGACAGGTGTGAGCGGTCGGCGCACGGGCTCGCCGAACGGATCGCGCCCGAGGTTGCCGACGGTCCAGAGTCCGAAGGTAAACTTATCTGCGGGGGACGGGGTGTAGCTCATAGGGGCGGCCCTTTCACTGACGGCGCCAGCGCTCCGGTGCGGATGGCGCCATCTTACTCGATGCTGACGCTGGTCGCGACAATCTCACGCTGCCGGAACTCGGCCCGGTCGCCGCTCAGTTCTACCACGATCCGGGCGCGGATGTCGGCTGACGATGCGCCCACGCTGAAGGTGAAGGCGCCCGGCTCAGTCACAAAGCGCATCTGCGGGTCGTAGAAGGCCAGGCGGGACGGATGCACCGTGAAGGTTACGCGGCGGCACTCTCCGGGCGCGAGCGTCACCCGCGCAAACCCGACCAGCTGCTGGTCCGGGCGCGCCACCGAGGCCACCTCGTCGCGCACGTAGAGTTGCACCACCTCATCGCCCTGCATGGGGCCCTCGTTCCGCACCTCGAGGGAGATCACGATCGGGTCGCGGGTGCTGCGGCCCATAGCGGTGCAGGCTTCGTAGCGGTAGGTATTATAGCTCAGGCCGTGGCCGAAGGCGAAGAGCGGCGTGGCGGAACGGTCGGCATAGTCGCCGAAGAACATCGGCACCCGCCCGCCGGCCCGGTAGTTGTAGTGAGCCGGCACCTGCCCTACCACCCGTGGCAGACTCACGGGCAGCCGCCCGCTCGGCGCCACCGCGCCGGTGAGCACGTCGGCGAGCCCGTTGCCGCCCTCCTCCCCAGGCGGGAACATGTACAGGAGCGCATTGGCCCGCGCCGCGACGCGCTCCAGGCTGTGTACTCGCCCGCTCAGCACCACCACCACGAGCGGGGTACCTGTTGCCGCTACCGCCTCGATCAGCTCCTCCTGCACGCCCGTCAGCGCCAGGTCGACCGCATCGTTCCCTTCGCCCACGGTCACCGGTCGGTGCAGCCCGCTCTTCCCGCCCACCACCACGATCGCCACCTCGGCCGCTGCGGCCGCCGCGACCGCCGCCGCGAGCCCGCTGCGGTCGTCGCCGAGCACATCGCAGCCAGGCGCGTGGAGCAGTTCGACGTGTGCGCCCAGTGCGGCCCGCAGCCCCGCCAGCGGCGTGACGTGGGGCGAGTAGTGTGGCCCGGCCGCGAAGGCCCCGCCCGCATGGGGAACGTAGCTCTCGGAGCCGATCAGGTTCGTGTCGCTGGCCGCAGCGGGGGCCAGGTAGAGCGACTCCTGGTGGGCCGGGTAGTGGTAGTCGCCCTGGAGCAGACGCGGGTTGTCGGCCCCCGGCCCGAGCAGCGCCACCCGCCGGAGCTGCGGGCGCAACGGCAGTACGCCGTCGTTCTGGAGCAGCACCACCGACTCGGCCACGGCCCGGCGAGCCAGCGTGCGCTGGGCCGGCGTCTGGAACTGCGCTGCGGCAGCCTCCGCGTCCACGTAGGGCTGCTCGAAGAGACCGAGCTGGAACTTCAGCCGTAGCACCCGCGCCACCGCCTGGTCCACCACCGCCATCGGAAGCAGACCCTTCTCAACCGCCGTTTTCAGCGGGAGGTCGTAATAGTCGAGCGCGGGAAGCTCCACATCCAGCCCGGCGCTCAGGGCCTGGGCTGCGGCCGTTGCTGTATCGGCCGCTACCCGGTGGAAGCGCTCCAGCTGTGGGATCGACCAGTAGTCGGCCACCACCACGCCCGTAAAGCCGAGCTCGCCCCGCAGCAGGTCGGTGAGGATGGTCGGGCTTCCGGCGCATGGCACCCCGTCGATCGAGGCGTAGGAGTTCATGATCGCGGCCAGGCCCGCCTCACGGATGGTGGCGGCGAAGGGTTCGGCGTACACCTCGCGTAGCTCACGCGGCCCGAGCTGCACCGGGTTCCAGTTACGCCCGCCCTCCGAGGCACCGTAGGCGAGGAAGTGCTTGGCGGTTGCGGCTACGCCATCGCGCAGGTCGCCGGTCTGCAGCCCGCGCACGTAGGCGGCGCCCAGGGTGCCGCTGAGCACCGGGTCCTCGCCGTAGGTCTCCTCCACCCGCCCCCAGCGCGGGTCGCGGGCGATATCGACGACGGGGGCGAGGGCCAGGCGGGCGCCCACCGCCCGCATCTGCGCCCGGATCACCCCGGCCACCTGCTCGACAAGTGCCGCATCCCAGGTAGCGGCGAGGCCGATGGCCTGCGGAAAGACGGTGGCATCGCGGGCGCAGTAGCCGCCAACGGCCTCTTCGTGTACGAGCAGGGGGATGCCGAGGCGGGTGCGCTCGATGGCGACGCGCTGCAGCGCGTTCATCAACGCGGCGCTCTCGTGGGGGTGCAGCCCGGTAGAGGCGCCGATCCGGGTCACCTGGCCGATGCCGTGGGGGATCTGCGCGGCGACAAAATCGGGGTCGATCTGGTCGTCCTTGATCAGCGCAGTACTCCAGCGGCAGCCGAGCTGGGCGAGCTTCTCATCGAGGGTCATCCGGGCGAGCAAATCGGCAACCCGCTCCGCGATCGGCAGCGCCGGATCGCGGTAGCGGGCAGACGTGACAGACATACAGACTCCTCTACCCCTTCACGGCGCCGGCGGTCAGACCCGCCACGATCTGACGCTCGGCCAGCAGATAGAACACGATGGTCGGGACAAGGGCGATTGAGACGAAGGCTAGCACGCGGCCCCAGTCGGTGCCGAACTGGCCCTGGAACTGCTGGATGCCGAGGGGCAGGGTATACAGCGACTCGCTGTTGAGCACGAGCAAGGGCAGGAAGAAGTTGTTCCAGCTCGTCACCATGGTCAGCACGGCCACTGCGGCCAGGGCCGGGCGCATGAGCGGCAGCAGAATGCGCAGATAGTAGCTCACCGGCGAGCAGCCATCGATGGCGGCTGCCTCGTCGAGCTCACGCGGGATGGTCGCGAAGAATCCGCGCAGGATGAGGATGTTTCCCGGCAGGCCGAAGGCCACCTGCGGCACGATCACCCCCCAGAGGCTATCCAGCAGGTTGAGCTGGCGCAGCATGATGTAGAGCGGCAGAATGGCAACCGTGATCGGGAAGAGCAGCCCCAGCGTGAAGAAGTTGAAGAGTAGCTCCCGGCCTCGGAAGCACAACCGGGCGAAGACGAAGGCCGGCATGCTGGCCAGGACCATCACCCCGACCGCTGTGCCAAGCATGACCAGCACGCTGTTGCTCATCTGGCGCCAGAAGGCGGCGCTCTGGAGGACGCTGATATAGTTGCTCCACACCCACGTTTGTGGCAGGGCGAAGGGCCTCAGCAGCAGGTCGGCGTTGCTCTTGAAGCCGTTCAGCACCGAGGCCAGGAGTGGGATGAGAACGAGCAGTGCCACCAGGCTTGCCGCAAGGTACTGGAAGAGTGGGGCGAGCCGGCGTGGTGGCGAGGCGGACGAACGGGCATTGTGGCTGATCATAGGCATTGGCGGGGCGCGAGCCAGCGGGCTGGTGCCTGGCGTCACCTGGCGGGTGAGGCAAGGCTCTGGCGCTGGTGCCCTCCGCGCGTTACTCGAAATCGCGCCGCATAGCGAAGCGCTGGTAGACCAGTGAGAAGCTGAAGCAGATCAGAAAGAGGATCGCGGCCACGGCGCTACCATAACCGAGCTGGAAGCGCTGAAAGCCGTATTTGTAGAGGTAGGTGGCCATCGTGTCGCTGGCGCCGACCGGCCCGCCCGTGGTCATCACCCAGATCAGGTCGAAGAACTGGAGCGATCCGAGCACCGAGAGGTAGATCGAGAGCCTGATCGTCCCACCCAGCAGCGGCAAGGTGATGTAGCGCAGCGTCTGGAGCCGGCTGCATCCGTCGATCGCGGCTGCCTCCTCGATCTCCGCCGGGATGTTCTGCAGCCCGGCGATGTAGAGGATCATGTGGTAGCCGAAGTACTTCCAGGTGATCACGACGAACAGGGCGTAGAGCACGGTCTGCGGGTCGGCAAGGAACGCCGTCTCGGGAGCGCCGGGGACAACCGCCTGGATCAGGGCGTTGATCAGGCCGCCCTGGGGCCGGTAGACGAGTGTCCAGATGACGCCCGTGACGACCTCGGAGAGCACCCAGGGCAGGAAGAAGATCGTGCGAAAGATCGCCTGCCCGCGGCCAAGCTCACGTAGCAGCAGCGCCAGGCCGAGCGACAGGGGCAGCTGGAAAGCCAGCGAAAGGACGACGATCTGCAAGTTGTGGCCGAGGGCCCCACGGAAGGCGCTGTCACCGAGGATGCGGACGTAGTTCGCCAGGCCGATGAACTGCTCCAGCGGACCCAGCCCGTTCCAGCAGAAGAAGCTGTAGTAGATCGCCTGGACGACGGGCAACAAGACCAGCCCGATGTAGAGGATTGCGGCGGGTAGCAGGAAACCGGCAATCGTCGCCGCCTGGCTCCAGCGCACGCGCGAGCGTTGCGAGACGGCCAGTTGCCTGGCCACACGAGAGGATGGCTGTGCCATAGTGAGTTACGTCTGGTTGTGTGGCATGCGGCGGCGTGAACGGGACCCCGCCGCATGCCACACCTCATACGGGAAAAAACTGCCAGCCGTTAGCGCACTATGGTTGCAGCTCGAAGGCGGCCGATTCCTCGATCATCCGGGCCACCTCCTCAGGCGTGGCCGTGCCCGCAAAGAGCGCCTGGGTGGCATCATTGACCGTCTGGCCAACCGCCGGAGGCAGGTACTGGTCGTAGTAGAGCTGGTAGTACTTGGCCTGCGAGGCGCGCTCAAAGATCTCCCTGAGCAGCGGGCTCTCCACGGCGTCCAGGGCGGCGACAATACTCGGCGTGCCGGCCATCCCAGCCTTCACAAGGGTTCGCTGGTTCTCGGCGCTCGTCAGGAACTTCAAGAACTCGATCGCCTCTGGCGGGGCGTCCTTGCCGATGGCGAAGCCGTCGCCGCCGCCCAGCGCGTCGGAGGGGTCCCCGGCGCCACCCTCAATCGTCGGGAAGGGGAACCAGCCCAGGGTCGCTTCGTAGGCTTCAGGATCCTCGGCCACGCCGCCGTTGGCGCCGGGAGCCCACTGGCCCATCAGCTCCATAGCGGCCTGGCCATTGGCCATTACCGCCTGGTGGTCGCCATAGCCGGCGCCGAGGAAACCGGGCTGGAAGGGCTCGAGATCGACCAGTTCCTTGAGGCGCACACCGGCCTCTACGAAGGGCGGGTCGGCAAAGGTGCCCTCGCGGTTGTAGGCCCGCTCGAAGGCCTCCCGGCCACCGATCCGCGTCGCAAGGTAGACCCAGTAGAAGTGGCCGGGCCACTTATCCTTTTCGCCGAGCGCAATCGGTGTGATACCGGCATCCTTGAGAGTCTGGACCGTCTGCAAAAACTCCGTCCAGGTGGTCGGCGGCGCGCTGATCCCGGCCTGCTCGAAGAGGGCGGTGTTGTACCAGAAGCCAACCATGCCAGCGTTCCAGGGCACGCCGTAGGTCGCTCCATCAAAGGTGTAGAGCCCGAGCGGCCCCTGGCTGAAGCTCGCGCCCCAGCCATCCTCCTGCAGTGCCGCGCTCAGATCCTGTACCAGGCCGGCGTCGCCATATTGCTTGAGCACTCCGCCACCCCACGACTGGAAGATGTCGGGTGGGTTACCGGACTGCATCGCGGTGGCGAGCTTGGCCTTGAAGGCTTCATTCTCGAGCACGGTGATCTCGATCGAGACGTCGGGGTTCTGCGCGACAAAGGCGTTCGCCATCTCCTCCCAGACGGCGCGCTGGTCCTCCTGGGTGTTGATGTGCCACCACTCAATTCTGGTAGCGCCGGTTCCGACGGATGCCACGGCCTCGGTGGGAATGGGCACGGGCGTGGGAAGCTCTGCGGCGGTGGTGGGAGCATCTGCGGCGGCGGTGGTGGGAGCATCTGCGGCGCCACTCTGACCGGCAGGTGCGGCGGGCTGGCTTCCACAGGCGGCCAGGAGCGCGACGAACAGGGCGAACAGGAGCGTGAGCGAGAGACCTCTTGCCTTCATTGCGAGCCTCTTTGCGGTAGGAGTGGCCGTTCAACACCGACAGGCCTTGCAAACGATTTCACAAAGATGGCGAAGGGCGCTACCCTGGCCATCGACATCGTGGAGACGCGGCGATTACGCTCCCATCCTGGGGCGCGAATGTGGTTGACATTAGCGATCCGTTTCCTGTTGGGCAGGGATCATGCCGTGAGAAAGCAGCCGATCACGCTACCGAGGGTATGCCCATGGAAGCCACTGCGATCGATGAAGAAGCGGTATTGCGCCTGGGAAATCGTTTGCAAGAATGAGTATATTCGATCATTTGGTGATCTGTCAAGAGCCTGTTCGGGATATTGACAGCGCTTTCCTCTTCGAAGATAATAGAACAGCTCTCTCTGAGTATGCAGGTCGCACCGCATGGCCCTCCAGCGATTCGTGGTTCTCGGTTTTGCTTTCGCGATTCTGCTGAGGTTGCGAGCGACGTGGACAGGTCGAGCAGGTCAGGTGGTATGAACAAGGTCAGTACGCTTGAAGATATCGCCCGGGAGGCCGGCGTCTCGGCGAGCACGGTGTCGCGGGTGCTCAACGGGAGCAAGCGCGTGGCCGATGCCAAGCGCGCGCTCGTACTCGCGGCGATCGCGCGTCACGACTACCGCCCGAACCTGGTTGCCCGCGGGCTGGTGCGGGGCCGCTCGATGACGATCGGCGTGCTCATGCAGGATATCGGCAGCCCCTTCTTCGCCAGTATGGTTTCGGGGATCGAGCGCGGGCTCGACCATGCGGCCTATCGCCCGATGTTCGCGAGTACCCACTGGCGCTCAGAACATCAGGAGGATGAAGCCCGCTCACTGCACCTGCTCCTGGAGCGCCGTGTGGACGGGGTGATCGTGCTGGCAAGTAGCATCCCGGACGCGGAGCTCCGCGCCGTGGCGGCCCAGCTGCCGCTTGTGGTCGTGGCCCGCAGCGTTCCCGGCCTTGAGACGCAGTGCCTCGCGATCGATAACGTGGAAGGCGCCTACCGCGCAACCCGCTACCTGATCGGCCTGGGCCACACCCGGATCGCGCACCTGGCGGGTACTCCCGGCCACCCCGATGCCGCCGATCGTCTCACTGGCTACCGCCGTGCCCTCGCCGATGCGGGCCTGCCCGAAAACCCCAATCTGATCGTTGCTGGCGATTTCCTCGAGAGCTCTGGTCTGCGTTGCGTCGAGCAACTCCTGGCCAACGGCGAGCAGTTCAGCGCGGTCTTCGCTGCGAACGACCAGATGGCCTACGGCGCGATGCTTGGCCTCTACAACCACGGCTACCGCATCCCCGCCGATGTCTCCGTCGTCGGCTTTGATGACCAGTTCCTCTCGGCCTACACGCTGCCGCCGCTCACGACGGTGCGCCAGCCTTCATTCGAGATGGGTGAGGTCGCCGCCCAGGCCATGCTCCGCCTGCTCAACAATGAGGCGCCGGCCTTGCCACAGATCCCCGTCGATCTGATCATCCGCAAGTCGGCAGTGCTGCTGCGCCAGTCCGCCTGATACATGCCCCATCGGTGCGTCTCCACCACCGGTGATGGGGGACG